>NZ_CP046977.1:2418800-2721150 GCF_030408455.1 Corynebacterium atrinae
TGGATTTCAGAGCGGACTCAACGGCGTGGTCAGTGCAGCATCGGTGGCCTTCTTTCTGGTCTTCCTCGATGCTTCCGTCGATGTGGCAATCCTGTCTTCCCTGCTCGGTTCAATCGCTGCCCTATTAGTCTCTCTTCCAGCGCCCCGAGTGGACACCTTCCGAGCCTCATTTCCCGCCATCCTGCAGATCGCCCAGACCGCATGGCCCTTGGGAATCTCAGCAATGGTTGTATCTCTCATGGCCAATGTGCCTCGTTACGTGCTTAACGGCTATGTAGATGTCGGCGCCGTAGGTATCTTCAGCGCGGTCGCGTATCTCACTGTCATTGGCACGGCGGTCGTGGCAGCTCTGGCCCAGCTACTGCTTCCCCGCCTCGTTGCCACAAACCGGACTTGCAGATACCCAGCACTTCGTTCCGATATTACCAAGCTGGTGGCTCTGACTAGCCTAGCAAGTTCTTTCATCGTCGTGGCTGGGTTCTTTATAGCAAGCCCGCTACTGAGCTGGTTATACGGTAATGAATACAACGAACCCTTCACTTTCACCATCCTCTTAGCCGCCTGGGCGGCCGGAGCCGTAAGTTGGATGATTGACTTAGGGCTTTCCACTCGTCGACAATTCAGGATGCAGTTGATCAGCTCCCTTGTAGCTTTGACTGCCGTCACGATCGCGAGCTTCATCTTGATAGCAAAATTCAATCTAGAAGGCGCCGGGTTAGCGGCTTTGATCGGTTCTGTCATCCACTTGCTTATGCGAGCCATCTTCTTCTACAACCCACCACCCACCGCCCGTCACCGTCGACCCCCTGGCCAGCCAGCTCAGCAGCACCAGCCAGACAGGACTTAGCTCGTGGAATACTTCCTTAGCACCTTGTCCAACTTCCAGTTGGTCGCACCACAACTAGCAATTTGTGCGCTAGCCCTCCTTGCCATTAGTTTGCGAAATCGCAGTGGTTATCCTTTGCCTTATATCGCAGTCTTCTTTGCCTATTTCACTCTGGGCCCGGTTTTGAACTGGACGATGAACGCCGATGTTTACGTCGGAACGGTAGTCGATCGCATCCCTACAGTTACTTGGTGGTATGCCGCCGCCCTCACTACGTGGGCCGTAATGTATCTCTTCTGGCGTTGGCTGCTGCCGGCACGTCACCTACCAACGAAATTGGCCACGGCCAAAAACTCAGGAGTTGAACGGACTTATTGGGGCTTGGACACCCTTAATATCCTGGTCTCGGTTTGGGCAGCGTTCAAGACATTCCAGATTCTTTCTACTGGTGCTACCGACAAATTGCTCACAATTGAGGCCGCCGGCGCGTTCCACTACGATTACCTGCTCATTCAAGTGGCCTTGGGGAGTGCCGCGATCTTGACCTGGAAGGATCGAGGCTTCTCTCCTGCGACATGGATAAACCTACTTACATACTCTATGTATTGCCTAGTAACGTTTGAGCGTGACTTCATCTTCGTCATTTTTGCTCTTCTAATACATATCACGGCGGCAAAATCTTCCCGCTTCCGTCTTTGGATCCCCTTCGTTGGCATTGTTGGAGTGATTGGCGCCACCGCAATCTTTGTGTTCCGCTCAGAGCAAGAAGAATTTGGAATTTCAACTATCCTCGGACAAGGTTCAAATCTCTTCATTGATACGTTTATCCTTGAAGGTCTGACGGCGGGAAACTTCTACCCTATAGAGTCATACTGGGCAGCCCTATTCCGTCAGCCCCCCACCGAGTATGGCAATCTCACAAACTGGATTGTCTACGCGTGGGCCGGAGGTGCCGAAGGTGCGGGCTATGGCTTCTCTATCATTGGCGAGGCATATATGAATGGCGGACTCGCCGCCGTGATAGCCCTATCCCTGGCCATCGGTCTAATTTCAATGTCGCTCTTCCGCGCCGCCGAGAGGTACCCCCTAGCCCTCATGCTATCGGTGTCATTCACGTCAGCCATGATGTACGCAGTGCGCGGCGAAGTCGCGACCTTATCTACAACGATGCTAGTGGCGGTCATCATCGGAGTTGGGGCGGTACTCACCTCGCGGAAGCCTACAGCGGCTTTTTTGGGCGACGATGCTTCAGCCAGGTCCCCTATGGTCTCCGACAGCCAAGGTGAAGCAGGGTTGACCACTAATTAGTGTTGAAGAATGGCATCAGCCACTCTTTCTGCACACTCACGCGCGTCGAAGCGTGACACCTGACTTAGGCCATTTTGGTGTGGCGCAGACCATCTTGACGTCTGGAACTGGGCATTTTGGCGGTGTGAGGGGCTGTTTGTCAGACTAAGCGGGTAGCAGTGGGGGTGGCAGTAGGCTGTGAATCATGCCACCGAAGATCCGCACCGTACCGACTGCGTCCGGTGCCACGGCTGTGCAGGTCATCTGGGGGTATCGGAATCGAAAACCCGTCCTTGATCACCTTGGCTCCGCCCACACTGATGAGGAACTTAGCCTCCTTCTCGCCCGCGCCCAACGCATGATCGACGGCGATCAAATAGGCCTCGACCTAGGACTAAACGACGAGGTCACCATGCCAGCCGGGACAGGCGCGGTGGATAATCCCGTACCCATTACCAGCGAACGCGCCAACCACCTCATCAACGCCATCCACGGCGCCTACCACCAGCTGGGACTACACGAGGCCACCGATCATGACCCAGTCTTCTACGACCTAGTCACCGCACGGATCATCCACCCCGGTTCGAAGTTCGAATCCATCGAAACCCTCGCCGAAATCGGTGTCGCCTCTGCCTCCTACCGCACCATCCAACGACGCCTACCCGTCTACGCCACCACCGCCTTCCGCGACCAGGTCACAAAGGCACTTGCCACCCATGCTGGGATCGGCCCAGGCGTGATGGTCCTCTACGATGTCACGACCTTGTACTTCGAAACAGACAAAGACGACGACCTTCGGAAACCAGGGTTTTCCAAGGAGCGTCGCCTGGAACCCCAAATCACCGTCGGGTTGTTGTCTGATGCCGCTGGGTTCCCCGTAGCGATCGGGGCGTTCGAGGGGAACAAAGCCGAAACCCAGACGATGTTGCCGATGATTGATCGGC
Organism: Corynebacterium atrinae; assembly: GCF_030408455.1. Lineage (NCBI taxonomy): Bacteria > Bacillati > Actinomycetota > Actinomycetes > Mycobacteriales > Corynebacteriaceae > Corynebacterium > Corynebacterium atrinae. The sequence continues at coordinate 2,421,858 of NZ_CP046977.1, forward strand.
TCAAGGATGCTTATCAGCTTGATGACATCACCATCGTCGCCGACGCCGGGATGTTCTCCGCCGGTAATAAACAAGCCGTCGTGGATGCCGGACTGCACTACATCCTCGGTACTCGGGAGCGTGACATTCCCTATCCGATCCAGGTGTGGAGGCAGGCCAATCCCGGGGCGTCCTACACCGACGGGCAAGTATGGAGGTTTGCTGACCGCACGGGCCGTGGACCCGATGGTATCCCGCATTCGGTGACCTACTACCAGTATTCCTGGGATCGGGCACGCCGGACCTTGAAAGGGATCGATGAGCAGGTAGCGAAAGCGCAGCGAGCTGTCGCAGGTCAAGTGCCGGTCAAACGCAACCGCTATGTGGACTTGAAAGCCCCGAATAAGCAGGTCAACCACACCTTAGCGGATAAACACCGCGCACTAGCTGGGGTCAAAGGCTATGAGACCTCACGGGTAGATCTGAATCCTGAGCAGGTCATCGGGGCGTATCGGCAGTTGTTCAAGATTGAGAAGGCGTTTCGGATGGCGAAGTCGGATCTGAAGGCCCGGCCGATCTTCCATCGGAAGAAGGATTCCATTGATGCGCACTTGACGATTGTGATGGCGGCGATGGCTGTGGGTCATGTGTTGGAGCAGCGCTCGGGGTTGTCGTTGAAGCGGCTGGTGAGAACGTTGAAGAAGTACCGATCGTTCACTATTGAGGTCGCCGGTCAGACTGTTTATGCGCAGTCCCCGGTTCCTGCTGAGGTTGAGGAGATCTTGGCTAAGCTTCCTCGTCTGTCTGACTAATTTGGCCTAAGTCAGGAAATCTCTTCATTGATACGTTTATCCTTGAAGGTCTGACGGCGGGAAACTTCTACCCTATAGAGTCATACTGGGCAGCCCTATTCCGTCAGCCCCCCACCGAGTATGGCAATCTCACAAACTGGATTGTCTACGCGTGGGCCGGAGGTGCCGAAGGTGCGGGCTATGGCTTCTCTATCATTGGCGAGGCATATATGAATGGCGGACTCGCCGCCGTGATAGCCCTATCCCTGGCCATCGGTCTAATTTCAATGTCGCTCTTCCGCGCCGCCGAGAGGTACCCCCTAGCCCTCATGCTATCGGTGTCATTCACGTCAGCCATGATGTACGCAGTGCGCGGCGAAGTCGCGACCTTATCTACAACGATGCTAGTGGCGGTCATCATCGGAGTTGGGGCGGTACTCACCTCGCGGAAGCCTACAGCGGCTTTTTTGGGCGACGATGCTTCAGCCAGGTCCCCTATGGTCTCCGACAGCCAAGGTGAAGCAGGGTTGACCACTAATTAGTGTTGAAGAATGGCATCAGCCACTCTTTCTGCACACTCACGCGCGTCGAAGCGTGACACGATGAACTCGCGGGCAGCTAGAGATCGCTTTTCCAGCTTCCCATTTCGCTTTTCCTCCAGAGCACTCTTAAGGCATTCGACCAACAAATTCACGTCTGTCATGGGGTATACCCAACCTGACGTCACCTGCACGGTTTCGGGCAACCCGCCAGCGTTGGAGACGATCTGCGGGCACCCACAAGCGCCTGCCTCTAAAGCGGCGCCATGATTTTCGGAGATTGACGAACTTACAGACACATCAGCGGCGTGGTAGTACGGCTGCACATCTTCGACAGTGTCGATCCATTCCACCTTTTCCGCCCCTTTTGCTATGAGCTTCTGTCGGTGAAGTTCTTCGGTTTCGTCGAAGCCGGAGCCCACTATCACCAATCTCGCAGGTCCTGGATTCTCCGAGGTGAATTGAGACCATGCTTCAAGCAGGATCTCGTGGCCCTTCACGCCAACCTCCTGGCCCAGGATGTCTTTTGGCGCATAGGTATAGGCCACCATGATGGCAACAAACTCCTCTGGTGCAATTCCCAAAGATCGACGCACGTCTATCTTGGGCAAGGCACTGGGAAGGAACACGGAAGTGTCAACCCCATAGGGGATGGTGAGATGTCTGGAGGGGCGTGGTCCACAGAGTTTTTCATACTCTTGGAAGGTGAACTTGCTTCCTGAAATCAGAACACTATCCATCCGCCGGAGCACACCCTCCACTTTGGAAATAATTGGGGACTCCAAATACAGTGGGCCCGCCACCATGTGAACTCGGGGGACTCCCGTGAATACCGAGGAGATTCGAGCTGCCAAAGCGCTGGCATATAGGTGATAGAAGATTACCGTCGGCTTTAGCGAGCTAATGAGACGACGTAGCTGCCACAACCCTCTCACAGTTCTCCTGGACGGTCGGAAAGTGAAGTCAAAGGGTGAGTCAAGCACTGCAATATCTAGGTCATCTAGTCGCTTCCGGAGACGACCAGGACCAGCCGGGATAATGAGAGTGACCTTTGCTCCCCTCCGCAAGAGTTCAACCACCTGCACGCGGATCCAGAAGCCCCCCGAGTTGGTCTTCAGAACGATCACCACATGAGGCTGCTGCCTTGGCCCACTGTTCAACTACTTACCCTTCCAAGTTTCCTAAGAAACTATCTGTCGAGCATTAAGAGGATCTTTGCGCTTAGAGATTACTAATGTGAGGATACTAGACTTAGCTGAAGCCGTAGCTGGCTCCATTGTTCATCTCAAGAGACGAGGCCGCATTCCAATGACTTCATCCGAATCCTCAGGTCTTCGCCAGATTTTTCTCTCGAAGGCCGATGTCGGTCAAGTGGAAATCGACGCCGTTACCCGGGCTGTCTCATCTGATTGGATAGCGCCATTAGGCCCCGAAGTCGACGCATTCGAGGAAGAGGTCGCCGCCTACGTCGGAGCCCGCCGTGCCGTTGCTCTTTCTTCCGGCACAGCCGCCTTGCACCTTCTGCTCATCCAGGCTGGCGCCACGAAAGGCACCACCGTGCCGACCTCGACTCTAACTTTCGCCGCCACAGCCAACGCAATCGCCTATACCGGCGCAACACCGCACTTCGTCGACGCCAAGCCGGATGGCAACATTGACCCAGGTTTGCTCATCGAGGCTGTCGATTCCCTCCAGGCCGACGGCCACGTGGTTCCGGCCGTGGTAGCCGTCGACATCATGGGTCGCTGCTGCGATTATCCGGATTTCGAAGAAGAGCTGAACAGTCGTGGGGTCTTGCTTATTGCTGATGCGGCGGAGTCAATGGGCGCCTCGTGTGACGGCCGGATGGCAGGTTCTTTCGGCATGGGGTCCGCCATCAGCTTCAATGGCAACAAAATCATGACGACGTCAGGCGGTGGCATGCTCGTCACCAACAGCGACGAGGTTGCCGATCGGGCTCGCTATCTGGCTACTCAAGCCCGACAGCCCGTACCTTGGTATGAGCATACCGATGTGGGTTACAACTATCGGCTATCCAACATCCTCGCTGCCCTCGGCCGTGCGCAGTTGTCTCGCCTAGACGACATGATTGCTCGCCGCAGAGAGATCCGCAGGACCTATGAAGAGTCATTGTTGCCCCTAGGAGTTCGACTTCTAGGAGAGTCTGGAACCGAAGGTTTCCAGGTAGAGAACTGCTGGCTGACAACCATCGAGCTACCAGCCGAACACCCGGCAACCCCCGAGTCATTCATTGCAAAACTCGCCAGCCAAAGGATCGAAGCCCGTCACTTGTGGAAGCCAATGCATCTTCAACCCGTATTCCACGGATTAGAGGCGACTCTCAATGGCGAGTCTGAGCGTTTGTTCAGGCAATGCGTAACCATTCCCAGCGGTTCCGGTCTGACGGATGACGATGTGAATCGCGTCATCGCGGCTATCAACGAGGTCATGGCATAAGCATGAGTTTCTATCGTCGCCGTGGCAAACGCGCTTTTGACCTCGCGGTCGCCACCCCGCTACTCGTCATCAGCCTTCCAATCCAAATTGCACTGGCCACCACTATTCGTTTCAGCCTCGGATCACCAGTGCTTTTTGCTCAGGAGCGCCCCGGCCTCAATCATCATCCCTTTACTCTGTTGAAGTTCCGCAGCATGAAGAACCCCGATCCGGCAAGAGGATTGATCACGGATGAGCAGCGCTTGACCAAGCTCGGGGCTTTCATGCGGTCCACCAGCTTGGATGAGCTCCCTAGTTTGTTCAATGTGGTGCGGGGGGACATGTCTTTGGTGGGTCCCCGCCCGCTCTACAGCCACTACGTACCTTTGTATACCGCGAAGCAGGCTCGACGACATCATGTCCGTCCCGGGATTACCGGTCTTGCCCAAGTCTCTGGACGCAACGCGGTGAACTGGGAAGATAGGTTCGATCTCGACGTTAACTATGTCGACAGATTGTCGTTTGGCGGTGATCTCCAAATCTTGCTGCGCACTATAACCACAGTGCTTCGCCGGGACGGGATTTCCGCCGAAGGGCACGTGACAATGCCGGAGTTCCGCGGATCTAACGGTTGAGTAGCCTCGCCGGATTCCCCACCACGGTGACTCCCGGTGGCACGTCCTTGACCACGATCGCTCCTGCTCCCACGAACGCCTCAGCACCAACGGAGATTCCTTGCCGTATGACTGCTCCGGCGCCTATCGTGCACCCGGCCCCCAAACGCACATTGCCAGATACTGAAGCTAAGGGCATCACCGTCACGAAGTCCTCCACAACGGTATCGTGCCCGACCGCAGCACCACGCCCAATGTGGGTGTGGAGGCCCAGGTCGATATTAGTGGTTACGGTTGCGCCTGCGAAGATTACTACACCAGGCTGGATGCGTACGTCATCGTCGAGGAAGGCACCCGGGTGGACTGCAATCGCGGGTTCCACCGAGACCTTTTGGGCTACAGTCCGTCGGACCCTCGAGTCCCCGATGCCGATAAGGAAAGGACTATCGACCTCCCGCACTTCTCCGAGCCAAGTCCCACTAATTCTGTCAAGCAAGCGAGCGTCTGGCGCTTGGTCATCATAGAAACCGTGGGGTTGAATCTCCGACGCACCTGCCCTTTCGATCGCGCGAAGAACTCCCCAGACCTCACGCCCGTGACCACCTGCACCTACGACTGAAACCATCGTCATTGTGGCCTACTTCCCGTTGATTCCCTAGTGATACCCTCACACTGTAGCTACGTTTCTCGGGAAGGTTCCCCACATGTCGTCTCGCCCTGCCATACGTCGCGCCGCTCTTGGCTGTGGCGGACTGCTTTTGGTTTCAATCTTGTTCCTCGCCGGTCTTGGATCTTGGGTCTTCGTCGGTACCGCTCCGCAGCGTACTAGCGAGGGGCCCGCGAACGCAGGAAGCATCGACGTCGACAAGCAACAAACGCTGCTCATTTTGGGCGTAGATGGCGACGGCAACACCATCGAGGGACAGCGCACCGATTCCATCCTGCTTGCCCGAATAATTGATGGCCGGGCGGATCTACTTTCTTTCCCTCGCGACTTATTGGTATCTATGCCTCCCTGCACCGACGAGTCCGGCGAGCAAAAGATCAACGGAATATTCGCCTTAGCGTCATCAGAGAACGGTATCGACGCTGGTGCGCGATGCTTGGCTGGCAAAATCGAGGAGATGACAGAGATTCCCGTCGACGACTACGTCGTAATGAACATGGAATCAGTTGTAACCCTCGTTGACCAATTAGACGGCATCGACCTGTGCCTGTCACCTACGGAAATCGAAGAAAGGGTTGTCCCAAGCATTACCGAGACTGGCTGTCATCATGTAAATGGCACTCAAGCAATGGAGTACGCACGAGCACGCAAATATGTTGACGACAGCTCGGACCTCAGTCGAATAGATCGGCAGCACGTAGTGCTGGAGGCCGTCACTAACAAAGCCCGCACAATAGATCCATTCTGGGAACTGCCACTCTTTATGCGCCTGGCGGGGACAGTGAACTCGATGACTGAGACTAGCTTGAGTCTCACCGAGGCTCGAGAGGTCACGCGAATGGCACGCACGATAGCTTCCTCCGACCTTGGTTCCACTCAGACCATTCCGATAATGCCAGCCGAGGATGGCGCCAGCCTCCGCTTGGCCCCCTCCGCTGACGCCTATTTCGCAGCCTTACAAAATGGGTCGCCGCTTCCCACGCAGGGATAGCCACCAAAGGACCGTTGCCGCTCCGCCCACTGCACCAGCTGTATTGAGGATGACATCGTCTAGTTGCGCAGTGCGGAACATGCACTCAACGAGCCCAAACCACTCTGTTGCTTGGATGACTTCGATGCTGAGTGATACTAGCGCGGCCGACGCTCCAATTCGTTTCAAACTCCACGTAGTCATAAGTGCCAAAAAAGCCCCTAAAGGGGCAAAAAGAACCGCGTTAAGTAGGTACTGCACGGTGTACACATTGACCAGCCGGGATATCCCAGTCCCTACCTGTGCCAAAGTCCAGGCGTGGATGAGCGATTCACCTGGAAAGTACTGAATCGCAGGGGGCTGGCTACAGTCCATTCCTGCAGGTACAGGAGACGGTGCAAGTGTGTAGGCTGGGACCGCACAAATGTAGGCCCAAAAGGGGAAACACCACCAAGGGGCGTCCGACTGATTGTCGGCGCGGCGAAAGAGGTTGATCGTCGAAAAAATTATGTACCCCAGAGCTACCGCTACCAGCCCGGGAGCCCCCCAGAGGACCCAAACCACGAATCAATGTCCTTCCGCACCCTCACAGCAATCACCAGAAATCTAAGTGCTAGCTGAGCAATAGAGAAGACTTCCATTAGTCATCCTAAACTATGCCTCTGCTAAACCCCTCAACCTACTGCGGTTCAGTCTCCCCAGTGATGCGGGCGGCAGCCTCCAGCAGCATCCAACCGGAGAGCTGGACGGAGAGGTCGCGCTCGTCGATTCGAATGACACCCATGGCTTCGGGGATCGAGGCGGGTGAAAGGCCGTAATTGTGAGGCAAGCGAGCGTCGGCGGTCCAGTCGGTGGCGAAGACAGGTAACCCGTCGACTTCGAGGCGGCGGTTCCATACTGATTCGGCGGAAGCCAGCACGAGGCGCGTGGCGATCTTTTTCACGGCCCGGTTGGCGGGGCTGTCGGAAGGCAGACGGACGGCGATATCGGCCAGGTAGCGGATGAGGATGCCCTTGAACAGTCCCCCGTCACCATCGCCTGTCGGCCAGTCGATGACACCCGCCGGGGTGGCCATATGGACGGCTACAGCTTGCACGAGGCCCCGGATGCGGGTGAGGTAGATCATCGCTTCATCGGCTCGTTCGGCATCCTGCACGCCGCCGATTTCCTCGTGGAGCTCAAACCCGGCGCGCTCGCGCAGCTTAAGAGCAATTTCCAAGCACGCTCCCAGTGCCACGCCCTGGCAATATGGGTGAATGTTGGAAACGATTTCGGGGCCGTGCATTCGCATGCGTAGGCCGTCCATCATGAGTCCGTCTTCGTTAATGAGGTTGTCAAACATCCAGTCGGTGATCTCGCGCGCTTGGTCGAGCCGACCGGTGCGTGCCATCATGATCGCGGCCGGGCCGTTGGAGGGGACGTTGTAGAAGGTTTCTCCGGTCCGCCAGGGGAGGACACCAGTGAGTGAATCTATTCCGGCGATGATGTTGTGTTCCAGCGGGGGCAGGGCGCGAGTGGGCGAGACGTCTTTGATTTTTCCGGCCCGTTCCATGGCCAGCGCCAACCAGGCTTTGTCGTCGTAGAAGTTGTTTTTGGTCAGCTTAGACAGGTTGCGCACTCGCACACCGGTGATGGTGTCGCGAATCTCGGTGCGGCGGGCGCGGGTGGGTCGCCGGAGTGCGGCATCGACCAGGCAGTCCAGGTAGTGGGCCTGCCACCAGTAGTGCCAGCGGATGAACAGGCGCTCCTTGGTCGTGGGAGGCCAGCTCACCACCGCGAGATTCGTGCGGGGCAGTCCCCAAAGTCGGGAGGCGTGCCTCTCACTGATCGCGGATTCCGCTAGGTCGGCGCGGTGCGCCCATTGTTCCTGCACATCTCTCCTGTCGTGGCCTGAGGGTGACTCGTTACCCCATGCTATTCACTTGTGGCGCACGGCGTCACCATGCCGCACCAAGGTCGGCGTGTTGCCGAATCCAGCTGTGCATCGCGATGCCGGCGGCCACCCCGGCGTTGATGGAGCGCGTCGAACCGAATTGGGCAATGGAGCAGGTCATCAGCGCGCCCTCGGCAGCCTCCGGAGTGATTCCCGGCCCTTCCTGGCCAAAAAGGAGCAGACATTTTCGGGGCAATTCCGCAGTCTCCAGCGGCACCGAACCTGGGGTGTTATCGATCGCGACGACGGTGATGCCCTCGCCAGCCGCCCACTCCAACAGCGAGCTCACATCGGGGTGGTGCATGAGATGTTGATAGCGGTCGGTGACCATTGCGCCGCGGCGGTTCCACCGTCGCCTACCCACGATATGGACGGTATCTACCGCGAAGGCGTTGGCGGTGCGGACGACCGTGCCGATGTTGGCGTCGTTTTCGAAGTTCTCGATCGCCACGTGCAGCGGGTGCCGGCGGGCGTCGATGTCCGCCACGATCGCCTCACGCGTCCAGTACCGGTACGCATCAACGACATTGCGGGTGTCGCCTTCCGCCAGGAGGGCGGCGTCGTAAAGCGGACTGTCCGGCAGCTCACCCTCCCAGGGGCCGACGCCGTGACGGCCCTCGCCCCACTCGGTGGGGCCTTTAGGCGAGTCCAAGGTCATCCAGGCCTAGAAGGTAGCGGTATTCCAGGCCCTCGGCCTTGATCACGTCACCGGCGCCCGTCGCCCGATCCACGACAGTAGCGACGCCGACAACCTCTGCGCCGATCTCCCGCAGCGCCGCGACAGCGGTGAGCGGTGAATTGCCCGTCGTGGTCGTATCCTCCACCACCAGCACCTTCTTCCTCACCACATCGGGCCCCTCGACGCGCCGCTGCATGCCGTGCTTCTTCGCCTCCTTGCGGACAACGAACGCGTTAATGTCGCGGCCAGGGGAATGCATTACCGCAGTCGCCACCGGGTCAGCGCCCAGCGTCAGCCCACCGACTGCCACGTAATCCCAATCCTCCGTGAGCTCACGCAACAACCGTCCGATGAGCGCCGAAGCTCGATAATGCAGCGTCGCCCGCCGTAAATCCACGTAGTAGTCAGCCTCTTTGCCCGAGGACAACGTGACTTTTCCGTGCACGATGGCGAGTTCCTTGACCAGTTCCGCGAGCTCTGCCAGGGCGATGGGATTAACTTCGAGTCGACTCATGCGTCTAAGACTAGTTGGCCCCATCATCAAAGATCGACGAACCCCGGCTCAGATCGCGCGGCATGCTCGTCCCCCGCTGCGTGGGCGCGGACCCGTCGCCAATCGGGTTCACCGTGTCCGTCCCCACATCACTGTGCTTGACGACGCCCCGCGCAACCGGCTGCATCCGAGTCGGCAAGGTCAGCGGTTCCTCCGGTCGTTGCACGACCGGTTCCACTTCAGCTACCAGCCGCGACTGCTCCACGAGGGTAAACCCTGGCGCGTCCGCGACAGGCATCTGCCGCGTGGGATCCAACCCATCCAGGTTGAGCACCTGGGTGGCGGTGGCGCGTGGCGGGAGGGCATGCGCGGCGTCGGCAAGCAAGGCGAGCGGGGCGAGCATGTCATCCCAGTCCGCAGCATGAGTGCCCCGGTCGGTCTGCGCTAGGACCCAATCTGCTTCCATCCACACCGCCGTCACCGTGCCCGGCATAACCTCCAGTGCCGTGGTGATCCGCTGATCGATGAGACGCTGAGCTACTCCGGTATCCGTAGCGAAGATCCGAAAATCCCCCACTTGAATCGCTTCGAAGAGGTCCTCTGAATCGCTATCCACCTCGCCTCGGCGAATATCCACCACCACGTCCGACGCCGATCCGCGACGCATCGCCATGACGTTGACCCCGCCGAGATCCATCAGTAGCAGTTCGTGCCCGTAGGCGTGCCCACTGACGATGTCCTTCGCCACCGCTCCCGCCGATGCCACCCCACGCGACCACTCATCGTTGAGATACTCATCGCTCCGCGCGAAATCGAATCCCTTTTCCTCCGCCCAAGCCTTACGCTCGCGGCGCAGAGCCCCCGGCAGACTGAGATTAGTGCGCAGTTGCTCCGGTTCCGCGGGCGCGGCGAACTCTTCGGGCGGCTCAAGGCGGCGGCGCTGCAGCGAATCGAGATACCACAGCGCAGCAGCCGCGAGAAGCGCGACTGCAGCGAAGAGGAAAGCGTAGGTGGCCATTGACATTGACCTTAGCTGTCACCCAACCCTGAATACGTGCGACATGCTGGGAAGATGTGCTCCCCGCTATTCCCCGCGCTCAACTGGGTTACGAGGGTTCGCCGACCACTGCGACCAACCACCGACGTAGTGCGAAGCCCCGCCGATTCCCGCATATTCCATCGCTGCGAGCGCCAGCGCCGAGTGGTTCCCCGAACCCGAGTACACAATCACTCCCTCCCCGCTGGTTACCCCGGCTAGCGCGAAACGCTCACGAATCTCCTCCGGAGTACGGAACGTGCGATCCTCGTTGAGCAGGTCACGCACCGGAACATTCACCGCACCGGGGATGTGCCCAGCCTTGAGATCCAGGACCTCCCGCTGACCAGCAAAGCGAAGCGGATCACGATTGTCCACCAGAATGCCCTCCCGGTTGACCACATCTTCAAGAGTGGATACCGGCATCGAATTGGGTTTGACCACAGCAGTAGCGTTGGCGGCGAAGTTACCCGGGCCACCCACGAGATCGAAGGTTTTCTCATCCCACGCCGCCAGGCCACCGTCGAGGATTTGTACGTTCTTCATTCCCGCCCAACGCAGAGTCCACCACGCTCGTCCGGCCAAGGGGCCGCGACCGTCGTCGTACACCACCACTTGGGAGTGCTCCTGCAAACCCCATTTGGTAAACCAGGCCTGGAGCTGATGCGGATCCGGCAGAGGGTTGCGCCCGCTACCCGATCCCGGCAAGCCAGCGAGCGCGGCCGTCGGGTCACAGAACAGTGCGGTCGGCAAATGGCCCTTTCGGTACAGCCGGTAGCCCTCCCCCTCGTCCGGCCCCCAGAGGACGGCGAGCACTGTCTGCTTGCGGCCGTGATAGATGTTGTCGTTCAGTTCGGTCGTGGAGACGATGATGCTCATGAAGATCAGTGTATGTGTGAGCTAGCTCAAACGCCGAGTACTCAACGCGGGCAGGAAGTCTCTGGGTGAAGTTTGTGCGGTACTTCCCGTATCCTCCCTCAGGTGAGTAACTTCCATCACGTCCTGGTGAACACCCTTATCGCCAACGTCACCACCAGCTACCTCTGGTTCGCCTTGACGTTCTGGGTGTACTTGGAAACCGGGAATGTCGGCCTCACGGGCGTGCTCAACGGCCTGTACATGGGATTGATCGCGGTCGGCTCCATCTTTTTCGGATCCATCGTCGACCACAATCGCAAGAAGAGCGTCATGATGTTCGCCGCCGTCGCCACGTTGGTCTGCTTCGCTGCGGCTGCCGCGGTGTGGGTTGCTGGCGTCACCCCGGGCCAGGTCGACGCCCGCGACCCTGCACTTCTCCTTTTTGCTGCCTTCGTCTTGTTCGGCGCCGTCGTCGAGCACATGCGCAATATTGCCCTGTCCACCACCGTCACCCTCATGGTTCCGGAAGACGAGCGCGACAAAGCCAACGGCCTCGTCGGCGCCGTGCAAGGAGCCGCCTTTTTCGCCACCTCCATTCTCTCCGGCGTCTCCATCGGATTCCTCGGCATGGAAACCACCATGTGGATCGCGCTCGCCCTTACCGTGGTTGCGCTCATTCACCTCATCCCGGTGAAGATCCCCGAACACGCCATCATCACCTCAACCGCAGCGACTTCCGACGGTCCGAGCGAGACTACCGTCAGCGCCGGGATCGACCTCCGCGGATCCTGGAGAATCATCCTCGCCGTTCCTGGCCTCCTCGCCCTGATCCTGTTCTCTAGCTTCAACAACCTCGTCGGCGGGGTCTACACCGCCCTCATGGACCCCTACGGCCTCGAGATGTTTAGCCCCCAAATTTGGGGCCTGGTCCTCGGCCTCACCAGCCTCGGCTTCATCTTCGGCGGCGCCATCGTCTCCCGAGTAGGCCTGGGCAAGAACCCCGTTCGCACCCTGCTCCTAGTCAACGTCGGCGTCGCCCTCCTGGGAATGGTCTTCGGCCTCCGCGAATGGTGGTGGCTCTACGCAGGCGGCATCTTCCTCTTCATGCTCACCATTCCTGCTGCCGAAGCCGCCGAACAAACGATCCTCCAACGAGTCGTCCCCTTCCGCCAACAAGGACGAGTGTTCGGCCTCGCCATGGCCGTTGAGATGGCAGCCAACCCCTTATCGACGATCGTCGTCGCCATCATCGCGCAGGCCTACATCATCCCGTGGATGGCCGGCCCCGGCTCAGAAGTTTTTGGGTGGCTCCTCGGCGAGGGCAGCACCCGCGGCATGGCCCTGATGTTTGTCATCTCGGGTGCCATCATGCTCGTCGTTGTGCTCCTAGCCTTCGCCTCCCGTCCCTACCGCAAACTTAGTGACTACTACGCCTCCACCAGCCAGGATTTGGCCACAGATTGAAAATGCCGTGAAATCACCAAAGCTCCCCACCTCCGCCCGGTGATGGGCAGGAGCGGGGAGCTACCGGTTTGCTAGCGGCTGGAGATGTCCAGGTGTTCGCCACCATCGGCAACATCCACGTGGACGGTGTCGCCGTCGCGGATGTCTCCGGCCAGTAGTTCCTTGGCCAGCTTGTCGCCAATGGCCTGCTGGATGAGGCGGCGCAGCGGACGAGCACCGTAGGCCGGGTCGTAGCCGCGGTCGCCGAGCCAGTGCTTGGCGGCGTCGGACACATCGAGGGTCAGGCGGCGGCTGGCCAGACGAGCGGCCAGCTGACGGATCTGAATATCCACGATGTGGGTCAGCTGCTCCTGAGACAGAGACTCGAAGATTACGACATCATCAAGACGGTTGATGAACTCCGGCTTGAAGGCACGCTTCACGGCTTCCATCATCTGCTCACGGGTTCCACCTGCGCCCAGGTTGGAGGTGAGGATGAGGATCGTGTTGCGGAAGTCCACCGTGCGGCCTTGGCCATCGGTGAGGCGGCCTTCGTCGAGCACCTGCAGCAGGATGTCGAAGACGTCCGGGTGTGCTTTCTCCACTTCGTCGAAAAGCACGACGGTGTAGGGGCGGCGTCGGACGGCCTCGGTGAGCTGTCCACCGGCGTCGTAGCCGACGTATCCGGGGGGAGCTCCCACGAGGCGGGCGACGGCGTGCTTCTCGCCGTACTCGGACATGTCGATGCGAACCATAGCGCGCTCGTCGTCGAAAAGGAACTCCGCGAGGGCCTTGGCCAGCTCCGTCTTACCCACACCAGTGGGGCCGAGGAAGAGGAAGGAACCGGTTGGTCGGTTCGGGTCGGCGACACCGGCGCGGGCACGGCGGACTGCATCGGACACGGCCTCCACTGCCTCTTGCTGGCCGACGACGCGGTTGCCCAGCACCATCTCCATGGCGAGGAGCTTTTCAGTCTCACCTTGGAGCATCTTGCCGGCGGGGATTCCCGTCCAGGCGGAGACGACCTCGGCGATGGTGTCGGGGGTGACCTCCTCGGACAGCATGGCGTTGTTGGAGCCCTCGGCGACGTTGGCCTCGGCCTCCGCTACTTCCTTCTCCAACTCGGGGATGCGGCCGTAGCGCAGTTCCGCGACGGTGCCGTAGTCGCCGTCGCGCTCGGCGATCTCGGATTCCTGGCGCAACTTCTCCAGTTCCTCCTTGGCCCCGCGAACCTTGTCGATGGAACCCTTTTCGTTCATCCAGCGAGCTTTGAGCTCGCCGAGAGTCTCGCGTTCGTCGGCAAGCTCTTGACGGAGCTTCTCCAGGCGATCCTTGGAGGCATCATCGGACTCCTTGCCCAGAGCCACCTCCTCAATCTCGAGGCGACGGACGACGCGCTCGAGCTCGTCGATCTCCTGCGGCGAGGAGTCAATTTCCATGCGCAGGCGAGAAGCAGCCTCGTCGACGAGGTCGATGGCCTTGTCGGGTAGGAAGCGGTTGGTGATGTAACGGTCCGAGAGAGAGGCGGCGGCCACCAGTGCGGAATCCTGAATGCGGACGCCGTGGTGGACCTCATAACGCTCCTTGAGTCCGCGCAGGATGCCAATGGTGTCCTCCACCGAAGGCTCACCAACGAAGACCTGCTGGAAACGGCGCTCCAGGGCGGCATCCTTCTCGATGTACTTGCGGTACTCATCGAGAGTCGTGGCACCGACGAGGCGGAGCTCGCCGCGAGCCAGCATCGGCTTAATCATGTTTCCGGCATCCATGGCGGACTCGCCGCTGGCACCGGCGCCGACGATGGTGTGGAGCTCATCGATGAACGTGACGATCTGCCCATTGGAGTTCTTAATCTCGTCGAGGACAGCCTTAAGGCGCTCCTCGAACTCACCGCGGTACTTGGCACCGGCGACCAGCGATCCCAGGTCAAGCGAGATGAGCGTCTTGCCCTTGAGCGACTCCGGGACATCTCCGGTGACGATGCGTCGAGCGAGGCCTTCCACGATGGCGGTCTTGCCCACGCCGGGCTCACCGATGAGGACCGGGTTGTTCTTGGTACGACGGCTAAGAACCTGCACCACGCGACGGATCTCGGAGTCACGGCCGATCACGGGATCGATCTTTCCCTCGCGAGCCCGGGCGGTGAGATCGGTGGAATACTTCTCCAGCGCTTGGAACTGCCCTTCCGGATCCTGGCTGGTCACCTTGGATCCACCACGCACGGTGGCGATGGCTTCCTTGATGGCGTCGTAGGTGGCGCCGCGATTGGTCAGCAGTTTCGCGGCGTCGGAATCACCGCGGGCAATGGCTGCCAGCAACACCTCGGTGGAGACGTACTCATCGCCGAGTTCGCCGGCCAACTCCTGGGCAGCGGTCAGGACGTTGAGGGCATCTCGGTTGAAGTTCGGGTTGGCCAGGTTACTTCCCTGGGCTTTGGGGTAGGAGCCGACGAGGGCATGTGCCTCGCGGGCAATCGTCTCCGGATCCACGCCGGTGGCTTTGAGGACCGGGGCGGCTATTCCATCCGGTTGATCCAAAATAGCGGACAGCAGGTGAGCCGGACGGATGTCCGGGTTGCCGTTCGCAGAGGCTTCTTGCAGAGCGGTTTGCAGGGCCTCTTGCGTCTTAGTTGTGGGGTTAAACGAGCTCATATGCTGCGTTTCCTTTCTCTTTAGTCAGTTTCTACTATGAGTAACGCTTCAAGAGTTGAGTCTGTTCCACTCAAGGACAACTTTTTTGAGTCCAGCAGGCTCAATTTTAGGTTCGCGGCCCACATCCCGCTACGTCCTGCGCCAAAGGTGAGATCAGTTTTCCTTTGCCGCCGCCTTCCGCTGCCTCCCCGGCGTCTGCTTCCGAGCGATGGGAACGAGCAGCACCACGAGCGCTACCAGCAGCGACGCCCAGCCAAACCCGGCGGTCAGTCCCGCCAGAACCGCGATTGGGGCAAGGATGGTCATCCCGATTTCGAAGGGCGCGAACCCAACGTAGGCCACGCCGTATTCATTGAGGGTGCCGGACTTCAGCTTCGGATCGACGATCTTAAGCAAGGCGATACCCGTGGCGACGGCCGCGGTAGACCAACCCCAGGAAAAGATGCCGCGTTCGAGCCAGTTCTCGCCAAAAAATTCCGGCGAGAGGACAAAGAAGAGGAACGCACAGTAGGCGATGCCGAGCAGGAAGAGGATGAGGAGGGGAACCCAGTAATCGGCAATCGCGGCGGGCACGATCGAGGCGACGCCAAAAGCGATGAGGTAGTCAGTGGCCGCTCCCGACATGGAACTGACGGTTTCTTTGTCCAGGTAGTCCTTTCTCCCCACAGCCCCGAGGAAGGTCCGCCCGATCAGCCCGATAACGAAGGACATCGCGAACAGCGGAATGGAGACGTTCGGGAAGAGGCTGGTGATTCCACCGTTGACCAGGTATGCAATGAGGACGGTCAGCAAGATGAAACCCAGGTGCAGGGCCAAGGGCTCAATGGCTGAAGGGTTCGTTGTCGCCTTGCCGATGGAGGGGCGCGCCTTGATGTCGTCGATATAACCGGAACGCAGGTCCCAGGGCAGCTTCTTCGGCATGGTCGAGGCCCGCCCGGTCCGGATGCCCCAGTTAGCGAAGATGAGCCCGCCGACGATCGCGGATAGCGTACCCACCGTCGCCGACATGAAGCCGAGCGAGCTGGCCACCATCGCCCCGGCCTCTTCCAGGGAAGAGCCGACCGCCGCAGCGGTGCCGAAGCCGCCCACGAAACCGACGGGCAGCATCATGCCGAACCACTCGTCGGTATTGAAGAATGGCTGGAAGAGGTAGACACCCAAGAGAATGAACAGGCCCCATTGGCCCATGAACATGCCCGTGGAGAAGGACCACATATTCTTTGCGCCACTGCGCACGGAGCCGGTCAGATCCATGGAGTAGGCCATCGAAGCGAAGACGAAAGCGATGAGAATAGAGGTATAGGTGCCGATCTGCGAGGAAAAGCCGATCCATCCGAGTACCTGCGGCCCCAGGACCAGACCCAACAGTCCGGCAGTGATGGAAGCTGGCATGAGCAGGCGCTGGAAGAGACCGATCTTTCGGCGTAGCACGTTGCCCACGATCATCAGCAGGGAGATCCAACCCACGTCAACGAGCAGGCTGTAAGGGGTATATTCCACGGTCTTCCTTCCGGCAACGTATAAGAATCTCGGCTTAAGTTTAGCGGGCAAAACCCCGCCGGCCCTGGCGCGGTGCGCAGGATCTCGGCGGGGTTGGACGTGAGAAGCGGGAACAACTAGTAGCGAATGGACATGCGTCCGTCGACCTTGCCGTGGCGCAGGTCCTCGAAAACACTGTTGACGTCTTCGAGCTTGCACTCATGGACGGTCGGCTTGATGTAGCCACGGGCGTAGAAGTCCAGCGCCTCCGCCAGATCCTGGCGAGTACCCACGAGGGAACCGCGGATGGTGAGCGCCTTGAACACGATCTCAAAGATCGGCGCGGGGAAATCTCCCGGGGGCAGACCGTTGAAGACGATGGTGCCACCCTTGCGCGCCATTCCGATGGCCTGACCGAAGGCTTGCGGGTGGACGGCGGTAACGAGGACGCCCTGCGCACCGCCGTCGGTGTACTCCTGGACTGCGTCGGCCGGGTCGGCATGCTTGGCGTTGACGGTGAACTCTGCACCGTGGTGTTTAGCCAGCTCTAGCTTGTCATCGGCGATATCGACCGCGATGACGCGCATTCCCATGGCCACGGCGTATTGCACCGCAATGTGACCCAGGCCGCCGACGCCGGAAATGACGACGAACTGTCCGGGCTTGGTCTCCGTCATCTTCAGGCCCTTGTAGACGGTAACGCCAGCACAGAGGATCGGGGCGACCTCGACCGGATCGGCGCCTTCGGGAATGATCGCGCAGTAGCGGGTATCCACAAGCATGTAGGTACCAAAGGAGCCGTTGACGGTGTAGCCGCCGTACTCGGCCTCGTTGCAAAGGGTTTCCCAGCCGGTACGACAGTGCTCACAGTGACCACAAGCTGACCAGAGCCAGACATTGCCAACCATGTCACCAACCTTGACGGGGTGCACACCCTCGCCCAGTTCTACGACTTCGCCCACACCCTCATGGCCGGGTACAAAAGGCGGTTGCGGCTTCACCGGCCAGTCGCCTTCGGCAGCGTGGAGGTCGGTGTGGCAGATGCCGGAAGCGTGGAGTTTTACCAGCGCCTGGTGACGTCCCGGCTTGGGCATGTCCAGGTCATGGAAAGCGAGTTCAGGGCCGAAGTCATCGACGACGGCGGCGCGGAAGGTCTGTTCAGTCATGTGGGATTCTCCTCTGTCGTTGGCAGTCCTTGGCGATAAACCCAACCGTACAAGAACTCTGGTGTGATGGGGGACACTTTTCTTATCGGTCATGCTTTTCATCACTCGGGGCCTGCCACATCCAAGGTTGTTGACACATCATCAATAACGAGTATTATGGCGCTCATGAGCCCCAAGGACCTGTTCCACCGCCACTTCCCGGCCACCGTCGTGGGCGCGGGGCAAGCTGGCCTGGCTGCAGCCCATGAACTGCGGCGCCGCGGCCTGCACCCGGGGTCCGACTTCATCGTGCTCGACGGAAACGAGGGCCCCGGTGGCGCCTGGCGTCATCGGTGGGACTCACTGACCCTCGGTAAAGCGCACGGCATCGCCGACCTCCCGGGGCTACCCATGCGGCGTCCAGACCCGCAGACTCCCGCCTCCCAGCTCGTCGCCGAGTACTACGGCACCTACGAAGAAGCCTTTGAACTGGCCGTCGTGCGACCCGCACCAGTCCAATCAGTCACTGCCAACTCCACCGAAGGGCCCTTGCAGGTCCACCTCCCAGAAGGAAGCTTCACTACCGACATCCTCCTCAACGCCACCGGCACCTGGGACAGTCCCTACATCCCCACCATTCCCGGCATCGCGACATTCCAAGGAACCCAGCTGCACACGCAGAACTTCCGCGCGAAGGAAGACTTCGCCGGCCAGCACGTCCTCGTCGTCGGCGGGGGCCTCTCAGCAGTGCAATTCCTCCTTGAGCTTGCCGACGTCGCCACTACCACGTGGGCGACCCGTCGCCCGCCGAACTTCACCACCCGGGAGTTCGACGCTGGCTGGGGCCTCGCCATAGAAAATGCAGTGCGAGAGCGCACCTTCGCCGGGCACACACCAGCATCAGTCGTCCGCACCACCGGCATCCCCCAGATCCCGGACTACCTCGACGGCGTCGCCGCCGGCACGCTGGTCTCCCGCGGCATGTTCGACCACATCACCCCGACAGGGGTGGTGTTCGGTCCGGTGGAAAGTGGCGAGGCGGAGGGCCTCGGGCCGTCGCAAAGCACAGAGTTGGCGGTACCCGAATCATGGGACCCCTTCCCGGCGGGGACGCAGTTGAAGGTGGACACCATCTTCTGGAACACCGGTTTCCGCCCCACGCTGCGACATCTCGCCCCACTGAGGCTGCGGGAACGCGGCGGAGGAATCCTGCTCAAAGACGAGGTCACGCCAGCGCGTGATCCCCGAGTGCTGCTCGTCGGATACGGCTCCAACGCCTCGACCGTCGGGGCAACCCGCGCCGGCAGACTCGCCGGCCGCCGGGCTGCTCACCATCTCACCCAACTAGTTTAAGGACAATCATGAAATCGTTCGGATTTTTGAGCTTCGGGCACTACGCCATCGGCAACCAAGCTGGCCCCGGTGCCGGTGACATGCTGAAACAAGCCTTGGAGCTGTCGCAGGCCGCCGATGAGATCGGCGTCAACGGCGCCTACTTCCGCGTCCACCACTTCGCCCCGCAGGGCGCCTCGCCCATGCCGCTGCTTGGCGCGATCGCCGGTTCCACCAAACACATCGAGGTGGGCACCGGTGTCATCGACATGCGTTACGAAAACCCCCTCTACCTCGCCGAAGAAACCGCCGCCCTGGACTTGCTTTCCGACGGTCGCCTCGCCATCGGCGTTTCCCGTGGGTCACCCGAGCCCGCCGCCCGCGGCTGGGAATCCTTCGGCTACACCGGAGCCAAAGACCCCAAGGGCGCCGACATGGCACGCGAGAAGTTCGAGAAATTCCTCGCCGCCATCGACGGCCACGGCATGGCCCGCGCCGCCTCCGCCGAGGACCAATACCCCCGCATGTTCCAGGCCGGAACACCCCTGCCCGTGTTCCCCCACTCCCCTGGCCTGCGTGAACACATCTGGTGGGGCGCTGGCTCTCGTCCCACCGCCGAGCAAGCCGCCCGCGACGGCGTCAACCTCATGAGCTCCACGCTGCTCACCGAAGCCACCGGACAATCACTATCGGAAATCCAAGCCGAGCAAATCCAGCTCTACCGCGACGCCTGGAGAGATGCGGGCCACGACTGGACCCCGCGCGTCTCCGTCTCCCGGTCAATCTTCCCGATCACCAACGACCGCGAACGCCAGATGTTCGGCCGCACCGAAGACTCCGACTCCGTCGGCATCATCGACGGCCTCAAGTCCACCTTCGGCCGCACCTACGCCGATGAACCCGACAAACTCATCGAACAACTGCTTGCCGACGAAGCCGTCCAAGCCGCCGACACCCTCATGCTCACCATCCCCAACCAGATGGGTGTCGACCTCAACCTCTCCATCCTGAGCAACTTCGCCGAGCACGTCGCCCCGTCCCTCGGTTGGCGGCCAAACACCGAAGGACCAGCAGTCGGGTACGCCGTCTAGGCAAAGTCCCGTGGATGTGCCATCGGTTCATTCGCCTTGCAGCCGCTCCGCGCCCCCAAGCACGCCCCTACGGAACCCGGAAATGCTCGCACACCACGGGCATTCCGTGTTCAAAGCCGGTGGGGGCTTTCGGAGCATTTCCTCCAGTGCCCCAGCGTTCGGCTTCCTTCTCCTTCGGCAAAGGCACGGGAAACAAGGACTTTGCTGAAAGAGTGAGCTTCCACGGAGGTCGTTTCAATTAGCACTTGGGGTAGTCCCGACCATCAAAAATGGTGCGCGGACTTCCCACTTCGGAAACAGCGTCGCCAGAAAATGCACAGTCCCATAATGAAGTCGCCGTCGCCGTCTTCCCTGACTTAGGCCAAATTAGTCAGACAGACGAGGAAGCTTAGCCAAGATCTCCTCAACCTCAGCAGGAACCGGGGACTGCGCATAAACAGTCTGACCGGCGACCTCAATAGTGAACGATCGGTACTTCTTCAACGTTCTCACCAGCCGCTTCAACGACAACCCCGAGCGCTGCTCCAACACATGACCCACAGCCATCGCCGCCATCACAATCGTCAAGTGCGCATCAATGGAATCCTTCTTCCGATGGAAGATCGGCCGGGCCTTCAGATCCGACTTCGCCATCCGAAACGCCTTCTCAATCTTGAACAACTGCCGATACGCCCCGATGACCTGCTCAGGATTCAGATCTACCCGTGAGGTCTCATAGCCTTTGACCCCAGCTAGTGCGCGGTGTTTATCCGCTAAGGTGTGGTTGACCTGCTTATTCGGGGCTTTCAAGTCCACATAGCGGTTGCGTTTGACCGGCACTTGACCTGCGACAGCTCGCTGCGCTTTCGCTACCTGCTCATCGATCCCTTTCAAGGTCCGGCGTGCCCGATCCCAGGAATACTGGTAGTAGGTCACCGAATGCGGGATACCATCGGGTCCACGGCCCGTGCGGTCAGCAAACCTCCATACTTGCCCGTCGGTGTAGGACGCCCCGGGATTGGCCTGCCTCCACACCTGGATCGGATAGGGAATGTCACGCTCCCGAGTACCGAGGATGTAGTGCAGTCCGGCATCCACGACGGCTTGTTTATTACCGGCGGAGAACATCCCGGCGTCGGCGACGATGGTGATGTCATCAAGCTGATAAGCATCCTTGAGCCGATCAATCATCGGCAACATCGTCTGGGTTTCGGCTTTGTTCCCCTCGAACGCCCCGATCGCTACGGGGAACCCAGCGGCATCAGACAACAACCCGACGGTGATTTGGGGTTCCAGGCGACGCTCCTTGGAAAACCCTGGTTTCCGAAGGTCGTCGTCTTTGTCTGTTTCGAAGTACAAGGTCGTGACATCGTAGAGGACCATCACGCCTGGGCCGATCCCAGCATGGGTGGCAAGTGCCTTTGTGACCTGGTCGCGGAAGGCGGTGGTGGCGTAGACGGGTAGGCGTCGTTGGATGGTGCGGTAGGAGGCAGAGGCGACACCGATTTCGGCGAGGGTTTCGATGGATTCGAACTTCGAACCGGGGTGGATGATCCGTGCGGTGACTAGGTCGTAGAAGACTGGGTCATGATCGGTGGCCTCGTGTAGTCCCAGCTGGTGGTAGGCGCCGTGGATGGCGTTGATGAGGTGGTTGGCGCGTTCGCTGGTAATGGGTACGGGATTATCCACCGCGCCTGTCCCGGCTGGCATGGTGACCTCGTCGTTTAGTCCTAGGTCGAGGCCTATTTGATCGCCGTCGATCATGCGTTGGGCGCGGGCGAGAAGGAGGCTAAGTTCCTCATCAGTGTGGGCGGAGCCAAGGTGATCAAGGACGGGTTTTCGATTCCGATACCCCCAGATGACCTGCACAGCCGTGGCACCGGACGCAGTCGGTACGGTGCGGATCTTCGGTGGCATGATTCACAGCCTACTGCCACCCCCACTGCTACCCGCTTAGTCTGACAAACAGCCCCTCACACCGCCAAAATGCCCAGTTCCAGACGTCAAGATGGTCTGCGCCACACCAAAATGGCCTAAGTCAGGACAGTCCCATAATGAAGTCGCCGTCGCCGTCTTCGCACCGAGTGACCATGCCGAAGGAGTGCTACCGGAAAGTCCCGGATTGTTTGCAAGGCACAGGAGACAAAATTCTTCAACGGCTAAACCGATGCTCATGCTGTTCAGCGCAGGATTTCCAACCCGGTAGCCTCGGCAGCTTGCTCGATGGAACCCAGATTCGTGAGATCGGTGAACCCCGCCTGCTCCATGAGTGCAATAGCTTGGCCGGATCGATTTCCAGACCGGCAGTACACCAGGTATTCAGCGCTTGGATCCAGATTGGAGATGGCGGCGGCCACCTCTCCACCATTGAAGTCAAGGAGCTTCGCACCTTCGAGGTGGCCTTGCGAATATTCCTCCGAAGTTCTCACGTCGAGAATGACGGCGACGGCAGAAGCCTCTACGCTACCTGCACTTGATTGCAAAGGGAAGACGATCGAGGTGAGAGTAAGACGCATATGCAGACCTTTCGTCGGTATGAAAACAGGTTGTGCAAAGCTGCGGAGTACCTAGCCAGCAGGCGAGGAGACTCCGCAGTGCTTGAAGAACGTGGGTCTTGTCAAAAAAGAAAAGCAGCCCAGTGGGATCACAAGGATTCGATAGTTCGTTCACGCGAGACTTGCCAAGGCGTTTGGAATCTCTTGGGCCATAACGAGTGCACCCATCGCCAAGACAAAGAACCCAAATCCTCGTCGAAGCGCCCGTTCAGGGATTCGTCCGGCGAGCCTGGCACCAAGGAGAGAACCAGCGACAGCGATTCCGGTGAAGGCGAGCACGATTGGCCAGTCGATCGGCACCGTCAACAGGGCCCCGCTGAGCCCAGAGGCGGTGTTCATAACGATCACAAAGAGCGAAGTCGCGGCTGCGACCGCCATCGGCAGTCCACCCAGAAGGTTCAAGGCTGGCACGATGAGAAATCCCCCGCCTGCCCCCACCAGTCCGGTTGCTAGGCCAACGAACAGTCCAGTTAGCAGTATGCGAGCGATCGGCCGTGCCGCATCGCCACTGTTTGGGAGAGCGCCGTCAGGGCGCTTTTTGCGGCCCCGGATCATCGCTGTCGAAGTCGCAATCATCATCGTTGCGAACATGATCATCAGTACCGGACCTGGGATTGCGTCGCCAAGCAATCCGCCTGCGAACGCGCCAGCCATGCCCGCCACCCCGAAGACAAATCCAGTTTTCCAGCGCACACGGCCAGCACGCGCATGGGCAATCAGGCCGACGGCACTGGTAACACCGACGATGAACATCGACGATGCGATAGCAAGTCGTGGCTCCATCCCGAGGACATAGGTGAGGATGGGTGTAGCGAGGATTGAACCGCCTCCGCCCAGGAGCCCGAGCGAAATTCCGACGAGCACCGCAAGAACCAGCGCGATGACGAGTGTCAGTTCCATGTTCGGACTCCTGAACAAATAGAAGGCGGCATCAGTTACACGGACACAGAGTCGCCGACTTCAGTCGGGTTACCCATCTCAGCCCAGCGCGCGTAGCTGCCGTCAAGTTCCGCAATGTCATAGCCTGCACGGCGCAGCGCACTCGCGGCTACGCTATTGCGGACACCGCTTTGGCAGTAAGTGACGATCGTGCCCGCATCCTTGGCGGGTAGCAAGTCCAGTTTCCACAGCACCCGCCCGCCGGAGATTTGTCGAGCCCCCGGCACATGCCCCTCCGAGAATTCAGTCCGGTTGCGTACATCAAGCAGCAAGACCCGATCGAAGCTGTCAAGCTCGTCAGGCTGCACCAGTTGAGGCTTCACCAATTCGAGTCCATCTAGCGTGGTTAAGAATCCGTGTGCGCTGTCGATACCGACGCGGAAGAGGTGATCGCGCATCGCTTCTGCTTCGGTCCGGTCGGCGGCGAAAAGCACTAGTGGGCGCTGCTCGATCAGTGGGTCGTAAACCCATGCGCCATAGCTGGCAGCTTTATCTATGCCAGGGATGTTCAACGAACGGGCCACCGTGCCGCCATGCACCTCAACGTTGTTGCGGGTATCAACAAAGATGACCTCGTCAGCAGTGAGCTCTGCCGTCAATTGTTCCGCCGTGTACTCGACGAGCGCCGGCACCTCCCCCATGACTGCAGGACCGATCTTGTTTTCCATTTTCATGCGCCCGAAGTAGGCGTGCGCGTCAGGCTGTCCACTGAGCAGTTCATCAACGAATCCTTGCTCGTCATTGCTCTCGAGATACCGGCTCCACCATGAGAAATTGCGCTCATAGCCGACGGTCGACGCCGGGATTGCACCTAATGCCTTGCCACAAGCACTTCCAGAACCATGTGCTGGTAGCACCTGCACATAGTCAGGGAGCGTCAGAAAGCGATCGCGGAGACTGGCAAAGAGGTCCTTCGCGCCTTGGAAACGCGTGTCGACAAATCCTGCCGCCTCGTCGAGAAGATCAGGGCGACCGAGATCTCCGACAAACACGAAGTCGCCGGTGAGCATGAATCCAGGCTCGCTTGACTGGGCGCCGTCAGTGACCAGAAAGGACAAGTGTTCTGGGGTGTGCCCGGGTGTGTGAACTGCTTCGATCGTGATGTTGCCGAGCTCAATGCGGTGCCCGTGCTTCATCCGCACTGCTTCATCCATGTCAGGACCGTACGTCCAGTCGGGACCCCCCTCATCAGAGAGGTACATCTGCGCCCCAGTCTTCGCCGCTAGTTCCCTGGTACCGGAAAGGTAGTCGGCGTGAATGTGGGTTTCGGTGGCCGCGACGATTCTCATTCCATGCTTCTCCGCAAGGCTGAGGTAGTCGTCGAGATCCCTACGCGGGTCGATAACGATCGCTTCTCCCTTAGCCTGACAGCCGATGAAGTAGCTCGCCTGCGCGAGATCCTCGTCATAGATACGCTCCAGCAACATGATTGGTTCCTTTCGTGTCTTAAGCGAGTGCAGATCGTTAAGGGCAGGTGCAGCGATCAGCTTCAGGAACCCCGTGGAGGGCATCCTCGATGTGTTGTCCGCAGCCAGCCCAAGTGGGTTTACCGCAGGTAGAGCAGGTGATTCTTGCGCACATGATGGAGGCCTTTCTAGTGATTTGTGGGGATGGTCATGGCCTAGCTGGGGTCAGTGTGTGAGTTGCCCGTCGAAGTCGGCGAGTCGGATTTCGTGATTTAGCCGCCGAAGAACCGGGTAAAGAATCCTCCTCGTCCAGCTTTCGCCGCGTCGATCTGCGCCTGTGAGTGCTTGCCGTTGCACCAGTCTGAGGCCGGCACGCTCTTCTTCACCGTTTCCACGTGCTGCCCACAGCCCGCCCAGGTCGTCTTCCCACAGGTGCGACACTTCACTGCTCGGCACATGTTGTACTCCTCTTGGTCTCTACATCTATCCATACCCCGGGGGGTATCTTCTAGTATCCAGACTATACCCATGGGGGTATGCTTCCTGTCAAGACCCCTGCCTCCATAAACTGAAAGCGGAAGCTAGCAATGACCGAGAAGATTGACGAAGCCCAGACCACATACGACCCGGAAGCTAAACGCAAGGTGGTAAATCGCCTACGCCGCGCCCACGGACAACTCGCCGCAGTCATCACCGCGGTGGAAACAGATGCGCACTGCCGAGACGTCGTGCAACAGCTTTCAGCTGTATCCAAAGCACTTGATCGCGCGGGCTTCCTCGTTATTTCGAGCGCATTGAAAGAATGCCTTGCACATCCCGATGGGCAAGACAGCGCTAGTCAGGACGAGCTCGAGAAGCTTTTCCTCAGCCTCGCATGAGAGTGGCGCGTGCGCGCGCTAGGAGTTGGAAGCACAGGACCTTGTCATGTCCCGTGCCAAATGGAGAATGCAAACCTGCACATCCCCACCGAATCCACCAAAACCTAAGAGGTGCCCCGACGAGCTCAAAGCACGCGCCATCGAACTCGTCATCCACTCCCAATCCAACCCGACCACCGCGCAAGGTGCAGCCGGTCGGGTAGCTGGACAACTTGGACTCAACCGTGAAACCGGAGAACCCCGTGTCCCCCTCTCGCATCATCCTCGCGGATGCCATCGCCATCCTCGCCCGCCTGGCCCACAACACCCCAGACGCCCCCTTCACCACACTCAACGTCCTGGGGACCTTCTGGCCATTCCTCCTCGGCGGGATCACCGGACACGCGATCTGCTACGCAACGAAAAAGCCCACACTCCCCATCGCTCCCGGCGGCCTCATCATCTGGCTCTCCACCGCCATCACCGGACTAGGCATCTGGGCACTACGACACGGGGAAACACCCCACTGGTCCTTCATCATCGTCGCCTCCATCATGTCCGGCCTCCTACTCATCGGATGGCGCGGCCTAACGAACAAGCGAACTAAAACAAAGTCCTAGCCCCCAGAGGGGTGCTGTGCGCAGCTGCACACACCACAGCCCTCTGACTAGCGCCAACGCGGCCAGTCTGCCAGCACTGAACATGCGCCACCTGGACAAAAACATTGCCCTACCCCTTGCGTACTTCGATTCTGTGTTCTACTATTGGAGTTAGAACACCTAATCGAAGGGGCAAGGGGGTGAACGAACATGAGCAGTGACATTTTCTACCCAGGCAAAGCGCTACCACTCACGCTTGAGATTGGCTTTTCCATGGTGGAGGCGCACCTGAAAGAGGCAGCCGCCGGCCCCCAGCACTACTTCGCGGTCAGCTCACCTCATGACCCAGTAGCCCGGCGGGGAACACAGATACGCCAAGAAGACCACAAACTCTGGCAATCAGTCCTCCCCAATGGTGATGAGGACATTGACATCGTCCTCGCTAAGCTACGGCGCTCCCTAGGTCGTGGGGATCACTACCTCATGTCCGCGATCAGCGCCCACCAACGGCTTAACGAGCTGCCGAAGTTGAAGGAGATTCAGGAGGAGTACTTCCACCTCGACCTTGTCCGCTTGAAGACGATTGACGGTGTGTTGTGTAAAGCAGACACCACCATCACCGAACACCTCGACCTCATCGACACCGAACTAGCCGAATTCCTCACGCCTACTCGGACGAATCAGATCCTGCCCACCCCAGGCAAGATCAAAAACCGACTGAATGCGATCATCACCATGCTCGATGAGTCGATCTCCTCCGAGGATCCCGCACCACAACCGGTTGATAGTGTCTCCATCTCCTTCGACGACGGCCGAGGACTCCTCCACGCTGATCTTGATGGGGTCGTCGCCCAAGAAATCGACCTCCGTATCCGCAAGCACGCCATCGCCCATGGGATCAGTCAGGCAGACGCCTTCGTGGCCTTGATGAGGGGTGAGGGGTCAACGAATGTCACCCTCAACATCTACCGAGCATCCGATATCCCGAACGCCCCAGCATGGGTCTCCGGGGTCGGGTACCTCACCGCAAAGCAGACCGAAAATCTCCTCAACCGAGTTGATGTGGAGATTGATCTCGATGCGATTGCTCAGAAAGTCTCGTCGGCGTATGCCACCCCCGCGAATATCCGCTCCCTCGTCATCGGCCTTGATGGGACGTGTGCAGTCGGTGGGTGTGATGCCCCTGCTCATCGAGCACAGATGGATCACCGGATCAATCACGCCGATGGCGGGCCCACCACAGCAGCCAACCTCGCCCCATTGTGTGTCAAGCACCATGCGGTCAAGACTGATCGTCGGGTGACCTACGTGATGGACCCGCTGACGAGGCGGAAGTACTTCTTGTTTGATGACGGGTCCTGGGCAGAATCCGAAGGAGACGGGCCGTTAGCTGCTAGTGAGCGGCGGTGGCTGCAAACGGTGTCCCAACGGATAGCCAAGCGCAGGGCGAGGATCCGCTCGGAGTCCCAAGCCCAGAAGACAGAGCAGATCGAGCGGGAAGGGCCACCACCGCCCCACGAACGCCCTAGCTGCTCCGAATGGGGACGCCCCCTTGACAGCAAGGAGACTTAGAAGGCCCCCTGCAGAACCTGGAAATGCTCACACACCACGGGCATGCCAGGCTCAAAACCCCTGGGACTTTCAGAGTAGGTTCGCCAATAGTGCTCATGGACTTCCCGCCAGTGCTTGAGGGTTCGGTCGCCCTCTCCTTCGGCATAGGCATGCGAAGCAGAGACTTCCTCAAAGGGCATGACTTCCACTGAGGTCGTTTCAATGAGAACTCGGGGAATTCCGCGGCCGTCGAGAATGATGCTCAGTTCCCCCACTTTCGGAATGGGGTCGTCAGCGTACTGGTAGTCCCACAACGATGACGCAGTCGCCGTCTTCACCCCTGATTGAACTAATGCCAACAGCTCATCGGCAAGCTGGGGAGTCGCTCCGAAAGCCCAAGATTCCGGGATGCCATCAGGAAGTCCAGGATTGGACGACCGGCACGAGCGGTAGAACTCTTCGACTAGCGAACTGTTGTCCACGCAGTCAGCCTACATCTAGTGCGATTTCTTCACCCCGTCGCTGCACACAGCCGGGAGGAAATCCAGGCGGCTCTTGGTCTGCTCGCCGACCACACCGTTCTGAGGAGCTTCGCCGTGGCACTTAAGGGATAAACACTCTCGTGACAGCAACTTGAGTCACGAACTTCGATAAGCAATGAGCCTAAGAGCCACGGCAAGCATGAGCGAGTGCCCTTCGAGACGCAACAGTACAAAGTGAAGTGCTGATAGACCCACCCGCCACTTGGCGGAAAAGCCCCGCCGCCAGAAGGGTTGTGCGATCCAGGACACCAGCCAACAATGAGGTAATTCACACTAGCTAGTACCTAAGGAGCCTAAGAGTGACTACCTCATCCTCGCCCAAGATTGGTCCGCCACCTCCCTTCGATGCTGAGCTTGCCTCCGTACTCAAGCAAATCAACGAGGTTATGCCGCCAAACGCCATTCAGTTGGAGACCCTCGAGACATTTCGAGGTGACTTCCCTGGCGTTGAAACACCGACCGAAGAGGAGATTTTTAAGCTCCTCTCAATGGAAGGCCACTTCACAGTTGAGGAACGGCTCGTTCCCGGCCCTGAGGGCTCGCCAGATGTCTCCCTGCTCATTTGTCTGCCACAGGGACTTTCTTCCCCGGTCGGCGCACTTTACCACATCCACGGCGGAGGGATGGTTATTGGAGATAACAGGACCGGAACTCCATATGTGCTCGAGTTGGCTAAAGAACTAGGGCTCGCAGTAGTTTCCGTGGAGTACCGACTGGCTCCAGAAACGCCATACCCGGGCCCTGTGGAGGATTGCTACGCCGGACTGGTGTGGACAGTTGAGAACGCTGAAATACTGGGCATTAATCCTGCACAGATCGTTGTCGTTGGAGCCAGGGGCCTGAACCCTGGAAAGTGGACACAGGGTTTAATCAAGATGCAATAGTGATCTTAGCGGATTCCGTGGCCTCGAAGTCGTTGAGCGATCGATAGCCACACCACGAATGCAAACGCATGGTGTTATAGCGACTACACCACCTAAACACATCCCGACGACACACGAGCTGACTAGCGAAAACACGGTCATCTTGCAGGACTTCTCGTTTCATCGTGGCATTGAACGACTCCGCCAGCGAGTTGTCCGCGCTTGTCCCGATCGCACCCATCGACTGGGTGATACCGAACCGGGTACACAAGCGTCGGTATTGGTGACTGGTGTAGACGCTGCCGTGGTCCGAGTGAAAGACCGCCCCCTTAAGACTGCCTCGCACACCGCGGGCCATCGTCAGTGCCTCCTCAACCAACTCCACGCGCATGTGCTCGGCGATCGCGAAACCAGTCAACTGACACCAATAGCAGTCGATGACCGTGGCCAGGTACATAGTCGACCCGTCCGCGACCGGCAGATACGTGATGTCACCGACGTAGACCGTGTTCGGTTTCTCCGCAGTGAAACGCCGTGTGAGCAGGTCAGGAAACCTCGGTGCACGTGTCGCAGAAACGGTGGTTTTAACCCGGCGTTTTTTGGTGTATCCACGCAATCCCATCTGTTGCATCAGCCTGGCGATACGCTTGTGATTGACACGGGAGGGATCACGGCCATCAACGGAGTTGATGGCGGCCGTGACGCGTTTGATCCCGTAGCAGCCGTTGTTGGCCGCGAACACAGTCTTGATTTCTGCTCCCAGGACCGCATCAACGATCAGGCGTTGCTGGCGGGAAGGGGCAGCTTGCTTCCATGCGTAGTAGGAGGACCGGTTGATCTTTGAGGACCTCACATAGCCGCTTGACCTCGTAGAGGTCTCGGTAGTCGTCAACGAAATGGAAGCGGCTTAGCAGTTCGTCTCTTCCGCGAAATATTTGGCCGCCTTGCGCAGGATTTCTCGTTCCTGCCGGAGTTTGGCGTTCTCACGCTCCAGCAGGCGGATGCGTTCTACATCGGAGAGTCCTTCCATGCTGGTGCGTGCGCTGTTTGCTGCGGCGATTGGGCTGGCAATTTTCTCGCCGTCGGTGTTGGTTTTTGTCCCGGTTCCGAAGGTGTCAAGCCAGGCGCGTAGCGAGTTGCGGTTGATCCCGAGGTCGGAGGAGATCGTGTTGATCGTGGCTTTCGGTGTTGACTCGTAGAGCGAGACTGCGTCTCGTTTGAAGTGCTCGGTGTAGGTCTTGCGTGGCATGGTGGAAAGGTACCTCACTTTCCCAGCGTGATGCTGGGTTCAGTGTGTCCACCACTAAGGGGTCAGACCCCAGCGCCGGGGGAGGGCTTTCCGCCGCAGTAACACTGTTATCCCGCGATCGTCAGGGACCCACCCTGCTCGGCCAGCTGCTGATATGTCCTATGCTCGACGATCGCAACAACTCGTATTCAGCCCTGCAAATGGAGGGACTTGGATTCTGGGATCGTAGTTCCAATCTGGCGGGCTGGACGGCATTGCTGGGCGAAGCACGTGGCAGCGATGATGTGTCGCAATACGCTGCACCAGCCCGAGCGACAGACCTATCTGGACTCCCGCCCACATTCATCGACGTCGGCTCGGCGGAGACGTTCCGCGACGAGGATGTCGCTTATGCCAATGGCATCTGGCAGGCAGGCGGTACTGCTGAGCTGCATGTGTGGCCTGGTGGCTTCCACGGTTTTGACGGTTTGGCTCCACATACTGCGCTTTCCCAGACCGCGAAAGCGGCACGCTTGGACTGGCTTCGGCGCCTCTATCAGTCTTAGGGGCCCTGTGACTCGTGACAGTATGTACCCATGCGCGATCTGACAATCTGGCTGGATAGCCTTGACCCGGAGGCAGGCGCGGCCTTGCGGGTCATTTCTTACTTCGAGGAACTTCTCGCTCAAGAAGTAGGCGTGCATGCCATTGCGCGGGCGGCCGCAAAGCTCACGGGATGCGGCGTCGGGATTTCCTACGCCGATCAACAGACCCAAATCAGAGTTACCGCCGATGGAATTCCCACGATGGGGACTTCTTTTGATCCAGAGTGGCTCAGTACTTCCCTCGATGTAGTAGTCGGCACTATTTGGATTGAGCGAGACGGTCCGCCTCAGCCATTGGATCCTTTGGTGTTGGAGCGAGCTGCGGGTGCGGTCAACCACATTTTGTCACGTAAGAGGGTATCGGCGAACGCCCGAAAAGATGCGGATGCCTGGTGCGAATTGGCTATCGATGCTGGGGTTGCGTTGGAGGATCGTCGTCACGCTGTCAAACAATTGGGTTTAAATCCCCAACGTCTGCGACCTATTGTCCTCACGGGAGGACAGGTGAAGATCGTCGAGGAGTCCACAACTCAGTCCTTCATCTCGCGGCAAGGTAGAAAACGGGTGGCAATCGGGTACACGGCTCCAGTCGAGGAGCTTCCTGAGTCTGCCTTGGCGGCGCAATTGGCATTCCGTCTCACGGCCGATGGGACGGAATTGGATCCGGGACCGCGGGTCGTTTTCGCCGAGAGTGCGGGCGGTTTCTTGGTTCTTGCGCAGACTCTTGGTCCGGAATCCCCGCGACACCCGGACGTCAATGCCCTGGAAGTTGCCGGCCGTGAAGTTCCGTGGATGATCCAGACGTTGGATACGTTTTCAATCGCAACAAGCGTTCGTGCTGCTGCCGACCTTTTGCGAGTCCATCATTCAACGTTGCAGGAGCGTCTCCTCCGAGCGGAGCGATTGCTTGGGTGGAACATTCGTGACACCGAAGGCAGGATGCGTTTGCACCTGGCGCTCGTCATGCGTCGACTTCACCGCCAGTAGCAGACCTATAGTCGAAGCCATGACACTACGACTGGGATTCATCGGAATTGTGACGTCAAATATGGCTGCTTCATTGGACTTCTATCGGGCGCTCGGGGTGGAGATCGCCGCCGATCAGGATGGCGCTCCGCATGTTGATGCGCAGTTGGCCGACGGAACTGCGCTGGCGTGGGATACCGTGGATACGATCCGGACCTTCGATCCGAATTATGTTCCGCCGACGGGTGGCCACCGCATTGCGCTGGCGTTTAAGAAGGACTCCCCGGCCGAGGTGGATGCGGCATATCAGACGATGGTGAATGCCGGATTCTCGGGCCACGTCGCTCCGTGGGATGCGTTTTGGGGGCAGCGCTATGCCACCCTGTTGGACCCGGATGGCAACTCCGTCGACCTCTTCGCGACACAGGAGCCTTAGGAGTTCTCCTCCAGGAATTCGCGGGCAATGACCGGGGCTTCGGCTTTTTCTTTGCCGATGTTGCGGAGGTTCATGGCGACGAGGGCGTCGGTGGTCAGGAGGGCGGAAGCTCCGTTGATGGCGTCGACGGCACCGTCGGGGAGGGCACCTGAGCGCATGAGGGGGAGGACGTTCTGGGGGAGGACGAGACCCTCGGGGTCGTCGAGGGTGACGAGGTCGATCTCGTTACCGGCGGAGTCGAGGAGCGGCGAGGTGGTGTAGATGTCGGCGACGTCAGCTGATCCGCTGGTCAAAGCAGCGATGGTGAGGGGTCCGCCGCCGTCGGAGATGGGGACCATGGTGATGGTGGAGGCGTCGACGTTGTAGACGGAGGTGAGGCCGCGGGGGCCGTAGGGTCGTTCGGCGAGTTCGGGGTTGGCGGCGATGCGGACCTGGTCGAGTTTGCTGAGGTCGGCGAGGGTGGTGAGGCCGCGGTCGTCGGCAAGCGAGCGAGTGACGCGGTAGGAGTCTTTGGATTCCCCTTCGGCGAGGTTTCCAGTTGACAATCCCTCGGGCAGGACCTCGGACAAGGCCGTGTCGACGTCTGCGGGGGTGGCGCCGGTTGGCAAGTCAGCGCCGTAGAATTGTGCCAGGTTGCCAGCGTATTCGGGGACGAGGTCGACGCTGCCCTCTTCAAGCGCGCGGAGGTAAACCTCGCGGGAGCCGATGGCAGAGGTGACTTCAACCTGGAAGCCGGCATCTTCGAGGGCTTGCGCCCAGACTTGGCCGATGATTTCGGACTCGGGGAAGTTGGCGGTGCCGATGGTGATGACATCATCGCTGGATTCGGTGGCCAGCGGGTCGGATGGGGAGGAGCAGGCGGTCAGTACCAGAGCGAAGGCGGCGATAGCGGCTAAACGTTTCTTCATGTCACACGTCCTTGAGGTTGAAGTGATCGTTGCAGCGAGGCGAGAACCACATCGACGATGAGCGCTAGGACCGTCACCAGGAGTGCTCCGGCGAGCATCTGCGGGTAATCGCGTAGTGCAAGTCCGTCAATAAGAAAGCGACCGAGTCCCGATAAACCAATGTAGGCAACAACTGTCGCCGTGGCTAGGACTTGGACGACGCAGGAGCGGAGGCCGCCCATCATCGTGGCGGCGGCGAGGGGGAGTTCCACGCCGGTGAGGATCTGTCTCTCGCTGAACCCGGAGGCTCGCGCGGAGTCGACTACAGGGCGGGGAATTGCCTGGAGCCCGGTGACAATCCCAGCGAGCAGGGGCGGGACCGCCAGGATCACGAGCACGATGGTGGCGGGGATTAATGGAAGGCTT
The DNA here is from genome assembly GCF_030408455.1 of Corynebacterium atrinae. NCBI lineage: Bacteria > Bacillati > Actinomycetota > Actinomycetes > Mycobacteriales > Corynebacteriaceae > Corynebacterium > Corynebacterium atrinae. Next base: position 2,455,833 of record NZ_CP046977.1, read on the forward strand.
ACGCCGAAGCTCAGTTGCACGGTGAGCCAGGTGAGCAGGCCGAGGGACGGGAGGGCTCGCAAAGCCCCGGCGACCCCGACGACGGCGTTCGCGGCGCGGCCGGTGTGTCCCACCCAGAGCCCGAGGGGCAAAGCGATGACGAGGGCTAGTCCCACGGCCAACGCGGTATACGCCAGGTGGTCGACGGTGCGGGAGGCAATGAGGGAGAAGTTGGCGGGATCAGTGAGGTAGGAAATCATGAACGCCTCCACGGCATGGTGAGGCGGCCGATGAGGAGGAGGGCGGCGTCGATAAGCACTGCCAGCAACACCGTGCCCAGCAGGCCGACGATGATCTGCGTGGGGAACGATCGCTGGAAACCTTCGGTGAACAGCGTGCCCAGGGAGGACACGCCGATGAGCGCACCGACGGAGACCAAAGAGATTGTCGACGCCGCGACAACCCGGATCCCGGCCAGCAGGCCGGGTCCGGCGAGCGGCAGTTCAACGCCGAGGATGCGACGCCAAGTGGGGTAGCCCATCGCAATGGCGGCTTGGCGGACGTCTCCGGGGACGGTATCGAAGGCGTCGGCGGTGGAGCGGATTTGCAGGGCGAGGCCGTAGAGGGTCATGGCGACGATGACGTTGAGCGGGGAGAGGATCGAGGTTCCCAACAACAGCGGCATGACCACGAACAAGGCCAGCGAGGGCACGACGTAGAGCAGGCCGGCGGCCACGACGACGACTTCGCGGGCGGGGCGGAAACGGTGCGCCAGCCAGCCGATCGGTAGCGCGAGCAGGAAGGACGCGAGGATCGCCGGCCACGATAGGGCCAGGTGGTCCAGGGTGAGTTCGCCGATCCTGGTGGTGTTGGTGGCTATCCATTGCCAGTTCATTGCAGGATGCCTTTGACGCGGCCATGCTTATCGACGACGACGTCGCGGCCGTCGCGCACCTCCACCGACAATGCGCGGGAATCGGCACCCACGAAGTCCCGGACGTAGTCGGAGGCCGGGCGCAGGAGAAAGTCCTCGGCGACGCCGACTTGGTGAACCTCCGCGCGCTCGCCGAGCAAGACCACTTCGTCGCCAAGCAGGAATGCCTCGTCGATGTCGTGGGTGACCATGAGGATCGTCGTTTGCATCGTTTCCTTGAGGGCGAGAATCTCCTCCTGCAACCCCCGCCGAACCACTGGATCGACGGCGCCGAAGGGCTCGTCCATGAGCAAGATGTCCGGGGAAGATACCAGCCCGCGAGCGACCCCGACCCGCTGGGCCTGTCCGCCGGAGAGCTCTGCGGGATAGCGCGATCCCAGGTCGGGATCGAGGCCGACGAGCTCGAGCATCTCGGCCGCTCGCGTCCTCGCCTGGGATTTTGTCGCACCATTGAGGCGGGCAACAGCGGCGACGTTGTCCAGGGCGGTGCGATGCGGCAGCAGGCCGGAGTGCTGCATGACGTAGCCGATAGAGCGCCGCAACGTCACCGGATCAACCCCCGCGATGTCCTCACCACGGACCAAGATCCGCCCCGAGTCGGGGGATACCATTCGGTTGACCATGCGCAGCAGCGTCGTCTTGCCGCATCCCGAAGGGCCAACAAAGACGGTGATCGACCCGGCGACCACGCGGTGGGAAAAGCCCTCGACGGCCGGTGCAGGAGAACCCGGGTAGGCCTTGGTCACGGCGTCGAACTCGATCATCGTGGAATCTTCCTGGTGGGATTTAAGGGGCTGTGAACGCGATAAGGGTCCGATTGTACCCACTTCACCCATGCGTGGGAACGAATATCCTCCTGCCGTAACTGACCAAGGCACAATGGAGCGCATGGAAACCCTCGAATCTGTCGGTGAGATTTTGCGCGCCCGAAGTGACGAGTTTCGCGATGCCGTTCAGCAGCGCTTCTACCAGGATGTTCTAGAGGCCCGGCAAGTGTTTCCCATCTCCTTGCGCGATACCCACCGGGATTTGGCCGGTGCGGTGGCATGGGTGATGGAACGCACCCCACGCACCGGCGCCCTGCCGCCGGAGCTCCTGGACAAGCTCCGTCACCTGGGCCGCGATCACCGACGGCACGGCTTCCCCGCCGAGATCTATCCCGCTTTTGCCACCGCCCTGCAGCACGGATTGCGCGTGATGGAGGTCCCGGAGGTCGACGCCGCGAGCCGGGCCGTGGAGCTGGTCTGCTCCGTCATGGCGGCGGCCGCGCAGGAGGCGGATCGGGAGGGGATCGCGCCGGTGTTTTCCGCCGAGGTCCAGGGCGTGCAGCGTCGTAGTCGCCGCATCAGCGTCGTGCGCCTGGAGGCCGGACTGCCGGTGGATTACCGCCCCGGCCAGTACCTGCCAGTGACCACGTCTTATCTGCCGGGCGTGTGGCGTACCCTCTCCCCCGCCCTGCCCAGCAACGACTTCGGGCAGCTGGAGTTCCACGTCCGCACGGTGGAGGGCAGCCACGTCTCCCAGCTTCTGGCCACGCCGAAGCCGGGCGATTATTGGAACTTCGGCGCGCCGGGCGGCGACTTGAGCATCGACGGTGAGCGAGATGTGTTGATGATCGCGCATGGCACCGGCCTCGCTCCCCTGCGCGCCATTCTTTTTGACATGCTCGATTGGCCGCCCGAGCGCCACCGCCCCCGCGTTCATCTGTTCGTGGCCGCGGAGTACCCGGGCGAGCTCTATGACCTCATGGGATTGTGGAATCTCGCGATGGTGACGTCGTGGCTGTCGGTGGTTCCCGTCGTGGAACATGACACCGATCCGTGGTGGGTGGGCATCCCGGGCGATACCCCCGAGGTCCCCCGCGGCCTCCACCTTCGGGTTTCGGGCCAGGTTGGCGAGGTCGTCGCTTCCTATGGTGCGTGGGCGGATCGCCAGGTGCTCGTGGTGGGCGAGGCCGCCAGGGTCCACCGCACCGTCGCCGCCCTCATCGCCGGCGAGACCCCGCCTGAGAACATCCAGACGCAGGCGTGGGAAATCGCGGACCAGTGGCCTCGCCTAGAGGATGGGTAGTGAGCGCCGAGCTTGGCTGACCTGCTCTAAATCGAGATCAACAACAAAGGTTTCCGGTCCGTACCCGGCCTCCGCTTCTCGACGCCCCGTTGGCCCCACCACGCACGAATGCCCAATGCCGGTCGGCCCGCTGGCTTCGCCAGCTGCGTCCTCCCCTCCCGGGCGCGCTTGCCCGGCCGCCACGATCCACGCCGTGGAATCGAGCGCACGCCCGGCGGTGAGGATGCGCCATTGCTCCAGCTTGCCGGGCCCATCCATCCAGCTGTTGGGAACGAGGATGACCTGCGCGCCTCGGCGCGCTAGTTCTTGGAACTGCGCGGGGAAGCGGATGTCGTAGCAGATGGCGATGCCGACGGTGACCCCGCCGACGTCGATAAGCGACAAGTCCGTGCCGGGCTTGACGGTGTCGGACTCGCGATAGTTGAAGGCATCAAAGGTGTGGATCTTGTCGTAGCCGGTGTGAATGTCCGGCCCCGTGATCAGCGCGGTGTTGGTGACGCGATTGATCTGCTTTCCATCCCGCTCGACGGTGTCGGCGGGGCGGAACATCCCCGCGACGACCGTTACTCCCAGTTCACGGGCGGTTTCTTGGATGCCGGTGGCAAACTCGCCATCGAGTTCCTGGGCTTGGGTGTCCAGCCGTCCGGTATCAAAGGCCTGGCTCGTGGCCTCGGGAAACACGATGAGTTGGGCTCCCTGCTCGGCGACCTCGCGGATCTCTTGTTGGGCACGGGCCAAATTGTCGAGGATATCCGCTCCGGACTCGAATTGCACCACTCCAATTTTCATGGCCCCACGATATGTGGATAGCCGAAAGTTATCCACAGGCTGGCTCGTCCGACGCTTGAGCATTGGGCCACACGCTGGTGAAACTGGACCCATGAACCTAGTAATCCACCCCATTGCCCTCGACCTACTGGCTACCTTTCTCAGTCGCCGCCTGCTTGCTCCCTCTGACATTCCTGTCGAAGCGGCCACGCGGACAGGAGCGGCCCTGGCGCGGGCCACTGTCGGATGGCGGGAAGGCCATCGGCGCACGGAAAACTCCCTGCATTCTCAACTGCTCGACATCCGCCACTTCAGCCAGCGGGCGGCCGCGGAAGATCTGCGGCTCGCCCGGGCCCTGGGTGGTTCTTGATGCTCAGCGCCCCTACCCTCCGCCACAACGCCCGCCTCCTCACCTCCGACGCCGGGCAGCTGTGGGAACAAGCTGCCTGGGTCTCTCGCGGCTGGTCGCAGTTCCACGATGCCGGCTTTCGCGGCGAGGGCGCCGACGCCGCCATAGCGCGCCTCGGGCGACTAAGCGAAGGCCTGAACTCACCTCCCGGTCAGATGGTCCGCGTCGCCTCTGTCTTAAGCACCACCGCCGGACTCCAGGAACACCTCGACCAAATGCGCGAACGCGTATTGGGAGCCATCGGAACGCTCAGCGAACACGACCCCAGTATTCAACGCACCCTGACCTCCCTCCGCATGCTCGGCGAGGCCCTCGACTGGGCGTGCGCCCGCCAAATCGGCATCTTGTGTGCGGACGGGGCTGGCACCCTTGATCCAGGGGAGCGCCTCGCCGACCTACCCGACCTGCCCATCGACGCCGTTCATGAGCTGCGCCTACTCACTGCCCCTCCCCACCTAAGCGAACTCGCTGAGGCCAACCCGGACCTGCGACTTCTAGAAGCTTCCGACGGCCGATTAGTCGCCGCCATCGGCGACATCGACACCTCCGAGTCAGTGACCACCGTCGTCGCCGGCGTCAGCTCATCCGACCCGGCCGGGTGGGCAACTCAAGTTACTCGCGCCCGCGCCGTGGCGGGAGCCACCGGTGGCGCGGCCGTGTTGTGGTTGGGCTACCCGGCACCCAGCAACGCCGCCGAGGCGCTCAATCCGGCCGCCGCGCGAATGGCCGGACCCCAGCTCCGCGGCTTCCAGGAAGAACTGGCCCGACGACATCCCGGGCAGCGGCGCATCGTCGTCGGTTACAGCTACGGGTCGGTGGTGGTGGGCAACGCGGCCAGATCCGAGGCGGGCCTGCATGCCGATGATGTCGTGCTGGTGGGAAGCCCCGGCGCAGGGGTGTCCGATGCGTCCCAACTGCGACTCCTGGGAGATGCTCCGCGGGTGCACGCCATGACCAACCCCGGTGACATCGTCGGCTGGGCAGCTGGCGTCCAGGGCCCGGACCCGACCTCTCCAGGCTTCGGGGCAGAGGTCTGGCCAGGCACCCCCAGCGGTGATCACTCCTCCTACTGGGAGGACCCGCATTTCCTCGACAAACTAAGAGGCCTCAGCTCTCGGAGCTAGGGACCTGCTAACCAGAAGTGCCCTCCCCGCCGGGGAGGGCACCCGGTTGAACCGGCTTAGAAGAAGCCGACGGCATTCTCCGAGTAGGACACGAGAAGGTTCTTGGTCTGCTGGTAGTGACCAAGCATCATGAGGTGATTCTCGCGGCCAATACCAGACTCCTTGTAGCCACCGAATGCGGCGTGAGCTGGGTAGTTGTGGTACTGGTTCACCCAGACGCGGCCAGCGTGGATGTCGCGGCCGGCGCGGTAGGCGAGGTTGACGTGGCGGGACCAGACACCGGCACCGAGGCCGTAGTTGGTGTCGTTGGCCACCTGGATAGCATCCTCGTAATCCTTGAAAGTGGCGACGGAGAGGACGGGGCCAAAGATCTCCTCGCGGAAGATCCGCATGGTGTTGTCGCCCTTGAACACGGTCGGCTCAATGTAGTAGCCGTTCTCCAGGCCATCGAGTTTGTTAACGTGGCCGCCGGTGAGGGTTTGAGCACCCTCAGCAGGTCCGATGTCGAGGTACTCGGTGATCTTGTCCATCTGCTCCTGGGAAGCCTGAGCGCCCATCATGGTTTCGGTGTCCAAGGGGTTGCCGATCTTGATCTTCTTCACGCGCTCAACGCCGAGCTCGAGGAACTGGTCGGCGATGGACTCGTGGACGAGGGCGCGGGACGGGCAGGTGCAGACTTCGCCCTGGTTGAGGGCGAACATGGCGAAGCCCTCGACGCACTTGTTTAGGAAGGCGTCGTCCTTCTCCATGATGTCGGGGAAGAAGATCGACGGGGACTTGCCACCTAGTTCCAGGGTGACGGGGATGATGCGCTCCGCGACGGACTTGTTGATGATCTTGCCCACGGCGGTGGAGCCGGTGAAGGCGATCTTGGAAATGCGGTCCGAGGCGGTCAGGGCCACGCCAGCTTCTTCGCCGAGGCCGTTGACGATGTTAAGTACGCCGTCAGGCAGGAGGTCGGCGATGATGTCGATCACGTAAAGCAGGGAAGCCGGAGTCTGCTCCGCAGGCTTGAGGACGATGGCATTGCCCGCAGCCAGGGCCGGAGCAATCTTCCAGGTCGCCATGAGGATGGGGAAGTTCCAAGGGATAATTTGCCCAACGACACCGAGCGGCTCATGGAAGTGGTAGGCCACAGTGTTCTCATCGATCTGCGAGAGGCGACCCTCCTGCGCGCGGGTGGCACCGGCGAAGTAGCGGAAGTGATCGACAGCGAGCGGGATATCGGCAGCGAGAGTCTCGCGGACGGCCTTGCCGTTCTCCCAAGTCTCGGCGACGGCGATCTCCTCAAGGTGCTCCTCGATGCGGTCGGCGATGCGGTGCAAGACTAGGGCGCGCTCGGCCGGGGAGGTCTTGCCCCACCCGGGAGCCGCCTTGTGTGCAGCGTCGAGGGCCAACTCGATGTCAGCCGCTTTGCCGCGCGCCACCTGACAAAAGACCTCGCCCGTCACCGGGGTGATGTTGTCCAAGTACTCGCCATCCACCGGCGGGACCCACTGTCCACCGATGAAATTGTCGTAGCGGTCCCGGAAGTTGACGATTGAGCCTTCGGTTCCTGGATTGGCGTAAACGGTCATGATTGGTGTGTCCTTTCACGGTGGGGAGGCATGATTGTGGTGCTACCCACACCGTACTGTGTCCCCTGCCACAGATGCGAAGATCTGTATCCACACCTTTGCAAAGGGGTAACCTAGCAAGGTTAGCCAAGCCACAACCAGCATGGTTGCTCCACGCTCCTCCCCCCGCTCCACCCCACAGCCATCTCCCCAACGCCAAACCCCGGGTCGAAAAATGTCCTTAAGACACTTTTCGACCCGGGGTTCCGGATGCCCAACCGCTAGGGGGTGACAGTCATCCTGTCTTGTCGACGCCCCAGGCGCGGCTCCCACATAACTAGCGCCGTCGAGCGCGGCACATGAACGAGTTCACCACGCCGCGGAGAGGTGGCGTTTTCCACCCGGGCACGCAGCTCGCGGTTTACCTTCAAGGTTTCTTCGAGCTTCTCCTGGAGCTGCTCATTCTCCCGGCTGAGCTCGATGATGGCCTTGATGCCCGCCAGATTGACACCCTCCTCTTGGGAGAGCCGCTGAATGGTCCGCAGCATGGAGATATCGCGCCGAGAATAGCGGCGCCCCCCACCGGAAGTGCGCGCTGGGCTCACCAGACCAATGCGATCGTAGGTACGCAAGGTCTGCGCGTGCATGCCGGTGAGTTCGGCGGCCACCGAGATGACGAACACCTCACCGAGGTCATTCGTTGCCGACTTATCCCTGTTACTCATAACGTTCGTCCACCTCCTTTGAGTTACTTGTTGCCGGGCCAGTCCGCGCGGGGACTAAACCCAGAGCTCTTTTCCGCCTGCGCGTAGGTGCGCAAGGCACTGTTCGCGGCGGCGTCTAAGTTCTTTGGAACCGCGACCTCAACGGTGACTAAGAGATCACCGGCCGAGTCGCCGCGCTTGGGTATGCCCCGGCCCCGCACGCGCAGCGTGCGGCCGTTCGGTGTCCCCGCTGGGACCTTGACCTTCACGGGGGCGTCGAGAGTCGGGACCGAGATGGTGTCCCCGAGGGCGAGTTCCGCGAAGGACACCGGGATGGTGACTTCGAGGTCGTCGCCCGAACGGGTAAACACCTTGTCCGGTTTGACGTGGACGGTGACAAAGAGGTCGCCCGCCGGCTTGCCGTTCGGACCCGCCTCACCTTGCCCAGCGAGGCGGACCTTTTGCCCGTCGATGACGCCAGCGGGGATGCGAACCGTAATCGAACGAGTACGGTGCACCGTCCCGGAGCCGTGGCAGGTAGTGCACGGGTCGGTGATGACCTGACCGGTTCCGTCACAGTTGGTACACGGAGCTGAGAACCCGAAGGCTCCCTTGTTCTCCGAGGTGTAGCCGGATCCGGAACACACAGGACAGGTCGTGGGGTTGCCCGATTTGGACCCTGAGCCGTGGCAGGTGTTGCAGGGTGCCACTCCACTTATTTGGAGGGGGATCGTGGTCCCTTTCGCGGCTTCCCGGAAGTCCAAAGTGAGTTCAGTTTCGACGTCTTGGCCCCGCGTCGGCCGAGCTGAGTGGCGAGGAGCGCCGCCGCGGTTGAAAAGGCCACCGAAGATATCGCCCAGGCCGCCGTCCGCAGAAAATCCTCCACCGGATCCTCGGGATCCTTGCCCGAAGAGGTCCGAGACGTCGAAGTCTTCTTGCTGCGTCTGCCGAAACCCGCCCGGGAACCCGGCACCTCCGAAACCGCCACTACGAAGCATGGCTTTTAGCTCGTCGTATTCCTTGCGCCTGGTCTCGTCGCCGACGACGTCATAGGCCTCGGCCACCTTTTTAAAGCGCTCTTCAGCGGCCTTGTCACCGGGATGCTTGTCCGGGTGATTGTCCCGGGCCAGCTTGCGGTAGGCCTTTTTGATCTCTTCCGTGCTCGCGGACGAGGAGACCCCCAGATCCGCATAGTAGTTCTTGTCTGCCCATTCACGTTGAACAGTCACTGGGCATCTCCTCCTTCCAAAAAGTCTCTATCAATATCATGCGTGAAACGTGCGCATCGCCGCCCCCGGGGTCGGGGCTTTCCCTCAACTCCCAGGTAGAGCGGCGATGTCTCACGGTAGCGGTGCGGTTTAGGCGTTGTCGGCCCCACCAGCCGGGTCAGCGATGATGACCATCGCATTCCGGACCAGGCGATCACCGACGCGGTAGCCACGGCGCAACACTGTGCCGATCACCTTCTCCTCGCCGGACGACAAGTCCTGCACGGCCTCGTGGATTTCGGGATCGAAGGCATCGCCCTCAACTCCGAATGCAGCAAGCTTCTGGCTATCCAGCGTGGTGGTGAGCTTGTCGGCGAAGGCCCGCAGAGGGCCAGCTTCCTCCAAGTCACCGTGCTGGCGAGCCAGATCCAGATCGTCCAGAATGGGCACGAGCTGGGTCAAGACAGCTGCCTTGGCGGCATCGATGATGCCTTGGCGGTCACGCTCAGTACGCCGACGGTAGTTGGCGTACTCGGCGCTAATGCGCTGCAGATCCTCGGTGCGCTCCGCCAGCTGGGCCTCAATGTCCGAGACTTCACCATCGCCGTCGTGATCGGGATCGACGTTGGCAAAGGCCTCTTCGATTTCCGCCTCCAGGGCCGGATCGAACTCACCCGCACCGTGGGCCTGGGCAGCCTCCTCGGCGGCAGCTTCGGCTTGCTCGGCCGACGTTGCCTCCGGATCGGTGTGCTCCGGGTCGCCCGGGTTGTCGGGCATAGACGGATTGGGGTTGGTCACTACTTCTTCTCCTCGTCTGCCTCAGGAGCGTCATCCTCGACCACCTCGGCGTCGACGACATTGTCATCGGCGTCAGCGGTCGGGGCTCCGGCCTGGGTGGCACCGGCATTAGCCTCTGCCTCGTAGATGGCCTTACCCATTTCCTGGGACTCGGTGGACAGCTTCTCCACGGAAGCCTTGATGGCGTCGAGATCCTCGCCCTTGAGGGCCTCGTCGACTCCCTTGGCAGCCTCTTCCACCTTGGACTTGATGTCCTCGGAGAGCTTGTCGGAGTTCTCTTCCATGAACTTGCGGGTCTGGTAGACCATGGACTCAGCGTTGTTGCGGGTCTCCTGCTCCTCGCGGCGCTTCTTGTCCTCCTCAGCGTGAGCCTCGGCGTCCTTGACCATGCGGTCGATCTCTTCCTGGGACAAGCCGGAGCCGTCCTGGATCTTGATCGTGTTCTCCTTGCCGGTGCCCTTGTCCTTGGCGGTGACGTGGACGATGCCGTTAGCGTCGATGTCGAAGGTGACCTCGATCTGCGGGACACCACGCGGTGCCGGGGCAATGCCACCGAGTTCGAAGGAACCGAGCAGCTTGTTGGCGGAAGCCATTTCACGCTCGCCCTGGAAGACCTGGATCTGCACGGAGGGCTGGCTGTCCTCAGCGGTGGTGAAGGTCTCCGAGCGCTTGGTCGGGATGGTGGTGTTGCGCTCGATGAGCTTGGTCATCACGCCACCCTTGGTCTCAATACCAAGGGAGAGCGGGGTGACGTCTAGCAGCAGCACGTCCTTGACCTCGCCGCGCAGAACGCCGGCCTGCAGGGCAGCGCCGACAGCGACGACCTCGTCGGGGTTGACGCCCTTGTTCGGCTCGCGGCCACCGGTCAGTTCCTTGACCATCTCGGTGACGGCGGGCATGCGGGTGGAACCACCCACGAGAACAACGTGGTCGATGTCGGAGACGGACATACCGGAGTCCTTGATGACCTGGTTGAACGGCTCCTTGGTGCGATCGAGCAGGTCCTGGGTGATCTTCTGGAACTCGGTGCGAGTCAGGGTCTCGTCCAGGAAGAGCGGGTTCTTGTCAGCGTCCACCGTGATGTACGGCAGGTTGATCGTTGCCTGCTGGGAGGAGGACAGTTCAATCTTGGCCTTCTCAGCGGCCTCGCGCAGACGCTGCAGGGCCATCTTGTCCTTGGTCAGGTCAATGCCCTGGGAAGCCTTAAACTTGTCGACCAACCAGTCGACGATGCGCTGATCCCAGTCGTCGCCGCCGAGCTTGTTATCGCCAGCGGTGGCGCGGACCTCCACGACACCGTCACCGATCTCCAGCAGGGAGACGTCAAAGGTACCGCCGCCAAGGTCGAAGACCAGAATGGTCTGCTCCTTGTCGCCGCGCTCCAGGCCGTATGCCAGAGCTGCTGCGGTGGGCTCATTGACAATGCGCAGAACGTTGAGTCCGGCGATCTGGCCGGCTTCCTTCGTAGCCTGGCGCTGTGCGTCCTCGAAGTAGGCGGGGACGGTAATGACTGCATCGGTGACATCCTCACCGAGGTAGGCCTCAGCGTCCCGCTTCAGCTTCATGAGCGTACGAGCGGAGATCTCCTGCGGGGTGTACTTCTTGCCATCAATATCGGTGCTCCAGTCGGTGCCGATGTGGCGCTTGACGGAGCGAATGGTGCGGTCGACGTTGGTCACGGCCTGGTTCTTGGCGGACTGGCCGACGAGGACCTCGCCGTTCTTGGCAAAGGCGACGACGGACGGGGTGGTCCGGGAGCCTTCGGCGTTAGCGATGACGACGGGCTCGCCGCCTTCCAGAACGGAGACCACCGAGTTGGTGGTACCGAGGTCAATTCCTACTGCGCGTCCCATGTTGTTTTTCCTCCATGTTGTTAGGGATTTTGTGAAGTTGATTGCGAGTGACTCAACTTATCGGGACCTACTGTACCAGCAAGCCTTGAGCCAAGGTCACTCAATCTGACACTTTCTACAACGGTGCACCCTTCAGAGTTGTTCCCTCTTCGCTCAACTTTTTTAAATTCCCTGCTAACAACCCATAAATTAGCCCCCTCACACCCCTAGAGGGCCTCGATCTTGACGGCATCTCACCCTTGTGAGTTAATACAGGTACTCACCCGTGAGAGACCACCGTCACAAATGCCGCCCACACCCTGGGGCGCGCTAGCGTGCCGGGAGAACTGAAAGGCGGTGCCCACTGCCATGAACCGCGAGCACACCCGAACTCGGCGTAGTAGCGACCGTCCTCCGGTAGTCGCCTGAAACTTCCCCCAAACGTTTCAGCCCACTACCTCAAAAGGACCCCATTCTCATGTCACCATCTCAGCCAACCCTCGAGTCCGTCATGCCCGCCGCCATCGACCGTGCCCGCGGCTGGCTGGAGGCCAGTGCCCCCGGTGCCGCGGGGACGTCGAAAAGCGCCGCGAAGGGCACCCGCGAACTTGCGGAGCTCGTGCGCGACCCCAAGGGCGTGGCCTTCACCATGCAGTTCGTCGACCGCGTTGCCCGCCCCGAAGACAACGCCACCGCCGCCAACGCCCTGGCGCAGATGCCGGAAGGACCGAAATTCCTCGGACCTCTGAACAAGTCGGCCCTGCAGCTCGGAGGCAAGCTCGGCACCCTTTTCCCGCAAATCGTCATGCCCATCGCCCGGATGCGCCTTCGCCAGATGGTCGGCCACCTCGTCCTCGACGCGGACGGCAAAGCCTTGAACAAATTGCTGGACAAGTCCGCGAAGGACGATACTCAGCTCAACCTCAACCTCCTCGGCGAGGCAGTCTTGGGCCACGACGAAGCAGAGCGCCGCGCCGAGCGCACCCTCGCCCTCATCTCGAACCCGCGCGTGACCTATGTCTCCGTCAAGGCCTCCAGCCTTTGCGCACAGCTCAATCCCTGGGACCTGGAGGGATCGCTGGCCCGGCTCAAGGACCAGCTGCGCCCGATGTACCAGGCCGCCAAATACAACGGCGTGTTTATCAACCTGGACATGGAGGAGTACAAGGATCTACGCCTGACCATCCGCCTGTTCACCGAGCTACTCAGCGAGGAGGAGTTCACGCACTTGGAGGCCGGCATCGTGCTGCAGGCCTACCTGCCGGATAGCTTCGAGGCCCTGCAAGAGTTGGCTTCCTTTGCCGCCGAGCGCGTGAGCAATGGTGGCGCCCCCATTAAGATTCGCCTGGTCAAGGGCGCGAACCTCTCCATGGAGAAGGTCGAGGCCGAGGTGCACGGCTGGCCACAGGCCCCCTACGCCACCAAGCATGCCGTCGATGCCAACTACCTGCGCCTCGTCGACTGGATCCTCACCCCCGAACACGCCGCCAACGTGCGCATCGGCATCGCCAGCCACAATCTCTTCACCGTCGCGGCGGCATGGGAGCTGGCGGTGGCCCGCGGCGTCGAGAAGCAGGTCGACGCCGAGATGCTCCAGGGCATGTCCCCGGAGCAGTCCCGCCTGGTCAAAGCGGCCATCGGCCGAATGATCCTCTACACCCCGGTCGTGCACGCCGAGGACTTCGACGTCGCCGTCAGCTACCTCGTTCGCCGCCTGGAGGAAAACGCCGAGGAGCAGAACTTCCTCCACTCACTGTTCGCGCCGGGCACCACACCGATGGACCGCCAGGAAGAGGCCTTCAAGCGCGCCGTTGAGGACCGCTGGGAGGTCTCTGACCGGCCCCGACGTACCCAGGATCGTCGCATTGAGCAGTCCCGCCAGGCCCCCGATACCGGGCGCTTTATCAACGAGCCAGACACCGATCCGGCTCTGCGCGCCAGCCGCGAATGGGCGTTGGCCGCCCTCGCCGCCGAGCCGATCACCATCGAGCAGGAGGAAATCACCGATCCGGCGCTTGTCGACGCCGCCGTTGCCACCGCCCGCCAGCTATCTCACGGGTGGGCGGGCCGGAGCGGCGCCGAGCGCGCCGCCGTGTTGGACACCATCGCCGACGAGCTGGCGAAGGCCCGCGGCGAGTTCATCACCGTCATGGCCCATGAGGCTGGTAAGACCGTCGATCAATCCGATCCGGAGATCTCCGAGGCCATCGATTTTGCCACCTACTACGGGCAGTCCGCCCGCCTGCTCGACGAGGCACGCTCGGAGTTCACCCCGCATGCCGTTACCGTCGTGGTCCCGCCGTGGAACTTCCCCGTCGCCATCCCTTGCGGCGGCGTGACCTCGGCCCTCGCGGCCGGTTCGGCAGTGATCCTCTCCCCCGCCCCGGAGGTCGTCGATTGCGCCCAGGTGCTGGTCAACGCCATTCACCGCGGCCTCGACGCCCACGGCATTGACCGCGACCTGGTGCAGCTCCTGCGAACCGACGAGGCCGATGCCGGCCAGCGTCTCATCTCCCACGAGAACGTCGACCACGTCATCCTCACCGGGGCGTCCGAGACCGCAAAGCTCTTCCGCTCCTGGCGCCCGGAGATGGCTATTTCTGCGGAGACGTCAGGCAAGAACGCCATCATCGTCACCCCGGCGGCCGACCCAGACCTCGCCGTAGCCGACATCTACCGCTCCGCCTTCGGCCACTCCGGCCAGAAATGCTCAGCCTCCTCGCTGGTCATCTTCGTCGGCGCCGCGGGCGAGTCCCGCCGCCTGCGAGAGCAGCTTATCGACGCCGTCTCCACCCTCCGCGTCGGCCCCGGCACCGACATCACCACCACCATGAACGGGCTGATTTCTCCCCCCGGCGAGAAGCTGCAGCGCGGCCTCACCCAGCTGGATGAGGGCGAATCCTGGTTGCTCAAGCCCCGCCAGCTTGACGATGAGGGCCGCTTCTGGACCCCGGGCATCCGCGATAACGTTGCCCCCGGTTCCTGGTTCCACACCCACGAGTGCTTCGGCCCTGTCCTCGGCATCATGCACGCCTCCACCCTGGAGGAGGCCATCGAATGGCAGAACTCCACCGGGTTCGGCCTCACCGGCGGCATCCATTCCCTCGATCCCCAGGAGATCAATTTCTGGTGCGATCGCGTCGAGGTTGGCAATGCCTACATCAACCGGGGCATCACCGGCGCGATCGTCCAGCGCCAGTCCTTCGGCGGCTGGAAGGACTCCGTCATTGGTGCAGGCGCCAAGGCTGGCGGCCCGAACTACGTCGCCCAGCAGGGTGTCTGGTCGGACGGTTCCCTCGAGGTCGCCCAGGTGGAACTGCCCAGCACAACCGCTGATTTCCTGCGCCGCGCCACTGAATTGTTAAGCGATGACGATCTCCGCTGGCTCACCACTGCCGCCGAGCTCGACCAGGTGGCGTGGCGTGAAGAATTCGGCGCCACCCACGATCTCACGGCTTTGCGCTCCGAGGCCAACATCTTCCGCTACCGCCCGCTGCTCGACCGTTTGTACATCCGCGTCGGCGAGAACTTCGCCCTCCGCGACGTTCTGCGTTTGCAGCTCGCCGCGCTGCGCACCGGCACTACCGTGGACATCTCTGCCCGCGACTCGGTGGCCCGCGAGCTGTCCCAGGCCGGGATCCACGCCCGCGCTATCAGCAACGATTCCTTTGCAGTCGAGCTGGAAGGGCTCAAGGGAGCACGAGTTCGAGTGCTGGGGGATGCGGGGACGGAGCTCTACTCGGCGGCCGCCGAATCGGGGTCAGTGATCCTGGATAGTCCGGTAATCGCCGACGGGCGCCGCGAACTCCTCCCCTTCCTGTTGGAGCAGGCAATTTCCCAGACCATGCACCGTTTTGGCGTACTAGGAACAAAGAAGGTTTCTCTGGCAGAATAGAAACTCTTATGAGCACACCACTTGATCCCCAGAAGCCCGGGATGCACGGCACCGATACCCGGGATCTCTCCGACTCCATCGCGGAGATAGCGGAAGACCAACCGATCTCGCACAGCTCCGACGAGGTTACGGATCGCGGCGTCATCATCGGCCGCGATGGTCGCTGGGCTGCGGGGTGGGCGCTGCGCTTCATCATCATGGTGGTGGCCGGCTACCTGGCCCTGCAATTACTGGGGAAGGTGTGGGTAGGACTCCTACCGATCTTGCTCGCCATTCTGGTCACCTCGGTGCTGTGGCCGGTGTCCAGCTTTTTCCGCAACAAGTTGCACTTCCCCTCGGCCTTGGCAGCCATCTCCACGATCGTGGGCTTCTTCGCCATCATCATCGGAGTTTTCGCCGCCATGGCCCCGACTGTCCGCGACCAAGGTGCCTCCCTGGTGACGGAAGCCTCCAACGGTATCGATCGGATCACCGCCTGGGTCCAGAGCGGACCTTTCAATCTCGACCTCGGTCAGTTCAGCGGGGCGCTCGATGACGTGGTCAACTACGTCCGCCAGCAGTCCGCCAACATCGCCTCAGGTGTGTTCAGCGGGCTGTCCGCGGCGACCTCCGTCGTAGTGACCCTCGTCGTCATGCTGGTGCTCACCTTCTTTTTCCTCAAGGACGGCTCCAAGTTCCTGCCCTTCGTGCGCAAGTACACCGGCGCCAATGCCGGGTGGCACCTCACTGAGGTCCTCACCCGCACGTGGAACACCCTGGCCGGGTTCATCCGAGCGCAGGCGCTGGTGTCCTTGGTTGACGCCGTGTTCATCGGTGTCGGCTTGCTCATCCTCGGCGTCCCCCTCGCGCTGGTGCTAGCCGTGATTACCTTCTTCGCCGGTTTCATCCCGATCGTTGGTGCGTTCACCGCCGGCGCCCTGGCCGTCATCATCGCACTGGTCACTAACGGCCTGACCAATGCTCTGCTCGTGCTGGCGCTGATCCTCTTGGTCCAGCAGATCGAGGGCAACATTCTCCAGCCGATCCTGCAGTCGAAGGCCATGAACCTTCACGCTGCGATTGTGCTGCTTTCCGTCACCGTGGGCTCCACGATGTTCGGCATCATCGGTGCCTTCCTCGCGGTCCCCGTCGCCGCTACCATCGCCGTCTGGATTCGCTACCACTCCGAGTTGGTCGCTCTTCGCGCCGGTGAGATCAGCATCGACGACATTGAGATTGCCACCGCGGAGGGCACGAACGTCACGTCCCGGGAAGCTTTCGAGGGGGTGCGCGACAAGCTCATGTCGATGGGCCGCCGGAAGAATGAGGATTCCTCAGGGGAGAAGGCCGAGTCGGGTGGCATCCTGCCGCGGTTCCGCAAGATTGTGGAAACCGACCCAGAGTAGCCTGACGGCTTAGAAGCTGAGCTTGGCTACGGCGTCGGCGATCTTGCGAGAGCATTCGTCGAGCGAGTCGGCCCAACCGGAGGCGGTGGCCTCATCAGCGTGATCAGAAATCTGCTTGAGCAAGGTGACGGGCACGCCGAAGTGCAGAGCTACCGCCGCGATGGCGTAGCCCTCCATGTCAACGAGTTCGGCGCGGGCGGCGAGGGCTTCTTTCTTGGCGGAGTCATTGACAAAGGTGTCGCCCGTGGCCAGGGAGGCGACTGGGAAAAGCCCGGAAGCCGCGGGCTCAATGACGTCGGGGCTGAATCGCTCGGCAACGCCGGGGACGACATCGGAGTCGAAGTCGTGCTTGAACACCGACGTGATTTCGTACACCCCATCGCCCAGCTCCGGGCGCAGCGCCCCGGCGGTACCAACGTTGATAATCCGGGAGGGCAGCTCGCCGGCGGCGCGGGCCGCAGCCAGGTACTCGGTGAGAGAGATAGCTGCGGCCAGGGTGCCGATACCGGTGATGAGCAACGTGGTGCCCTCGGGGAGCTGGGTGACTTCACCGGGAACTGCGGCGACGAAGAGGGGTTGATTCATGCTTTCAGAGCATAGCCGCTCACCCCAATTGGTCTGCGACGCTGAACTTACCTCCGTTGGCCTCGAACTCGGCGAGGGCGGCCGCGGCGAGGGCATCATCGCCGAGGACGTCGACGGCGACCTGCGCCAGGCCAGTGGCAGAATCGACTGCGGCGCGGCTGGCTTCGGGCGAACAGGCCCACTCCGCGAATGCCGCCGTGTGCAAGGCGACATCCGGTGGGGAGACCTTGACCATTGGGTGGATCCCCGGAACGAGTTGGGACACATTGCCGAAGTCGGTGGACGCGGCCAAAGAGTCGGGCACTACCCCGGCGGGTGCCGCGGTCCGGCCGCGCAGCGCCTGGGTGTGGGTCCAGCGCCCAAGGAGGGTCTCATTATTGCGAATCGGCAGGGTGGCGGGGTGGATGTCCCACCTCTTCTCCACGGTGCACCCGGTCATGAGCGCGGCGCCGTCGAGGATATTGCCCACGCGTGCGGAGAGATCAACGAGTGAATCAGTGAGTAGGGAACGGACGTAGATGTTTAGCGCGGCCTTCTCCGGGATGACGGAGGGACGGTGCCCGCCGTCGGTAATGACGGAGTGCAGGCGATCGCTCGGCGCCATTTGCTGCCGCAGCAATCCCATCGCCTGGTAGGCAAGGGTGGCGGCATCGAGTGCATTGCGGCCCATGAACGGCTGCGAGCTGGCGTGCGCGGCCACCCCATGGAACGTCGCCTCCAGGGTGCGGCGGCCGAGCCAGTAGTGGCTAGAAATGTCGTAGCCGAAAGGGTGGATCATGATGGCCACGTCGATCCCATCGAGCATGCCGCCGCGGATCATGTATTCCTTGCCGGAATGTCCCTCCTCCGCGGGCGTTCCCAGGAAAACGATGCGCCCGCCGAGGCTCGATTCGCGCAGAGCGTCGACGGCTGCCAGGAAGGCACCGACGCCGGCGGCGGCGATGATGTTATGCCCGCAGGCATGCCCGATGCCCGGCAGGGCATCGTATTCCGCCAGGATGGCGACGGTGCGGTGGCGGGCGGGGTCGTAGCCCGGGGCGTCGTAAAGCGTGCGCAGCGAGGTATCAACTCCGTGCACGCCACGCTCCACGGCGAAGCCCTTGGCTTCGAGCAGCTCGGCGATGGTCCGCTGAGCGTGGACCTCCTCGAACGCCACCTCCGGATGGGCATGGAGGTTCTGCAGGAGGGCGGTCAGTTCCGGTTCCAGCGCTTCCGCGCTTGTCGACGCCGTCGCCCACACCGTTTCCTGTCCCGGATAGGCGTCCAGAGACACCGGCAAACCGGTGTCGGATTCTTCAACTTCCCTCATGCGGGCCTCAATGCCGGCGCTGGCGTGGTCAAGGAAAGCGGTCGAAGGGGTCGTGCGGTCTGGCTCGTTCATAGGGGAAATTTTCATACCTTTTATTGGAGGAAGATCTGGGCACCGGGGCCAAGGGGCAGGTCGGCAAAGTACCAGATGGCGAGCAGGGTGGCCCAGGAGAGCCAGAACGGAATGACGAAGGGCACGAGACGGGACATGAGCGTGCCCAATCCGGCATTCGGTTCGTAACGGCGCAGCAGCCCCAGGATGACAATCATGTACGGGTTCAGCGGGGTGATCACCTGGGTCGCGGAGTCACCGACGCGGAAAGCTGCCTGGGTGAAGGCGGGCTCGAAGCCGATGAGCGCGAACATGGGCACGAAGACCGCCGCCATGAGCGTCCACATGGCGGAGCCGGAGATGATGAGCAGGTTGAGCAGCGAGGCGAGGACGATGAAAGCGAGGATGGCGCCGAAACCGGTGAGCCCGATCGATTCGAGGAAGGCCGCACCCTTGACGGCGGTGTACGTGCCGATGCCGGTCCAGGCGAAGAGGGCGACGAACTGGCCGAGGATGAACGCCAGCACAAGGAAACCCATCATGTCCTTGAGCGCGAGGCCCATCATCTTCACGATGTCCGATACCGATTTCACGGTGCCCACGTAGAGGCCGTAGACGATGCCCATGACCATGAAGTAGGAGAAGACAATGAACACGATCGACTGCAGGAGCGGGGACTGCGGCAGGAAGTTGCCGGCGTCATTGCGCCAGGGGGAGCTAGGCATGAGGAAGGCCCAGAGGAACACGATCGTGAGGGCGACGGCGGCCAAGAGGGAGGCGACGAGGCCGCGGTTTTCCTCGCTGGTCAAGGTGGCGGAGAGCTCGTTGCCTTCGGCATCGCGATCGCCGCGCTGGGAAGCATCCTCGTCGCTGAGGGTCTCCTCCGTGGGCACGCCCTGACGCACCATGCGCGGCTCGAGGACCTTATCGGTGATGAAACCGGCGAGCAGGCCCAGGACAATCGCGGAGGCGATGTTGAAGTAGTAGTTCGAGACCGGGTTGACCTCGGTGGTGGCCAGGCCGGGCAGGGTAGCCATGACGGCGTTGGTGATGCCAGCGAAGAGGGCATCGAGGCTGGTCGGGAACAATGCGGTGGAGTAGCCCGCGCCAACGGCGGCAAAGCCACCTAGTAGGCCGGCGACCGGGTGGCGGCCCGCCGCCTTGAACACCATGGCGGCCAGTGGCGGGACGACGACGAAGGCGGCGTCGGCCATGATCGAGGCGGTGACACCCACGATGCCGACGGCGTAGGGCAGGATCCAGCGCTTAGCCGAGCCGAAGAGCTTGCGGATCAGCGCCGAGAGCATGCCCGAGCGCTCGGCCACTCCCGTGGCCAACAGGATCGGGAGCACGGTGACCAGGGGCGGGAAGCCGATGTAGTTGGAACCCATCGTGGTGGTCAGCCAGGTCATTCCCTCGCCGGTAAACAGGCCGCGGATGGTGAGTTCATCTTCCGAACCAGGCACGGGAACGCTGATGTCCTGGACCGCCATGATGGTGGAGGCCACGCCCGTGATGAGGAAGAGGATGAGGAAGAGGGTAAAAGGCTCGGGCAGCTTGTTGCCCACGTACTCAATTCCGTTGAGGAGCCGGTCCCCTAAGCCGCCCTTCTTCTCTTTCTGCTGTTCACGGTCTTTCTCTGCGGTATTACTCATAAGCTCACATCCTTGGCAGTGACTCATCACAGGGAGTAGGGATTCCCTTACTGTTCCATAGATCACACTCGAATGAGGCGAGAAGCATTCATTTTTGATTATTTCCCCCCATGCCAACCTGAGGGTGTGAGGTGGATTTAAACTCTCACGGTCTCACTGCTGGGATGCTCCTTCACGCCCGTAACCACCGCCGCGTCGAGCTGATTTCGGCGGGCCCGCTGCACACCCACTCCCGTCAAGGCCAGGCCGAGGACCAGGGTGACCGCTTGGAGTGACCACACCAGCGGCTGCGTCGCGGAGAGGAAATTTAGCACCACCGGCAGGTTAAGCAGCAACAGCAGCGTGCCCACGATCCCGCCCAGTGCGACCGGGTTGAGGCGGGTAACCAACCAGGCCGCCAGTGGGGCCGCGATGGTGCCGCCGATGAGGAGGGCGAGCACGGCCGGGAAATTGGCCACGAGTTCCTCCCACAGGCCCAACACGAAGCCGAGGGTCGCCCCCAGGGTGACCAGGAACTCCGCGGTGTTGACGGTGCCCACGACCCGGCGCGGCTCCGTCCGCCCGAGCGAGAGCAGCGTCGAGGTGGTCACCGGCCCCCAACCGCCCCCGCCGGAGGCATCGATAAAGCCGCCGAACAAGCCCAGACCGCCGAGGAAGCCGGTGCAGTGGGGTTGGGCGTTGACGGAGTGGCGGACCCGGCCGCGGGAGAAGCGCCAGATGAGGTTGAACCCAATTGCGGCAAGGATGGCCGCGGTGAGGGGACGCGCGGCATCGGTGGACAGGGAGGATAGGACGGTGGCACCGGCGAAGGCTCCCAGGGCGCCGGGGATGGCGAGGCGGAAGACCACCCGCCAATCAACGTTGCCGAAGCGCCAGTGGCTGACGCCAGAGACGAACGTCGTGCCCAGTTCGGCGACGTGCACGACCGCGGAGGCCTGCGCGGGGCCGAGCCCGGCGAGGAGGATGAGGATGGTGGTGGAGGTCGCGCCGAAGCCCATGCCGAGGCCCCCGTCGACAAGCTGGGCAGCGAGGCCTGCCAGGGCGATGAGGATGAGCGTTTTCATGGGATTCCTTAGACGGCCGGAAGGGGAAGCGCGGCTTGGTAGCGGGCGGCGACGACTGCCGCGAGGTCGATGCTCAGCGGCGGGGAGGAGGTGAACCGGGCCCCGGTAGCGGCGGCGATGCGAGGGAGCTGTTCGCGGAGGCGGTCGAGCAGCAGGCCGTCGGTAACGAACAGGGGAAGCACGTGTACCGCCCGACGTCCCATGGCCGCCTCGATGACGCCCGCTCCCCCGCTGCCAGCCGGGCCGGTGGCCGGGACCACGCAAACGGAGTGCCCGGACAGCTCCGCCACGCGGGCACCCAGCTCAACGAGCCGCCCGTGCGCTGCTGGATCAGTCGTGCCCACCGGGTAGAGCACGACGTGGGCACCGGTGGGTGCATCGAGGGCCACGCGCTGGGAGAGCACACCGGCGACCTCCTCACCGGTACCCAGGCCGGGGGCAACGTGGAGGGCGAGCCCGCTCACCTCCGCGGCGACGGACACGACCGCGGGCACGTCGTGCCGCGCGTGGAACGCATCGGTGAACAGCAAGGGCACGACGACCGCTTCCCGATGCCCGGCGGCGGCCAGCTGGAGGGCAACATCCGGGAGGGTGGGCTCGGTGAAGTCGAGGTGAGCGTCGAAGGCGGGGGCGTCGATAAGCTGCCCGGCAGCCCGGGTGAGACGGCGGATACCGCCGCTCGCGCTAGGGTGGCGCGAGCCGTGGGAGAGGGTGATCAGCGCGGTCATGGCTGCCTCCTGAGCCGGGTGCCCACGAGGCCGGCGGCCAGGGTGGCGCCGTTGGCGGGGTCGATGAGCAGGAAACTGCCGATGGCCCCGCGTGCGGCGTAGCCATCAATGGGCAGCTCAGCGGCTGTCTCGACGCTGAGGTGGGCGATGTCGTTGAGCTGGAAGGACTCCGGAGCATCAACATCTGCCACTTCGTCGATGTCCAGCAGCCGGTCGAGGGAGGCGATGCGGCCGCGCACGAGCGAGGTGCCGTAGCGGACCTTCACCGGGGCCCCGGCGCGCAGCGGCTTGTCGGTCAACCCGACGACGGTGGCCGCGAAGTGGCGCACTTCTGCGGGGCGCTCGGCACCGGAGATGAGGTCGCCTCGGGCGAGGTCGACGTCGTCGGCGAGCAGGAGGGTGACCGAGTCCCCCGCCACGGCCTCTTCGACCGCGCCATCAGGGGAATCGATGCCAATGACCTCGCTCGACCGGCCGTGGGGCAGGCTCACCGTCGAGCCCACGCGGACCGATCCGGATTCGACGCGCCCGGCGTAGCCGCGGTAGTCGCTGGCGTGCTCGCGGATGACCCATTGGATGGGGAAACGCAGGTCGAGCTCGTGCGCCCGGCCGCGAGTCACCTCCACCTCTTCGAGCAGGGACAGCACGGTCGGTCCGGTGTACCAGGGCATCGCGGTGGATTTCTCGGCCACGTTGTCGCCCCGCAGCGCGGAGATGGGCACGACGTGGGTATCGGCCACTCCGAGGCGATCGGCCGCCGCGGAAAACGATGCCTCGATGTCCCGGAACACGGACTCGGAGTAGTCGACCAGATCTATCTTGTTCACCGCCAAAATGACGGTGCGAACACCGAGCAGGGCGGCCACTGTCAGGTGGCGGACGGTCTGCTCGACGACGCCATGGCGGGCGTCGACAAGCAGGACCACCACCTGGGACGTCGACATGCCGGTGACCGTGTTGCGGGTGTACTGCACGTGGCCGGGCGTGTCGGCGAGGATGAACGTGCGCTGGTCAGTGGCGAAGTAGCGGTAGGCGACGTCGATGGTGATGCCCTGCTCGCGTTCGGCGCGGAGGCCGTCGACCAGCAAGGACAGGTCGATGCCGTCGAAACCGCGATCGGCGGAGGTGGCCTCGACGGAGGCGAGCTGGTCGGCCAGGACGGACTTCGTGTCGTGAAGGAGGCGGCCGACGAAGGTGGACTTTCCGTCGTCGACGGAGCCGGCGGTGCACAGGCGCAGGGTTTCGCGGGTGGCGATGAGGGTGGAGGCGTTCATCAGAAGTATCCCTCTTTCTTGCGGTCTTCCATGGCGGATTCGCTGAGGCGGTCATCGGCCCGCGTGGCGCCGCGCTCAGTGAGGGTGGAGGTGGCGATCTCGGCGAGGATCTCATCGATCGTGGTGGCGACGGATTCGATCGCGCCGGTGCAGGACATGTCGCCGACCGTGCGGTAGCGGACCCGGCGGGTTTCCACCTCTTCGCCGCGCCGCGGGCCACCCCACGGCCCCGGGGTCAGCCACATGCCATCGCGCTGGAATACCTCCCGCTCGTGGGCGAAATAGATCGACGGCAGCTCAATGTTGCGGGCACCGATGTACTCCCACACGTCCGCTTCGGTCCAATTGGAGATGGGGAACACGCGGATGTTCTCGCCGGGCAGCTTCGCCCCGTTGTAGAGGCTCCACAGCTCAGGGCGTTGGCGGCGCGGGTCCCAGCCGCCGAAGGAATCCCGCACGGAGAACACGCGCTCCTTGGCGCGGGCGCGCTCCTCGTCGCGGCGGGCACCACCGAGGACGGCGTCGTAGCCGCGCTCGGCGATGGTCTGCACCAGGGGAACGGTCTGCAGCGGGTTGCGGGTACCGTCCGGGCGTTCGTGCAGGTCACCGCGGTCGATCCAGTCCTGGACGTGCGCGACCCGCAGCCGCGCCCCGGTCTGCTCGACGAGGCGATCGCGGAAGGAAATGACCTCGGGGAAGTTGTGGCCCGTATCCACGTGCAGCAATTCCAACGGCACGGCGGCGGGGGCGAACGCGCGGCGGGCGAGCTCCAGCACCACGCAGGAGTCTTTGCCGCCGGAGAACAGCAGGCCGATCTTGTCGAACTGGCCGGCCACCTCCCGGAGGATGTGGATGGACTCGTTTTCCAAGTCCTTGAGGTGAGGGGAAAGTCTTTGGGTGGCAATCGCAGTGGTCATGTGTGCAATCCGCATTCTGTTTTGGCGTTGCCAGCCCAGCGGCCGGCCCGGGGGTCATCGCCATCGGCGACGGGAAGGGTGCAGGTGGCGCACCCAATGGAGGGGTAGCCCTGCGTGGTCAGGGGATGCCGGATGAGGTCGTTGTCCGCGATGAAGGCGTCGGTGTCCTCCAGCGACCACGTGATGATCGGGGAGATCTTCAGCCGCCCCGTGGCATCGAGGCTCAGCGCCGGAGCCTGCGCGCGGGTCGGCCCGTCGGCGCGCCGCAACCCGGTCACCCACCCCGCATAGGGGCTCAGGCTCACGGCCAGCGGCTCGACCTTGCGCATCCGGCAACACGCCGCCGGGTCGCGCCCGTACAACGCCACCCCATAGGTGGCATCCTGCTCAGCGCGGGTAAGCACCGGCCGGACTCGCACAAGTCGCTGTGGGTAGTGCTTATCGACGCCGTCCGCTACCGCCAGCGTCTGCTCAAAGTGGTAACCGGTATCAAGGAAAAGGAAGTCTGCCTGCGGCAGATGCCGCGCGGCCAACTCCGCGAGCACGGTGTTCTCCATGGACACGGTCACCGCGACCGCGCCGGGAACGTGCTCAGCGGCCCAGGCGAGGATGGTTTCGGCGGGCGCGTTGTTGAGGTCCTCGGCGAAGGTGTCGACGAGCTCGGCATTGCGCTGAGCCGTCTCCGGATCGAGTGGTTCGGTGGTGTGCGGGCCGGGTGGGCTGACTTGGGGGTCGCGCGTGGCGGCGGAGAGTAGGTTCATTGGGCAACTCCCACTGGGGTGAGCTGGATTCCGTGTCGGTGAAGTGATTCTTGGATGGCTTGGTTGGTGGAGCGGGCTGGTGCCGGGCGCTGCTGGGGTTCGTCCTGGCCGTGGTAGCGCACCGAAAACACGCGCGTGCAATCGGAGCAAGACCAGGCGAAGTCGTCCTCGACCGCAGGGAAGAGGATTTCACCAGCTCAATAAGGGCAGAACAGCGGGTGGTTGCGATTCGGATTGGGCTTACGGCGGAAACTCACTTCAGGTCCTCCTCGTCGGCGCGCTGGACCCATTCCTGGAAGGTTTCTTCTTCGTGGCGCTGTTGGGTGAAGTGCCCGACGACGCGGACGACGTAATCCCCGACCTCGTCGGCGATGACCTTGTGACCTTTGACCTTTCGACCAAAATTGGCGTTGATGTTCATCGATCCGCCCAGGTGAACCTGGAAGCCCTCAACCCGGTTGCCCTCGTCATCGGTGACGGTCTGGCCCTTGAAACCGATATCGGCGACCTGCGTGCGGGCGCAGGAATTGGGACAGCCATTGAGCGCGATCCGCACCGGCACGTCGATGTCGCCGATCCGCTCCTCCAGCTCATCGACCAATTCGACGGCCCGGGCTTTCGTGGTGGCGTGCGCGAGCTTGCAAAACTCCAGGCCGGTGCACGAGATGATGTTGCGCCGCCACTCTGAGGGCTTCGAGAACAACCCCGTCTCATCCAACGCGGCGGAGAGCGCAGTGAGGTCCGTGCGCTCGATGTCGAGGAAGAGCAACTCCTTCTCTGCGGTGGTGCGGATGCGCTCGATTCCGAAACGCTCGGCGACATCAGCGATAGCAATGAGCTGCTCGCCGGTCGTGTGCCCCACGGTCGGCTTCACCCCGAGATAGAACTTGCCATCCTTTTGTGGGTGCGCGCCAATGTGGTCGCGGTAACCCGGATTGATGGGCTGATGGGGGCCATCGATGAGCGGCTTGCCCAGGTATTCCTTCTCCAGGACCTCGCGGAACTTCTCGATGCCCCACTGGGCCACCAAGAACTTCAACCGCGCCCGGTTGCGCAGGCGACGGAAACCATAGTCCCGGAACAGGCGCGCCACCCCGGCCCACACGTCCGGCACCTCCTCGAGCGGTATCCACGCGCCCAGTGATTGCGCGAGCATCGGGTTGGTGGACAGCCCACCTCCGACGAAGCACTCGAAACCGGGGCCGTGCTCCGGGTGGACTGAACCAATGAAGGAAATGTCCTGGATCTCGTGGGTGACATCCTGGCGCGAGTGGCCCGAAATGGCGGATTTGAACTTGCGCGGCAGGTTGTGGAACTCCGGGTTGGGCAGCAGCTCCTGTTGGATCTTCTCAATCGCCGGAGTGGCATCGATGATTTCCTCCGCGCTCACCCCGGCCACCGGCGAGCCCAAGATAATGCGCGGGACGTCCCCGCAGCCCAAGAGGGTGCTCAGCCCCACCGTATCGAGCTTGTCCCAGATCGCCGGCACATCTTCGATGCGAATCCAATGCAATTGGATGTTCTGCCGATCGGTGAAGTCCGCCGTGGACCGGGCATAATCACGGCTGATCTCGCCGACTACGCGGAGGCGCTCCGGGGAGGCCAGGCCGCCGTCGAAGCGCACCCGCATCATGAGGTACTTATCCTGTAGCTCCTCATCGGAGACCTGGCCCGTCAGTTCACCACCCAAATCCTGGCGGCGTTGCGTGTAGATCCCCAGCCACTTGAACCTGGGGTTTAGGTCATCCGCCGGGATGGAATCAAAGCCCTGCTGGGAGTAGACATCGATCACGCGCTGCTTCACAGCGAGCGCGTCTTCCTCCTGCTTGACTTCCTCGGCGTGGTTGAGCGGCGCTCGGCCGTCAATCTTCCATTGGCCTTCCGGCTTCTTCGCCCGGCGCGGTCGCGCGCTAGGCGCCGCCTTCTCCCGTGATTCAGTCACCGTTGCGGTGGGTGTCATGATTTAACCCTTCATTTAATGAACTACTCGGTCTATTATTTGGCCGGTTCCATTGAAGCTAGGCGTGCCAGGGAGGCGGATTCAAGGATTAATTTCATGGTTTCGTACCCAACAGCCTGTCTGTAGTGCGGTTTTTGGCGGTCTGGCCTGGGTTTTTATGAGCCATCAGCTCCATTCCAGAATAGACCGATCGGTCTTTAAATATTCTTCCCAGATTGAATTTAACTGCGGTTTTTCTTTAACAATCAGGGCACTGAGACTACTTTTGCAGACCAGGCAGTCTATGTATCACAGGCTCATCAACACCTAAGGAGAACCTCACCCATGAGCTCACTCAACGTTGCCGTCATCGGAGCCGGTCCCGCCGGCATCTATGCGTCCGACCTCCTCGTGCGAAACAGCGAGCACGAAGTCCACATCGATCTCTTCGAGCAGATGCCCGCGCCGTTCGGACTCATCCGCTACGGAGTCGCGCCGGATCATCCACGCATTAAGGGCATCATCACCTCGCTCCACAAGGTGCTGGACAAGCCGGAGATTCGCCTGCTGGGCAACGTCACCATCGGCACGGACATCACCATCGAGGAGCTGCGCGAATATTACGATGCCGTCGTCATTGCCACCGGCGCCGTACGCGATCGCCCCCTCACCATCCCGGGTGTCGACACCACCGGTTCCTTTGGCGCCGCCGATCTCGTCGGCTCCTACGACGGCAACCCTCGATTCAGCCGCGACTGGGACCTCTCGGCCGAACAGGTTGCGGTCATTGGGGTCGGCAATGTCGGGCTCGATGCGGCCCGCGTCCTCGCTAAGACTGCCGACGAGCTGTTGGTCACCGAGATCTCCGACAACGTCTACGAGTCCCTCTCCCGCAACGCCGCCAAGGAGGTGCATATCTTCGGCCGACGCGGCCCGGCCCAGGCAAAGTTCACCCCGCAGGAACTCAAGGAACTCGACCACTCCCCCACCATCAACGTCGTCGTAAGTCCCGAAGACATTGACTACGACGCCGCCTCCGAGGAGGCCCGCCGCGCTTCTAAGTCGCAGGACCTGGTGTGCACCATCCTCGAGCAATACGCGATCCGCGAGCCCAAGGACGCCCCGCATACCCTGCAGATCCACTTCTTCGAGTCCCCAGTGGAGATCCTTCACTACGGAGGACGCGTGGTAGGACTTCGCACCGAACGGACCGAACTTGACGGCACCGGCAACGTCCGGGGCACCGGCTCTTTCACCGACTGGCCGGTTCAGGCGGTCTACCGAGCCGTGGGCTACGAGTCCGACCCGCTCCCCGGCCTTCCCTTCGACCCGGAAGCGGCCGTCATTCCCAATGATGGCGGGCACATTCTCCACACCCCGGGCGGAACCCCGGTGCCGGGACTGTATGCGACGGGCTGGATCAAGCGGGGCCCCATCGGACTCATTGGCAATACCAAGTCGGATGCCAAGCAGACCACAGACATGCTCCTCGCCGATGCCACGGCCGGTCAGCTCACTGCTCCGACATACGCCGAAAGCAGCGCGATCATCGAGCTGCTGGATTCGCGCGGTGTGGACTACACGACGTGGGAGGGGTGGTACCAGCTTGATGCCGCCGAGCGCGCCCTTGGCGAAAGCTCCGGGGTGCCCGGGCGTGAGCGCAAGAAGATCGTCGAGTGGGACGAGATGGTCACCCATGCTCGCGCCGTCGGGGTTACCACCTAGACTGACTTGTCCATCCTGAACGAATAAAACCTTTACAAAATCCCTATGCGCTGCTATTTTTAGCAGACAGTACGGTCTACCAATCATTGAAAGGGCGCACGCTGATGTCCCAGAACTCCTCCCCCGCACTGCGCGTAGCTGTCGTCGGCGACGGGGCCATGGGCATGTGCGCCGCGCAAGAGCTGCTCAACCACGAGCACTTCCACATCGCCGTGGACCTCATCTCCCCCTCCCCCGCACCCTTCGGGCTGCTCAGCAACAGCACCAGCCATGCAACCGCTCCCCTGCGCTTGCTGGGCAACGTTCACTTCGGAACGGACCTCGTCGCCGAGGACCTTCGGGAGTTCTACGACGCCATAGTTTTCGCCTCCGGCGCCCCGCAGGACCGCGATACCGACACCTTGCTGGCCGCCGCGGCGGCGGGCGACCTGGCGCCCCGGACGCAGGGCAGGCATGACGCGGTCGTCGATAAGCTCCTGTCCTTGCACATCCCGGTGACTACCTGGGAGGGCTCGGTGGCCCTCGATGTGGATTGGGCGGGCACCGCCGAGCGGGCTCGCAAGGTTCCTACCTGCATCTAAATTGACGTATACTCGGGTTTCAGTGGATTAGTTTGCTCCTGGAAACCTGAAGGGACGAGACCGATGCGCACGATAGGAATTGCCCTCGTAGCGCTCAGCGTGCTGGTCGGCTGCAGCGCAGAACCCCCGGCACCGACTGCGCCAGCGGCGACGACGCCACTTCCCTATGAACCGGTCGGCTCCAAAGTCACTCTCTTCGGCGAACCCGCCACCATCTGCATTCACGGCGACGGCTGGGGTACCAACATCTGGGCCGGCAATGCGAATACCAGCTGCGAGTTCGTCATCGCGGTCCACGAAGAGCTCATCACCGGACTCAACGCCACGAATGACACCGTCCGTGCCAACCTTCGGGAGAGCATCGCGGTGACCAGCCCGGTGACCGGCCACGAGTATGACCTGCATTGCGCGCCGATTGACGAGGACATCATCAGCTGCACCGGCGGCGAGGGGGCCGCAGTCTATTTCTATTAAATGTCTGTACTCGGGTCTAGAGTGAGGTGACTTAGTTCCTCCACTCCGCCCGAAAGAGAACCACCGTGGAACTTGTTCGACTGCTTGTTTCCCACTCGAAGCCCTATGCCGGATACGTGGCCATCCTGGTCATCCTGCAGACCGTGTCAACGTTGGCCACCCTGTATCTTCCCTCCCTCAACGCCGAAATCATCGACGGCGGCGTGGCCCGAGGCGATATCGGATACATCTGGGACCGCGGCGCCATCATGCTCATTGTGGCGTTCGTCCAGGTCATCACTGCCGTCATCGCCGTGTGGTTCGGTGCCCGCGCCGCAATGGGCCTCGGCCGGGATGTCCGCCGCGACATCTTCCAGCGTGTGTCCGGCTACTCCGCCGAAGACATGGGCCACTTCGGCAGCGCGACCCTGATCACCCGCAACACCAATGACGTGCAGCAGGTGCAGATGGTCTACCTCATGATCCTCAACTTCATGGTCGCGATGCCGATCATGTGTGTCGGCGGCATCGTCATGGCCATGCGCGAGGATGCGGGGCTGTCGTGGCTCGTGTGGGTATCCGTGCTGGTCCTGGCCGTCGTGGTGGTCACGCTCATCAGCCGCCTGGTCCCGCTGTTCACCGGCATGCAGAAGCGCATCGACCGCATCATCGCCATCATGCGCGAACAGATCAACGGCATCCGCGTCGTCCGCGCCTTCACCCGCGAGGATTTTGAGGCCAAGCGCTTCGACGACGCCAACCGCTCCATCACTGATCTCTCCGTCCGCATCGGCCGGCTCTTCGTCCTCTTGGGGCCGATCATCACCCTCATTCTCAACGTCTCCACCGGCGCCGTGCTGTGGTTCGGCGGTCACCGCGTCAACGAGGGCCTCGTCGAAGTGGGTTCCCTGACTGCCTTCCTCCAATACCTCCTGCAGATCCTCGTCGCCGTGATGATGGGCACGTTCATGGCGATGATGCTGCCCCGCGCCATCATCTGCGCCCGCCGCATCGACGAAGTGCTCAACTACGAGGCATCGATGAACGAACCAGTTGACCCCATCGAGCCCGCCTACCTGCGTGGCGATGTCGAACTCCGCGACGTCTCCTTCACCTACCCCGGCGCCGACCAACCTGTCCTCGACGGCATCTCCTTCACCGCCCACCCCGGCCAGGTCACCGCCCTCATCGGCGCCACCGGCTCCGGCAAAACGACCCTGCTCAATCTCATTCCGCGGCTGCACCGCGCCACCTCCGGTTCCGTGCTTATCGACGCCGTCGAGGTCACCGACCTCTCCCGGGCCTCCCTGGTCGAGCGGGTGTCCATGGTCCCCCAAAAGCCCTACCTCTTCTCCGGGACGGTTGCCAGCAACCTGCGGCTCGGCGCCCCCGATGCCACCGACGACGAACTGTGGGAGGCCCTCGATACCGCCCAGGCCGCCTTCGTCCGCGAGCACGAACTCGGCCTGGACATGCCGATTTCCCAGGGCGGCACCAACGTTTCCGGTGGCCAGCGCCAACGACTGTGCATCGCCCGCACCCTCGTTGCCAACCCAAAGATCTACCTTTTCGACGACTCCTTCTCCGCCCTCGACCTCATCACCGATGCCAACCTCCGCGAAGCGCTGGTGCCGCGGATGAAGGACGCGACCATGATCGTCGTAGCGCAGCGAGTCGCCTCCATCGAACACGCCGACCAGATCCTCGTCATGGAATCCGGGCGGATCGTCGCCCGCGGCACCCACCTCGAGCTGCTAGAAAGCTCGCCCACCTACCGTGAAATCGTCGAATCCCAGATCGCACCGGAGGTCGCGCCATGAGCACCGAACCGCAACTGACCGACCAGGAGATCCTGGAACTCGAGGACAAAGTTGGCACCTCCCAATGGGGCGATTCCTCCCCTCGCCGGGCCAAGCAGTTCTGGCCCTCCGCCCTCCGCCTCATCGGATTGCTCTCCCCGTACCGTTTAGCGCTGGCGTTCGTGTTCTTCCTCGTCATCATCTGTGTCGTTCTCGCCGTCTGGGCGCCGAAAGTCATGGGCCAAGCGATGGACGTCATCTTCAGCGGCGTTATCTCCGCCCAACTGCCCGCCGGCGCCACCCAGGAAGAAGTCATCGCCGGACTGCGCGCGGCAGGCCAAAACACCTTCGCCGACATGGCCTCCGCGATGACGCTCACCCCCGGCAGCGGCATCGACTTCGATCGCCTGGGCATGCTCATCCTCGCCGTCATCGCCATGTACAGCGGCTCATCGCTATTCATGTGGTTCGAGGGGCGCATCCTCAACGACCTGGTGATGAAGGTCGTCTACGGCCTCCGCACCGATGTCGAAAACAAGATCAACTCCCTGCCCTTAAGCTACTTCGACTCCCGTCAGCGCGGCGACATCCTCTCCCGCACCACGAACGACGTCGACAACATTCAGCAGGCCCTGCAGCAAGCACTGTCGCAACTGTTCTACTCCGTGCTCATGATCATCGGCATCATCATCATGATGTTCTCGGTGTCCTGGCAACTGGCCCTGCTCGCGCTCCTTTCCCTGCCGCTGACTGGGCTGGTCATCGCCGTGATCGGCACCCGCTCCCAAAAGCACTTTGCCACCCAATGGAAGGCCACCGGAAACCTCAACGGCCACGTCGAAGAGGCCTTCTCCGGCCACGATATCGTGCAAATCTTCGGCCGCAGCGAAGTCATGGTCGACGAGTTCGACGAGCGGAATCAAGACCTCTACTCCTCCGCCACCTCCGCGCAATTCCTCTCCGGCACGATGATGCCCATCATGCAGTTCATCTCCTACCTATCCTACGTTGGCATCGCCGTCGTCGGCGGCCTCCGCGTCGCCCAAGGTCAGATGACGCTTGGCGACGCCACCGCCTTCATCCAATACTCCCGCGAGTTCAACCAGCCCCTCGGGCAGGTCGCTGGCATGCTGCAGATGGTCCAATCCGGCGTCGCCTCCGCCGAGCGCGTCTTCGAGCTTCTCGACGCCCCCTCCCAGACCCCCGACACCACCTCACCGGAGCCCGCGGAACAAGCCCGCGGCCGCGTCGAGTTCCGCGACGTCACCTTCAGCTACAGAAAAGACGAACCGCTCATCCACGACCTCAACCTGCAGGTCGAACCGGGCCAAACCGTCGCCATCGTCGGCCCCACCGGCGCCGGAAAAACCACCCTGGTCAACCTCATCATGCGCTTCTACGAACTCGACTCTGGTGAGATCCTGCTTGATGATGTCGACATTGCCACCATGTCCCGCCACGCCCTCCGCTCTCAAACCGGCATGGTCCTCCAAGATGCCATCCTTTTCGAAGGAACCATCATGGACAACATCCGCTACGGGCGCCTCGACGCCACTGATGACGAGGTCATCGCTGCCGCCACCGCCACCTACGTCGACCGCTTCGTCCATGCCCTCCCCGACGGCTACAACACCGTCATCGACCAGGACAGCGGCTCCCTCTCCGCCGGCGAACGCCAGCTCATCACCATCGCCCGCGCCTTCCTCGCCCAGCCAGCCCTGCTCATCCTCGACGAAGCAACCTCCTCCGTGGACACCCGCACCGAGGTGCTCGTCCAACGCGCCATGAACGCGCTGCGCACTGACCGCACCTCCTTCGTCATCGCCCACCGCCTCTCGACGATCCGCGACGCCGACCTCATCCTCGTCATGGAGGCAGGACGCATCGTCGAACAAGGCACCCACCAGCAGCTCATCGATGCCGAAGGTGCCTACTACCGCCTCCACCAATCACAATTCGCAGAGGACGACTAGAGGTTCCTGGAGCTAAGGGCGCTCCCAGCTCGCGACCCCACCGACGACCACCCGAAACAGCGGGTGCGCATCCAGCACACCCTCCGGGAGGTCGTCGGCCCGCTCCGGATCACGGACGGTGAGCTTGGTCAGCAGATGACCACGTTCAAAAATCATCTGGCCGTCAGTGACATCAATGAGTTCAGCCGGCCCCGGGTGGACAATCTTCGAACCGTCAAAGTTATAACCCCGAGTCACCGCCTCCGCATGAATGCCCTGCAGATAAACCCCAATCGCTGCCAGCGGATCTTGGTGAGCTCGGAAGCGCTCCAACTGCGGATGATTCGTATACCCCTTGGTCAGCCCCTGCAGAACCTTCTGAGCCAGCAGCGTCTCCCGCCAACAAGCGACCAGACCTTTCTGATCAAGATACCGAGGGTGGAAAGACCAAATGCGCATGCCGTGAGACTACCCGGATATCGCTAGTGACTTATGCATCGAGGTCGGGGTGGGTGCTGCGTCCTCAGCTTGCGACACGTTGGATCCTGACTGGCATGAGAAGCTCTCTGGCGAGTGTCTACCCGCCCCAAAGCTTGCAACCAGGCGCATTTCACAGAGGCCGAGTAGTCTGCCACTAAACATCTTCGATTCCAGGGAGATAGACGACCCCTGTCCCGGACAACTCCATCAATCCATTCCTTGCCCATGTGAAAGGGCATCCCCGCTGGCGCGGGGAGCACTGGGAACCAAAGGGAGATACGAAAGCGCTCGTATGCTCTACCTCGCCGACGCGGAAAGCACGCGGCCACACCTTGCGCCCCGCCCCTCATTGCCGTCCCCGGTTCGCCGGGGCGGCTCCCATGAGCCGATCACTTGGGGCGGGTTGATGGGGCCGATAGGCCTAGATGGGAGGTGATCGCATGCACATCGAAAATGTGCGCGCGTCCGCATGGCAGGTAGTCCGCTATACCGCTACCCGTGCCACGGTGGTGCTGTTCGTTGGCACCATGTCGGAATGCCGCGACTTTGTGCGCGCTAACGCACCTGCCTAGCAGAAATAGGCAGGTGCGCCGGGCCACGGCTTACGTCGTGGCCCGGCCCCCATCATATCCCACCACTACAGATCGCAATTGCATTAAGGACTCATGCGACATTGGGCCCATTCCCGCTAGCTCGGGGAGCACACTAACAGCGCCGGTGTTCTTCGTCGCCGCGCCGACTCATCCCCGCTGGCGCGGGGAGTACAGGCCCATAACGATGTTCTTCACACTTCGCGCGGGCTCATCCCCGCTGGCGCGGGGAGCACTTGCTGTCTTCGTCATAGTCCGGGCCGCGGCGGGGCTCATCCCCGCTGGCGCGGGGAGCACTCATCATCCTGCTTCGAGCGCTCTTCCTCGTACGGCTCATCCCCGCTGGCGCGGGGAGCACAGCACTACGGTGCTAGGCGACGGACACGGCCAGGGCTCATCCCCGCTGGCGCGGGGAGCACCTACCATTGGGTATCTCGGCAAGCGCACGACGAGGCTCATCCCCGCTGGCGCGGGGAGCACGCCGGGCCCCGCGCCACTAAAGCGGTTTGAATGGGCTCATCCCCGCTGGCGCGGGGAGCACAACGACTTTGGGCACACCGATGACAATGATCATGGCTCATCCCCGCTGGCGCGAGGAGCACGTCGTTCCGGGGCCGCCCATCGAGTTTGGGCCGGGCTCATCCCCGCTGGCGCGGGGAGCACAAGCCGGGTTGAGGCGGGAGGAGGTGGCCACCGGGCTCATCCCCGCTGGCGCGGGGAGCACGTCAAGGAGGTGATGTACATGCTGGCCTCATCCGGCTCATCCCCGCTGGCGCGGGGAGCACTCAGCGACCGGCAGCTCCATAAGATCCAGATCCGGCTCATCCCCGCTGGCGCGGGGAGCACAGCGCTTGGGAACTCGTCTACATGGAAGTATCCGGCTCATCCCCGCTGGCGCGGGGAGCACATCCGGGGCATTTGTCCAGGGGTCGGCGGTGAGGGCTCATCCCCGCTGGCGCGGGGAGCACAGCTCGGTGATATTCTCCAGGCGTTTCTCCGCGGGCTCATCCCCGCTGGCGCGGGGAGCACACCGGCCCGTCCGCCGGGCTGGGCTTGTACCAGGGCTCATCCCCGCTGGCGCGGGGAGCACGACCTGGGCGGCTGGGTGGAGTCGGACAAGAACGGCTCATCCCCGCTGGCGCGGGGAGCACGCGCGTCGTCCCGTTCGGTCTTGACGTGGCCACGGCTCATCCCCGCTGGCGCGGGGAGCACGCTTGAGTGAGTTCGTAAGCCCATTCCCGTGCCGGCTCATCCCCGCTGGCGCGGGGAGCACGGGATCGGCGTCGCAGGCCGCCCGGTCACGATGGGCTCATCCCCGCTGGCGCGGGGAGCACTTGAGAGGTTCTGACCGCAACCCGATATTCACCGGCTCATCCCCGCTGGCGCGGGGAGCACCCTCGCATCGACGGCGCTTGTCCTGACCGGCTGGGCTCATCCCCGCTGGCGCGGGGAGCACGTTTCATTCGTCGGTCGGTTGGTCGGTCGATACGGCTCATCCCCGCTGGCGCGGGGAGCACCCCATCATGATCGTCGTCCTGGCCGTCATCGCGGGCTCATCCCCGCTGGCGCGGGGAGCACCACCGAACGTAACGGCGGGGGCAATTCCCCTAAGGCTCATCCCCGCTGGCGCGGGGAGCACCAATTCTTGGACCGCGCGGATGTCGTGCGTGCGGGCTCATCCCCGCTGGCGCGGGGAGCACTGCGGCCCACCAGGTCGTAGACCGTCTTTCGGGGGCTCATCCCCGCTAGCGCGGGGAGCACGGCATTATTCGATGTGGTGGTGGTCATCAGTGGGGCTCATCCCCGCTGGCGCGGGGAGCACCCCTTGTGGCGGTCGCGGAGATTGCGGGTCATGGGCTCATCCCCGCTGGCGCGGGGAGCACTGAACGGCAACCGGCCCAGCGCCTCGACCTGCTGGCTCATCCCCGCTGGCGCGGGGAGCACCTACACCGCCCCGGTCTACATTCAACGTCAACCGGCTCATCCCCGCTGGCGCGGGGAGCACGCGAACTGTGGAACGCCTACGTCTCGCCTGTCCTGGCTCATCCCCGCTGGCGCGGGGAGCACCCGCTATCGCGGTGAAGTGGTGATCGTGCCAGGGGCTCATCCCCGCTGGCGCGGGGAGCACCGATGACGTGGTCATTGGTCATGGTGTCGGGTCGGCTCATCCCCGCTGGCGCGGGGAGCACTCCGAATATGAGTTGATCGAGCGTGCACACAAGGGCTCATCCCCGCTGGCGCGGGGAGCACACCACATCGGCGCTCATGAACGCCGGGGCCTGCGGCTCATCCCCGCTGGCGCGGGGAGCACTAGTCGTCGACGGTGCCGTTGGCGCGGACGGTGGGCTCATCCCCGCTGGCGCGGGGAGCACGCTGAAATTGCTCGCTTATCCGAGGGGTTGACGGGCTCATCCCCGCTGGCGCGGGGAGCACTGCGGATTTGGCCGCACGCTTTGAGATTAGTGCGGCTCATCCCCGCTGGCGCGGGGAGCACCGGTGAGGGAGCTGGTCGAGGGCTTGAGGTGGGGGCTCATCCCCGCTGGCGCGGGGAGCACCCGGCGATGGTGCGGGCGTTGTAGTCGGTGCCGGGCTCATCCCCGCTGGCGCGGGGAGCACCGAGCAATGCGGCGACGGTGTACGTCGCCCCACGGCTCATCCCCGCTGGCGCGGGGAGCACCCGGGGCTGTAGCGCGGTCCTTGGTCTTACCCAGGCTCATCCCCGCTGGCGCGGGGAGCACAGCTTCTCCACCGTCCAAAACACCTGCTTCGGCGGCTCATCCCCGCTGGCGCGGGGAGCACGGGTTGGTTTGCCAGCGAGCAACATCCTCGGCCGGCTCATCCCCGCTGGCGCGGGGAGCACCGCTTGCGCTCCCCGGCGACCAGGCTCCGCGCCGGCTCATCCCCGCTGGCGCGGGGAGCACGGGTTGGTTTGCCAGCGAGCAACATCCTCGGCCGGCTCATCCCCGCTGGCGCGGGGAGCACCGCTTGCGCTCCCCGGCGACCAGGCTCCGCGCCGGCTCATCCCCGCTGGCGCGGGGAGCACGTCGAAAGCCCGCCAGCAGGGCATCTGGGACGTGGGCTCATCCCCGCTGGCGCGGGGAGCACCTGAGAAACAGTCATGGTTACTTGGTGTCCTTGGGCTCATCCCCGCTGGCGCGGGGAGCACAACCACGACATGCCCCAAGTCAACGTGAGAGCGGGCTCATCCCCGCTGGCGCGGGGAGCACTTCGTCCGGGTGCGGAAATAGACGATCGCCCCGGGCTCATCCCCGCTGGCGCGGGGAGCACGTCGTTGATGGGACGAAGGCCATGGCCGAGGCGGGCTCATCCCCGCTGGCGCGGGGAGCACGGGGCCGTCGGCGCTGGATGGTGCCTTGGGGGGGCTCATCCCCGCTGGCGCGGGGAGCACATCTGCTTAGCCCGCTGCTCGACTACGGAACGGGGCTCATCCCCGCTGGCGCGGGGAGCACTGGTGACGGCGGACCAGTACATGAAGCGTTCGGGGCTCATCCCCGCTGGCGCGGGGAGCACTTCGTAGACGATGTGCCCGCTGCGCTTACCTGGGGCTCATCCCCGCTGGCGCGGGGAGCACGCGTAGGGGACACCGGATTTTGACTTGCGGTTGGGCTCATCCCCGCTGGCGCGGGGAGCACGCTTTGCGGGTGACTGCGTGGACGTAGGGGGTGGGCTCATCCCCGCTGGCGCGGGGAGCACTTGCGAGGTCAGACGGCTTAGGGGTTACGAGCGGGCTCATCCCCGCTGGCGCGGGGAGCACCCAAAAACAGTGCATGGTCGGCGCGTCGTCCCGGGCTCATCCCCGCTGGCGCGGGGAGCACGTCTGGGCGTGCGATGGGGGCCACTCATCTTGCGGCTCATCCCCGCTGGCGCGGGGAGCACGTGGGCGACTGTGATGCTCATGGCGCTAGTTCCGGCTCATCCCCGCTGGCGCGGGGAGCACACCCAAATCCCCAGGGTACGAACGGGCTGGGTGGGCTCATCCCCACTGGCGCGGGGAGCACGCGACGATATTGGCGACGACACCGTAGCCCGCGGGCTCATCCCCGCTGGCGCGGGGAGCACATCGTCCCTGATAGTTCTGCACCGAAAATAACGGGCTCATCCCCGCTGGCGCGGGGAGCACGAGGTCGACGGTGGTGTGGGTCGCGGCGTAGCGGGCTCATCCCCGCTGGCGCGGGGAGCACGGTCCCCGAATGGTGAGGGGACGGTACGGGGGAGGCTCATCCCCGCTGGCGCGGGGAGCACCGGATCTTAAAACGAAGGCTTCGCGCCGCAATGGGCTCATCCCCGCTGGCGCGGGGAGCACAGGTGATCGCCCTCCAGGGGGGCGGACGGGACGGGCTCATCCCCGCTGGCGCGGGGAGCACACCCTGGTCCGCCACACCGGCGGGCCGAAGGGCGGCTCATCCCCGCTGGCGCGGGGAGCACTGGATCGACGCCCAGACAGCGTGCGGCAAAGACGGCTCATCCCCGCTGGCGCGGGGAGCACACGGTGTTCAAGCGCCAATCAGGATTGTGGCGCGGCTCATCCCCGCTGGCGCGGGGAGCACGCGGTGGCGAGGCGGTGCGCCGCGTCCATGGCCGGCTCATCCCCGCTGGCGCGGGGAGCACGTCGAAATTCCGCGACGGTGTACGTCGCCCCACGGCTCATCCCCGCTGGCGCGGGGAGCACGGGTGATCGAGCACGCGGGGACCAGGCAGTGAGGGCTCATCCCCGCTGGCGCGGGGAGCACCGGAGGGCCTGCGTGTCGCGGTACGCGATCTACGGCTCATCCCCGCTGGCGCGGGGAGCACGATGATCCTGCCCGGTGTGCCGCTTACGAAGCGGGCTCATCCCCGCTGGCGCGGGGAGCACCTCGCCGAAGACCTCAACCCCGGACTCGACTGGGGCTCATCCCCGCTGGCGCGGGGAGCACGTCGTGGTCTCCACCGGCGCATGCGCCCTGTCCGGCTCATCCCCGCTGGCGCGGGGAGCACGTAATCATTGCCGTCCTCACTAGCTTCAGATAGGGCTCATCCCCGCTGGCGCGGGGAGCACTTCGCCGTCTTCCATGGTCACGCTCACGGGGCAGGCTCATCCCCGCTGGCGCGGGGAGCACATCGTGACTGGCTTCATCGTCCCGTCGACGGCCGGCTCATCCCCGCTGGCGCGGGGAGCACAGTACAAAAGGGCGCTGACGGGCTTGAAGGCAATGGCTCATCCCCGCTGGCGCGGGGAGCACTGATGATCATCTTCTTCACCTCGAGCTCCTGCGGGCTCATCCCCGCTGGCGCGGGGAGCACGGTGTCGGTGAGGTCCCAGACGGACCTTGAACCGGCTCATCCCCGCTGGCGCGGGGAGCACTGGTGTGGTCACATCAAGCGTGGTGAACACCTCGGCTCATCCCCGCTGGCGCGGGGAGCACGGCCAAGCCGGGGTCACGGACATCGCGGAGCTCGGCTCATCCCCGCTGGCGCGGGGAGCACGAGCGTGTCACGGACCTTGATAAGCGTCACCACGGCTCATCCCCGCTGGCGCGGGGAGCACGTAAGCCTTATCAGTGGGCGGGTCCGCAGGGCGGGCTCATCCCCGCTGGCGCGGGGAGCACGCACCGATAACCAGCTTGATCGGCCCGGGCACCGGCTCATCCCCGCTGGCGCGGGGAGCACACTCTCGACGGTGACAAACGTGTCCCTATCATCGGCTCATCCCCGCTGGCGCGGGGAGCACGGGGGCCGCGCGGGACAGCCGGAGGTTTGGTTGGGCTCATCCCCGCTGGCGCGGGGAGCACGTATTGGCAAGCTGTCGGAGCGTGTCACGGACCGGCTCATCCCCGCTGGCGCGGGGAGCACGTCCATCCACGTCCGCAAAATGTGGTGAGTGACGGCTCATCCCCGCTGGCGCGGGGAGCACGCCCGCCACCCCCACTCCGCATGGAGGACCTCGGGCTCATCCCCGCTGGCGCGGGGAGCACGCCATGAAACGCGCCGACTCCTATGAGATCGCGGGCTCATCCCCGCTGGCGCGGGGAGCACCTTTAGGTAACAAATGAGATGGCCCGATTCGCCGGCTCATCCCCGCTGGCGCGGGGAGCACTGGGGCAGTTCGATCGAGAAGTCGTCGAGATTGGGCTCATCCCCGCTGGCGCGGGGAGCACTCCGGCGGGCTCGGCGCCGCACTAGGCCAAGGCGGCTCATCCCCGCTGGCGCGGGGAGCACAAGGGCCTCACCCCGTGACTATTTTCCGCAGCCGGCTCATCCCCGCTGGCGCGGGGAGCACAACGCTGCACCTCGACTTGTCCGCGATCCACTCGGCTCATCCCCGCTGGCGCGGGGAGCACATGACGGCATCTTGGTCAAAGCCGGGGACAAGGGGCTCATCCCCGCTGGCGCGGGGAGCACCCCCGACATGTGTCACACATCACTCCTGTCCGGGGCTCATCCCCGCTGGCGCGGGGAGCACTGTTGAGGAGATGCTCCAGGCCGCTGGTGACAGGGCTCATCCCCGCTGGCGCGGGGAGCACCGCCCGCACCCCGGTAGCGGTCTCGACGGCGGCGGCTCATCCCCGCTGGCGCGGGGAGCACGGAAACATCGGGCATGATTAAGTGGTCCTTTCGGGCTCATCCCCGCTGGCGCGGGGAGCACTTCGACGAGGAACGCCTCGATCAGTGTTTCCGAGGGCTCATCCCCGCTGGCGCGGGGAGCACTTCACCGACGACCTCACCAACTTCACCACAATCGGCTCATCCCCGCTGGCGCGGGGAGCACCTTGATGAGTGCTTCGACCTGCCAAAGGAGACGGGCTCATCCCCGCTGGCGCGGGGAGCACCTCGACGCGTACACCAAGTGCGCCGACTTAGCGGGCTCATCCCCGCTGGCGCGGGGAGCACCGGGGGTCAACATCCCACACAAACAGCTTGTCGGGCTCATCCCCGCTGGCGCGGGGAGCACATCCTCGACTGGGAACAAGACCACGGGGCTGACGGCTCATCCCCGCTGGCGCGGGGAGCACACCAGCGACAACGCTGCTTTTCCGGTGAGCTGGGGCTCATCCCCGCTGGCGCGGGGAGCACGATGTAGCAGTGCCAATAGTGAATTTCGGAGCGGGCTCATCCCCGCTGGCGCGGGGAGCACTCCGCCGAGTTTGGCTGGTCAGATCAGGTGCTGGGCTCATCCCCGCTGGCGCGGGGAGCACCGAAGGTGATCACGCTCATGTCCCTGCGCTTGCGGCTCATCCCCGCTGGCGCGGGGAGCACGCGCAAGCATCGCCAATGACGTCCTTGGGCTAGGGCTCATCCCCGCTGGCGCGGGGAGCACGCGCAAGCATCGCCAATGACGTCCTTGGGCTAGGGCTCATCCCCGCTGGCGCGGGGAGCACCGGGCATACGGCGAGCAATTTGGTTCATATTTGGGCTCATCCCCGCTGGCGCGGGGAGCACCGTCGGCGGATGCTGTAGGCAAGGCGTCTAGGCGGCTCATCCCCGCTGGCGCGGGGAGCACATCGGTAGACCGCACCACCAGCACGACTGACCAGGCTCATCCCCGCTGGCGCGGGGAGCACTGGTCAAAGTCGCTCGCAAGTGGTTCTGGACGGGGCTCATCCCCGCTGGCGCGGGGAGCACGAATGTGGTTGAAGCGTTCTCCCACTCGCCTTGGGCTCATCCCCGCTGGCGCGGGGAGCACAATACGTCAAGCACGCGTTTACCGTGGGTGGGGGGCTCATCCCCGCTGGCGCGGGGAGCACGGGGTGGTGTCCAACACCCCGTCAATCTCATCCGGCTCATCCCCGCTGGCGCGGGGAGCACCTCGGCGATCGCGGCGGCGTTGAACGCTACCCAGGCTCATCCCCGCTGGCGCGGGGAGCACCGGCCGCTGTATATCAGGAGGTCGGCGACTACCGG
Organism: Corynebacterium atrinae; assembly: GCF_030408455.1. Taxonomy (NCBI): domain Bacteria; kingdom Bacillati; phylum Actinomycetota; class Actinomycetes; order Mycobacteriales; family Corynebacteriaceae; genus Corynebacterium; species Corynebacterium atrinae. The sequence continues at coordinate 2,498,257 of NZ_CP046977.1, forward strand.
CTCATCCCCGCTGGCGCGGGGAGCACAATACGTCAAGCACGCGTTTGCCGTGGGTGGGGGGCTCATCCCCGCTGGCGCGGGGAGCACTACGAGATTTGTGTCAACCAATCCCTGGACCTGGGCTCATCCCCGCTGGCGCGGGGAGCACTGGCGTGAAATCCACGATGAGAAGTTCCAAGCGGGCTCATCCCCGCTGGCGCGGGGAGCACCAGCACCATTCGTACCCTGCGGATTCGGATAACGGCTCATCCCCGCTGGCGCGGGGAGCACGCGAGCATGTTATTAAATTCACTGGGTGTGTCGGGCTCATCCCCGCTGGCGCGGGGAGCACAGGTGGCGGTGTCGTCGCCCTCCCACATCTCAGGGCTCATCCCCGCTGGCGCGGGGAGCACATTGGAGCATCACCATGAATTCGCGTGACATTGGGCTCATCCCCGCTGGCGCGGGGAGCACAAAATCGCCGTGAACAAAAAGGGAAATGAGTGCGGCTCATCCCCGCTGGCGCGGGGAGCACGGTGCGCCGCTTACGAAGCGTTCGTGAACTCTGGGCTCATCCCCGCTGGCGCGGGGAGCACTATAGCGCCGCCTTCAAATGCCTCCCACAAGACGGCTCATCCCCGCTGGCGCGGGGAGCACACCTCGGGCGCTACCCGTGATGACAATCCGCCGGGCTCATCCCCGCTGGCGCGGGGAGCACAACCCACCGGACTTTTCCTGTTACGGTGGCGCGGGCTCATCCCCGCTGGCGCGGGGAGCACGAGCGCGTCATTCAGATTTCCTACTACCTCGACGGGCTCATCCCCGCTGGCGCGGGGAGCACGCCTGGGATAAGGTTTGAATTTCATGCCAGGGCGGGCTCATCCCCGCTGGCGCGGGGAGCACACACGCCGATCATCGATCCCGTTGAGGCCGCCGGGCTCATCCCCGCTGGCGCGGGGAGCACCAGAAAGGAGCCATGCCTATGGATGCTCAGACAGGCTCATCCCCGCTGGCGCGGGGAGCACCGGGAGTTGACGCGGCGGCGGGTCTGGGGCTGGGGCTCATCCCCGCTGGCGCGGGGAGCACAGCGAGGTGTCTCGCCCTACACCGAGGCACTCCGGCTCATCCCCGCTGGCGCGGGGAGCACATGTTTTCAGAATTTCAGTGTTGCTGCGACCCGGGCTCATCCCCGCTGGCGCGGGGAGCACAAAAGCGTCAATCGCGGATCTCGATGGCTGGTGGGCTCATCCCCGCTGGCGCGGGGAGCACGACGGTAAGGACTAGGTCAACTAGCCAATGGTCGGCTCATCCCCGCTGGCGCGGGGAGCACCCAGCGTCTCCACGGTGTCCTGCACCTGCCCGAGGGCTCATCCCCGCTGGCGCGGGGAGCACTCATGAGAGTGACAGCCCGCTCAATCGCAGCCAGGCTCATCCCCGCTGGCGCGGGGAGCACGACCGCAACCTCATGCTTAATCATGCTGATCCCGGCTCATCCCCGCTGGCGCGGGGAGCACCATGGTGAGTCGCGCGAAGATTTTGAAGCGAGGGGCTCATCCCCGCTGGCGCGGGGAGCACGGGTTGATCTACCGCAAGGCGGTGACCCGTGAGGGCTCATCCCCGCTGGCGCGGGGAGCACGAGCAGGTAGATCACCGAGGTTCTCCCAGACTGGGCTCATCCCCGCTGGCGCGGGGAGCACATCATCGTCGGATCCACCAACGCCACCGACGGGGGCTCATCCCCGCTGGCGCGGGGAGCACTAGGACAAATCATCTTCCAGCACAGACGGCGTAGGCTCATCCCCGCTGGCGCGGGGAGCACGTGCCCCTAATTAAGGGCATCGGCAAGGTTGAGGGCTCATCCCCGCTGGCGCGGGGAGCACATCCGTTTCGGCTCCGACTTGCTCTTCGAGGACGGCTCATCCCCGCTGGCGCGGGGAGCACATCTGAAGGCGGCGATTGGTGACGTTCTGCCTGGGCTCATCCCCGCTGGCGCGGGGAGCACTTGAAGCACCAGAACCGTCTTCTTATGGAAACGGGCTCATCCCCGCTGGCGCGGGGAGCACCCCGCCCTGCAGGTCGCCACCGCCGACACCGTGGGCTCATCCCCGCTGGCGCGGGGAGCACACGACGGTGGCCGCGATTGTGGCGGGTATTCCGGGCTCATCCCCGCTGGCGCGGGGAGCACTGATTGCCAGGCGCGTAGCTCACCTTCCAACGCGGCTCATCCCCGCTGGCGCGGGGAGCACTCATCAACAGCCCTGCCCGGACCCGAAGCCGGGGGCTCATCCCCGCTGGCGCGGGGAGCACTGTTCGTAACGCTCGGATTCTTGAACTTGAACGGGCTCATCCCCGCTGGCGCGGGGAGCACTGGGCGGACGCTCACCTAAGGGCCTTAATGACCGGCTCATCCCCGCTGGCGCGGGGAGCACCCTTTGAAATTGACTTACACACTTCACCATGCGGGCTCATCCCCGCTGGCGCGGGGAGCACGCGGGTTGCAGTGTCAATTACGGTGTAGGTCACGGCTCATCCCCGCTGGCGCGGGGAGCACCACGTAGGTGGCTTGCATGTCATGCGGGACGACGGCTCATCCCCGCTGGCGCGGGGAGCACTTAGCTATATCAACTGTTCCATTTCCCCATTCCGGCTCATCCCCGCTGGCGCGGGGAGCACTGCCTCAACATCAACCAGGCCGCCCACACGCCGGGCTCATCCCCGCTGGCGCGGGGAGCACCTCGCCGAAGATCTCAACCCCGGCCTGTCATGGGGCTCATCCCCGCTGGCGCGGGGAGCACGATAATGCCGGGCTTGTTGCGGGGGTCTTGGACGGCTCATCCCCGCTGGCGCGGGGAGCACTGACCAGCTCGCCACCCTCATCCCCCCGAAGGGGGCTCATCCCCGCTGGCGCGGGGAGCACGAAAAACCCTCAAAATTTCGGCCGCCTCCGGAGGGCTCATCCCCGCTGGCGCGGGGAGCACGTCGCATAAGGTAGGTAAGCATGGTCTTGATCGGCTCATCCCCGCTGGCGCGGGGAGCACCCCAACTGGATCACCACCAGCCTGTTCCCGCACGGCTCATCCCCGCTGGCGCGGGGAGCACGAGGGCCTAAGAACTGCCTCAGACCTCCTCCCGGGGCTCATCCCCGCTGGCGCGGGGAGCACAGTACGGCCTGACCAAAAGACCACGCTCATGGCGGCTCATCCCCGCTGGCGCGGGGAGCACTTCGACGGTGCCGAAATTGATTCGCTGCGGGCCGGCTCATCCCCGCTGGCGCGGGGAGCACCGCCGATGGCGGTGAAAACGGGTTGAAGGAAGGGCTCATCCCCGCTGGCGCGGGGAGCACTGGTCAGCACGCCTGCAGCCGGTCTTTGAAGACGGCTCATCCCCGCTGGCGCGGGGAGCACTGGCTTCCTCACATCCTCGACCATGAGGATCTCGGCTCATCCCCGCTGGCGCGGGGAGCACTTCACACGTGGCTCGGCGAAGCCCTGGAAGGGGGGCTCATCCCCGCTGGCGCGGGGAGCACATCCTCGACTGGGAACAAGACCACGGGGCTGACGGCTCATCCCCGCTGGCGCGGGGAGCACGAGGGGTCGGGGTTTTTGTCCGGGCGCTTTGAGGGCTCATCCCCGCTGGCGCGGGGAGCACCCCCCAAGAGGACACCGGTGCCGACCTTTTTAAGGCTCATCCCCGCTGGCGCGGGGAGCACTGTCGGTTTTTCCATGCGATGATCTCCCGCTCGGGCTCATCCCCGCTGGCGCGGGGAGCACCCACACAGGGGTTAGTGGATGAGGGCTTTGAGCGGCTCATCCCCGCTGGCGCGGGGAGCACCAGCGCGATAGCACCAAGGCGAACAACCTCACCGGCTCATCCCCGCTGGCGCGGGGAGCACACAGAGAATTCACCATGCCCGACGGTGGTGAACTGGCTCATCCCCGCTGGCGCGGGGAGCACCACACACCGCGCCGGGAGCGCACCATCATCGGCGGCTCATCCCCGCTGGCGCGGGGAGCACGAAAATGAGGATGATGCTACGGCGGTGACGAAGGGCTCATCCCCGCTGGCGCGGGGAGCACGCTTGCCCAGGGTGCGGGGATGATCAGCATTGGGGCTCATCCCCGCTGGCGCGGGGAGCACTCAATAGCCTGCCCGATCCCCTGGTCTGGGGCCGGCTCATCCCCGCTGGCGCGGGGAGCACCGCCTGACGAGTTTTCATAACCTCAATGGACACGGCTCATCCCCGCTGGCGCGGGGAGCACATCACAAACTATGAGTCGGTTCGTGATGGGCGCGGCTCATCCCCGCTGGCGCGGGGAGCACCGACAATCCCACGGTGTGGATCGCTGACTCCGGGGCTCATCCCCGCTGGCGCGGGGAGCACATGAATCTGAACCGGAACATTCGCACCGAGCAAGGCTCATCCCCGCTGGCGCGGGGAGCACGCGTTTGCCTTCGCAGTTTGAGTCTCCACGGCCGGCTCATCCCCGCTGGCGCGGGGAGCACGCCTTCCAGCCGGTAGGGGGCGATGGAGAAGCGGGCTCATCCCCGCTGGCGCGGGGAGCACTTGTTATCATGCTCCCCTTGTTTGCTATGGAAGGGCTCATCCCCGCTGGCGCGGGGAGCACGACAGTGAAAGTTCTCCGAGATGACTTCTCAGGGGCTCATCCCCGCTGGCGCGGGGAGCACGCCGCGTTCATCGCCATCGAAGAACGCATCAACGGCTCATCCCCGCTGGCGCGGGGAGCACGGTGGGGATGACGAAGATCATGTCGGCGGCCAGGGCTCATCCCCGCTGGCGCGGGGAGCACCAGGAAGTACAGCCACTGCGCCGCGGGGGAGAGGGCTCATCCCCGCTGGCGCGGGGAGCACGCACGAGTATCACCCAGGCCAAGCACCGGGGAGGGCTCATCCCCGCTGGCGCGGGGAGCACCTCCAAAACCGTCACAACATAATCGAAGGTGACGGCTCATCCCCGCTGGCGCGGGGAGCACACTTACCTACCTGCGGTTTCACGTAAGGAAACCGCCGTGCCGGTCTAACTTTATCATCAGAAGGTTGCGCAAGTTACGATCGGTTCTTCCGATACCTACGAGCGTTGCTCCAGCCAGTTCGTCTCTCAGCGGCTCTCTTGGCAGGCCTGAGCATCAAGCTCATGCCGTCGAAGTCAGTGGGAGTCCAATCATGTCGGTGAGTGCGAAACTCCATCCCTTGTTCAGAATTCGAGTTGTGCACCAGTAACGCGCGACCATCCCGACAAAGATCTATCGTTCGCTCCCAGAGCAAATCTCGAACACGTGCAGATGGCTGGCCGACGAAGACCCCTGGAGTGATTTCCATTAGCCACTTCGTTAGATCACCCCGCAGACCTGCTGGGCAAGCAGTCACCACTAGAACGATCATTGAGTATCGACATCTTCGGGTTCGGCCCAGTTCACTCCTGCCGCAATGACCTCCAATTCATTCCAAAGCATCAGCTCGACATCAATGCTGTCCAGGTCGTCTTCTGTCCGCATGAGGTTGTGCAGGTCTCTCACCATTTGTTCCATCAGCCGGAACTCGACCACCTTTTCCCTCACCTTTCGTCTAACCTGTGTGACGGCATCGAAGCTGGCTTCAGCCACAGCATCAAAAGCTGCAGGAATGGAAATCTGTGCCTTGTACAGATCGGCGATGTCATACACAAATGCTCGATCTGTCCCGCTATGCACAATCCCTAGTGATGGGATGAAGCCCAAGGCCGCGATGACCGAGTGCGCGATGCCGTACAAGGCGGCATTCGCCCCTGTTAAAGCACGGTTAATAGGATCAGCCGAGTCAAAATCGTTCGGATCATAGTTCCTCCGATTCCAATAGACTCCAGTGCGCTCCGACTCCTGCGCGTAGATGCGCTTCATCCTTGCACCTTCTCGACCGCGCAACTGCGCCATTGAGCTCGTTGAAACATCCTCCCCGGAAAACCTCAAGGAATACATCTCTCGAGCACATGCCAATCGCCGTCGCTGGTTGCTGACTATTGCAGCTTGAGCTTCGGCATTCCTCGAGGTTTTCGCTGGTGGACGACCATGAGCGTAGTAGCGAACACCCTTTTCTCCCGTCCAAACCACTGAAGTGCCCGAGTCTCCCAGCAATGCCATGGCCGCGTAGGTTATTCGGGTACCCGGGCCGAGCATTAACGCAGCCAAGGTAGTGGCAGGAACATGAGCTGTACCACGCCTATCGGTGATAGTGAGGGCATTGTTCTCCCTGTTTACCACCGCACGCTCGACGTAGAGGAAGCAGATTCTGCTCTCTACTCGGGCCAGTTCCTTACGGACAATGGGAATCTCACTGGGAGTCGTCATGGCTATTTTTCAACCCGAGCCAAGGTGAGTAGGCCGCAGCCATAAGCCCGAGCTCTACCGATACCTTGAGTGAGCGTCCTCCGAAGAGCATCTGTGTTGGTCACTTCTAGTGTCCCAGTGAATCGAGCTGTCGCGAGGGAGACTTTTCGGGAGGAGTCACCTTTAACCTGCTTGAAGGTGACTCTTTCACGGCCGACTACGACGGCGTCGTCAAGCAAGCGGAAGCCTGCACCGTCTGCCCTCCGCGCCAGCCAGGCCAGTTGCTGATCAGCAGTGACATGCGCCGTGACCTTACCGCGAGTACCACGAGCACCGGCAATTGACGACACCGGATTTGCCACTAGACCGAAACGCCAGTGTTGACCCTGCAGAAGCGAATCCTGAAGCCGCTGGTAGTCAGCACTTTGTGGGGGGCGGGTTTCCCAACCAGCCTGCTCAACGATATGAAAAGCATCTGGTTTTTCCGGACCGACAATATAAAGAACATGCTCGTCACCCTGGGAGTCCACCCTCCACAAAATACGGGACGATGAAGTATCAATATCGGGAGGGAAGGCTGACCGTACAGCGGCATGCATCGCCTCGGGATTGGACAAGAGCTTTCTACCTCCCCGCTTCCGTGGGTTTAGGTAGATACGAGTCAAGGTACTCATGCGGAGATCACCGTCTCAAAAAACGGATCGACTGATGTGCCCAGATCATTCGACAAGGTCACTCCCGGAGTTTCGAGAATGACCTCCCTCCAGCTATATATACGGTGTTCCTGAGAAAAGGAGACTGGAACATCTTGACGCGCAACTCCGGTTTCGCCGGGAAGTGCATCCCGATAGATCGGAAGTTCCACGTTCTTAGCTCGCGCCTTTTTGTGAAAGTCGGAGGCGTGCCATGGTTCTGACCGCAAAGCCTCCGACGCAGATTGATCAACTACCTTCAACACCAAGTTCGCTGGTGCGGGACAGCTTCGTCGACCGAGGTAAAGAGGGTAGCGCGGATTCCGCAGTGACGCAGCCAACCCATCAAGAATCTCACGGTGAGGGCTCTCCACGGCAGCGACAAAAGTGGCATCGGAGAGATAGTAGCGAGTGACCAGGCTTGCGTGCTTCGCTGACTCTGCTTGCGCCGTCTGATAGTCCCGCAGCAGGCTTCCGGGCTGGTCAACCCGTACTGCGAGTGTTAACTCCGCCAAGTCCTCAACAGCATCAGTGCGACGGCGTCCTTCGGCGGCAGCCAGAAGGCCAATGATTCCGGACTTGGTCGGTACCTGTCCGGTGGTTCGCTGTTTGTAGCGGCTGGAATCACCCCATGACTGCATGGGGCCTTTCAGCAGCAAGAGAAGGGAATGGGGCATGGCTAGGCACCCGACCCGGAAATTGCGTTACGGACGTGATCATCGAGGCTCGGCAGCGTCGTCTTTGTCGCAATAGACTCGAATGCTCCGGTCAAATCACCATGACCAAGCACAAAGGCGGCAGAAGGACTGAACCCATACTCAGACTCGATGAACTTTTCCTCTTCGGCCATCGCCTGCGCTCCGGCCTGTCGACGTCCGACGTTCGCGGAAGCACTGACGGGAGATTCGAAAGCGTTGACTAGAGAAATTGATCGACCATCACGGACAGTGATGTAGACCAGCTCCGGTACCGTATTGTGGGCAAAAGTGTTTTGCTTTCCCGTAGGCAGGCTGGTGATGAAGGCACGAAGGAATGCCAGGGAAGCAGTAATTGCAGCTTCCCGATCTCCCAGGTTCTCAGAGAGGGAATCAAGATCCACGGTGGCAAACCGATACAACGTGGACGACATGAGCTGCACGGTGCCCATCATGCCGGCACCGACCTCATCCCGGTCTTCTACGACATCGTCGACCGCCGTAAAGAAATCAAACTCCGGCTCGGACTCATGAATGCCAATAGCGTGTGCAACCTGGACGGATGCATCAACATTGTAGGCAGGCTCATCGGCCACCATGCGACCGAACATGGCGATATCGACGCTGTGGGCTGAGTCAATGAGTTTGGCCACTTCTGGCTTCCCCAACTTCTCACCATTTGCCTCAATGATGGCGCGAGCGAGGTTCTCAATTTGACGAGGACTGAGGAACAACAGGTATCCGGTTTCCTGGAACACCCGACGCTTCTCCTCCTCTGAATCCTCGTCCCTGGTTTTGGGCTCTACCAACTTGATTTTGGCAACCTTAAAGGCTTGCTCAGCTGCCTTCGATGCGCGATCATCTGTCCAGCTGTCATCACCGAGTTCCTGGACTTTCTTCACTACCAGCTCCACGACGGACTTGGTCCGGTAGCCAATGCTGACGGAGTCAAAATTGTTCTCGAATTCCTTGCGGATGGCCCGCTTCCACGCTTGGGAAGAGACTCGCTGGCGTGGAACTCCACCGTAAATTGCGGATTTCGGAGCTCCAGTGTCATCTCTGTTGATGAGGCTGGGCGGAAGGGTCTGGAGGGCATGGATATCGATGACAAGCGACATGATGAACCTTTCAGGTGAGAGTTTTTAGGAGGATGTGGAAGAGTCAGCGGAGAAGCGCCCCATGGCGAAATCTCGGCCCCAGCGCAGCAGTACGCCCGGGCGGCGCTCTGCGCTATCAAGGGACCGCAGATCGTTAGCAAACTGGGCGTAGTCAAACCCGAGACCCGACCCGCGGAGCAATGTGATCATCGACCGCGTATGGGACAAGCGTGAACGAGATGAACGGGCGAGCAAAAGTGCATCAAATCTGGGCTTGAGGGAAGCTGACTCACTCATTGCGTACAACCGGCCGCAGGCAGAAGCGAAGCTCGTTCCTCTTTGGTGCATGGGATGTGTAGCACTTTGCATATGAAGGGCGAACAGACTGAGTGCATGAAATGCTGCCGACTCTGACCGCGACGGTGCATCGGTGCGTCCTAGCGAGTTTTCATTGAGCGCAGGGGTCAACACCATGAGGGTCTTTTCCAGCGACAGTGGATCTTGCTCAATTGGTTGCCCCGCTCGGCGACGCAGCTCGGCTAAGATTCCCCGCGCTTGCGCCTGTAGGCGTTCTCCTTTCTCTCCTAGGTACTGAGATTGAAGCCTGGTCGCCGTTGCGCCGACTGACCCGAAAAGGGAATCGCGCTCTGGGCCATCTGGGGGTGAATTGGTCACTTCTTCTCCTTTGGAGCAATGTCTGGGTCAATGAGGGTGAGGATCTTCTTCAGACGCCCTTGGAGCATCCGGTAGGCGGATCCGGCCGAGAGGATTCGCGTGGTGTTGCCATCAGGGTTCTTCACTTCTCGGCCGGCGAGTGCCTTAGGCCCGGCGCCTCGCATAATCTCAGTGGCCCGTTCGAGGATCGTGTGTTTTACCTGCTCTTGCCACACCGCTGAGTAAGCCTTGACGCTCTGTGCCTCTAACTGACCGAGCCACTCAATGAAGCGCGGTTCCAATTCTGCAAGCACACCGTCCGTGTGAGTCGGCTGGAACTCGTACTCACCACCCGCCGCCTGCAGAAGTTGTCCGGCAAACTGTCCCAGTGCGATAGCAGAGTCTCGAGTCGCGTCGGCAGTATTAATTATTTCCGCCCGTAGCTTGGCAGCCTCCGGCTCAAGCAAGGCCACCGGAAGCTCGATTCGGCTAGAAACAGTGGTAGCTACCGAAGAGTCCTGGGGACCGTAGGCCACCGAAACCAGTTCCACGTTGAGTGGCGAAGGAACGTCGACGTCATTAGCTGCCAATTCAGCGAGCTGGGACAAGTTCTTGGGCCGCTTGGGGGCGACGTTCTTTCCGTCGAATCCGGGGTCCCGATCTAAAGAAATCAACGGTTCCAGAGATCGCCACATCGTCCGATCTGGGTCGAAGGGCTGTGCATAGTGGACGATCTTGTCCTTCTTCGACTGGTTCTTGCTGAAGCGGTATGGAGTCATGGGGTCGTCGAGAACATTTGCTCCGGCATCTGGAATTCGATCGCCGTTGCTGACCAAGGCCGAAACCACGCGGTCACCTTCTACATACAAACGGATTCGTCGGCTCTGCCATGTCGCGAGGTCATTTGGGCCCTGCGGTCCCGAAAGCTCACCCGCGCCATCTGGCTGTGGAACGTGGCGCTCGGCCGCGGTGTCGGGATTCCGCTCCCACACCGGCCTATCTTCTTCTTCGGCCAAAGCAGGGAGCGTGGTGTTTAGCAACATCGTTTGTCGCAGGTCAGCTCCCAAGACCACGGTGCCACCCGTACGCCCCGTCCAACCAGTGCCGATGGGATAGCCCTTACCGCCTTTGACTCGCTCATCACCCACTGCCCCAGACTTAATCCCCGAGTAGTCATATGCTTGGGCATAGACCAGCCAGCGCGCGGCCTCATCCAGACCTAGAGTTTCCCGCCCGGTACCTGCCCGCATGGAGAAGTACCCGCTTTCTAGCTCAGGCACAATTCTTCGGACCGGAGAGGTTGAATCCTTGGGGGTTCGCAAATCAGCTACCTGCATGAATGGCTTAGATGAGTGCAGTAAGTCAAACCGCTCTTCATACTGGTCGAGGTAGGCAGAAACCGCCGTGTCCGGTTGAGCTAGCCGCTCAAGCTCATCATCAAACCAGTCGCTGAAATCAAAAGTGCTTCCCGCTGAAACCTGGACCTCCGTGCGGTGAGCCCGCCAATAGATCGACAGGAGCAGGCGCAGTACCGCGTAATCCTGTGGGGGAGAATCACCCCGAAGGCCTCTAATCTCTTTACTTCCATCAAAGATCTCTCGAATACCTAGCTGAACCAACCGACCATCAGCGGTAACGCATTTGATCCATGGCTCAGTTAGCAGTGAAAACGTAGGTGGCTCGTTCATAGTTCCCTTCTCCAATTCTTGAATCTATTAATACATGCTTCTTGCTTCACTCGCTCCCTTTCCACGACCTATTTTCCACAACCTCGAGGCCACGTTCTGAGCTATAGCGCAACACGACCCCATCAAGCTCTATCTCACCGGATTCATCAAGTCGAAGTGCAACTTGTCCTTTGAGGAGGTAGTGATTCTTCCAGCCGACGGGTGTCTCCTTTTCCAGCTTCTCGATGACCACATCGAAGACTCGGTCGTATTTGCTAAATCGGGACGGAAGCCTAAGCACCGAGGAAGCAAGCCGAAACGCGGTCTGATAATCAAGCTCAGCATCATCCATCAACTCGGGGGAAATCTCTTCGCCCCCAAGGAAAGGGATTACCCGGTACCCGTAGGAAGTCGCAATGATTGGCACTACCTCAAAGGTGGGATCTGTATCTCGGACCTGTGCAGCTCCTGCCTCTTCGCTCTTCAACGCCTGCTCCATCTGCTTGGAATATCTCTCAAACAGTTGGGAAAGCCCGCTGGCTAACTTTGGATAAGGGATCTGAAAAGTCTTCGCGCGAAGCTCAGCCAGCTGTTGGCGTTGCACCATCGCCGAATGCGCCAGCGAGTACTCTTCTGTCCAGGCCTCGGGAGGTTCAAAATCAGGACTGTAAACTGACTGCACCAACGCAGGCGCATCGTCCGGCCGACGGAAGACACGCGGTAGTTTTGCCAGGGTGGAAAGGAGAATTGCTGGTTCATAGACGGCAGCGCTGCCAGCCTCAAATTTTGGTACTGGTTCTTTCTGTTCGATAGCCCGAATGAACACCTTCGGCTTTTGTAGCTTCAGCGGGCGATCGGATTCGGGTCGGACGTGGCGGTGAATCCTTCCAATCCTTTGGATCAGTAGATCCATGGGTGCAATGTCACTGATGAGCACATCGGCATCTATGTCGAGACTTTGCTCCGCAACCTGGGTGCTCACCACGATCCGATGCGTCGGGCGCCCCTCACCACGATGTAGGTGAGGGCCTAGTTCCTCGCGCAGTTTGTCTTCTTTCTGGGCCCGTTCAGCAGCCATGAATGCACTGTGGTGAAGCTCAACTTGTTCGGGGTAGGTTGACGCCAAGGAGTGGTAGGTTTCCTGCGCTCGTCGGACTGTATTGCAGATAATGAGGAGACACCCTCCATCTGAGTAAAGATCTGCTACTAAACTCTCTAGCTCATCCAACCCGTCAGGAATTATCGATACTTCAGCTACCAAGTCGGTCGGACGTTGGACGACGGGGAATTCTTGGATTCCTCGGCGGTCAGCCACCGTCAACAATGGGTATCCCGTAGAAAGATTCTCTGGGAGGACTCCGGAGCTTTCACCTGAGTAGGCTTCGATGAGGTCAGACTTGGTTTGACCCGGCAATGTGGCACTTAGCAAGATAACGGAGACGCGATAGCGAGCTAGCCATCGAAGCGCCAGTTTGAGGTAGCTCCCCATGTAGAGGTCATAAGAGTGGACTTCGTCGATAATGATGATCTTCCCCGCAAGGCCCATGTGACGCAACATGGAATGCCGCATCTGGAGAACCATCATCAACACCTGATCCACTGTGGCAACGACGAAGTTGGACAACAGTGCCTTCTTAGGCCCGTTAAGCCACTGACTGGCGACTACCGATCCATGATCGTTGTGCGTGTCCTCCCCGATACCCCGCGGCTGAGCCCAGCGTAGCTTTTCGTACTCAGCAGAAAACCGCTTTCGGGAGTGCACCAAGTTCATGGACGTGATGGTCGATTCGGGAGTACTCCTTTCCGCCCAGTCTAAGGTTCGAGAAAACAGCCCATTGGAAGTGCCCATGGTTGGAGTGGCCAGAAGGAGCCCTTGCGCTCCCGATCGAGCCGCTAGCATTTGACCTAACCCAAGTGCAGCCTCGGTCTTCCCTTCACCGGTGGGAGCTTCGATGATTGCTAAACAAGACCCCTCGATTGTCTCCAATGCGTCGAAAACTGCCTTCTGGATAGGTCTCGCACTCAATGTCGCAGGCCATCCAAAGGCGTGCCGGAAAAACTCGTCTACCTCAACACCCTCCATTTCAGGTGGATTCCACGGCGAGGTGAGATCGATCGAGTCCATTCCTTCGCGGACTCGATCCGATAGGCTTCCTCTAACTACCATGGGAAACGCATCAGCATTGGAGGCAATCCAGTCAGCCATAACAATCAGACCAGTGATCAGCATGGTCGAGTCTGCGTTCAGCCTCTTCGGCAGTTTAGACACGACATCCCAAATGCCCGTGGCCCTCGAGATCCCTTCCAGAATCTCGACCTGCAAGGCTTTCCACTCTTGCGGATAGTCTTCTAGCAGAGCTCGCGCTGGTTTCTTGTCATCGTCTTGGGATGCAACTCCATGATGGGCTCCGACAATTGAGCTGATCGATGACGCGAGCTTTTTCGGGCAGCCGCGTTCCACCAACCAGTCCTTAAGGATGACCTCCCCTGCCAGCCCGTGCGGGAATTGCGTTGACTCATATTCTGCCCTGGACATAGCCAAGGGAATTCCCGCGTCCGCGATCCCCTCAACAATGTCCCTACCAGGCTCTTTCAACTCAATTTGGCGAGCGAACTTCATCGTCGCTTTGCCAACATCGTGTGTTCCCGCCACAAATGTGATCAGTGTTCGGACATTGCACTCTTCGACACCGATTTTGTCTGCCAGGTACCGTTTCAGCGAATCCGACATCCAGTTATCCCACAGACATCCCGCCACACAAGAGGCATCGGCCAGGTGCTGAACCAGTGGAAGCCACCCAGTCTCGTCGCCCGACTTGGCCCACAATGACTTAAGCGGATCCGAAGCACTGGCCAGGAATTGCTCCATGCGTTCGAACTGCACCTCTTGAGTGTCGACTACTCGCTTTAAGCTCATGATTCACATGCTAGGCGGACTACTTAATTCCGTCAATTGCTGGATGACAAATAGTTATGAAGTTCAAATGATGTTCCGGAAGAATTCAACTTTACACCCCCTCTCAGCACGGGATACGTTGAATCTTGCCTGCGTCAGCAGGTATGAGCCGTTCATCACTACGTGCCAGCCGGAGAAGTATCGGTTTCCCTGCGTCAGCAGGGCTTTATGCGGCTCCTTTCCTACCGCCTCCCAGAAGGACTTCGCTCTCTCATGTCGATAGCAACGACCGTGCTAGGAATCATCGGCATCGGCCTCGCTGTCCCCGCATTCCTCTATTTCCTCACCGCCGCATTTCGAATGCTGCGCTACGTCCGCCAGGGACAGCCCCTACCCGAAGGCACGCGGACCAGTGAACCCGCCCGGCGCCTCGCGCAGGTCATCATCGAGGTTTTCGGGCACACCCATTTCAAGGGGCGCCCGCTAGTCAACATCGCTCACTGGCTCGTCATGGTCGGGTTCCTCGTCGGCATCTTGGTGTGGTTTGAGGCGTTCATTCAGACGTTTAACCCCGCTGGCGGCTGGCCGTTTCTGTCGGAGTGGCCCGCCTACCATTTCATCGAGGAGGTCCTTGCGGTCGGGACTGTGGTCGGCATCGTGGCCCTGATCATCATCCGAATCCGCCAGGGCACCACCAGCCGGGCCTCCCGGTTCTACGAATCCAACGCAGTCGCTGCCCGTGCGATCGAGACCATCGTTTTCGCCGAGGGTCTCGGCATGCTGCTGGTCAAGGCCAGCAAACTTGCGACATATGGCGGCGGCTCCCCCTGGGCGGATTTCCTCTCCATCCACCTCGCAACCCTGCTCCCAGCTTCCCCGACACTCGTGTCCGTCATGGCGCTGGTCAAGTTGTTGGCGGGCATGGTCTTCCTCATCCTCATGGGCTACCACCTGAGCTGGGGCGTCGGTTGGCACCGCTTCCTCGCCTTCTTCAACATCTTCTTCCAGCGCAACCCGGACGGGCACAAAGCCCTCGGTGCACTCAAGCCCATGACGTCCGGTACGAAGGTCCTCACCCTCGACAACGTCGACGAAGTTGACACCCTCGGTGTCGGCACCGCGGCCGATGCCTCGTGGAAGATGCTTCTCGACGCCGCCACCTGCACCGACTGCGGCCGCTGCCAGGATCTCTGCCCCGCGTGGAACACGGGGAAACCGCTCAACCCTAAGCTGTTGATGACGGGGCTGAGGGATGCGACCGTCGATAAGCATGCCAATCTCGATGTCTTGAGCATGACCAGCATCGTCCCAGACGATGTCCTGTGGTCTTGCACCAACTGTGGTGCGTGCGTCGATCAATGCCCCGTCGACATTGAGCATCTCGATCATGTGGCTGACCTGCGCCGGTTCCGGGTCCTCGCGGAGTCTGATTTCCCGTCCGAGCTCACAGGCCTGTTCAAAAACCTCGAAACCAAGGGCAACCCCTGGGGCCGGAACAGCTCAGAGCGCGCTTCCTGGGTCGATGCCGCTCGCCGGGACGGGCTCACCGTGCCCGTCATCGGCGAGGATCTCGACGATTTCTCGGACACCGAATACCTCTTCTGGGTCGGCTGTGCTGGAGCCTTCGACGACGCTGGTCAGCGCACCACCCGCGCCGTCATCGAGCTGCTGCAGACCGCGGGCGTGAAGTATGCGGTCTTGTCTACCGGCGAGACGTGTACCGGTGATCCGGCCCGCCGTGCCGGCAACGAGTTCCTCTTCCAGATGCTCGCGACGGAGAACATCGCCACGCTCAACGACACTTTCGAGGGCGTGCCCGCAGGTCAGCGCAAGATCATCACCACCTGCCCCCACTGCTTTAACACCATCCGCAACGAATACCCCGACTTCGGCGGGCATTTCGACGTCTTCCACCACACCCAGCTGCTCAACCGGCTCGTGCGCGACGGCCTGCTCACGCCCGTCCCGCGCACGCCGGAAAATCGCCAGCCGATCACCTATCACGATCCTTGCTTCCTCGGCCGACACAACCAGATTTATGATCCGCCGCGCGAGCTCCTCGCCGGTACCGGTGTCGAGCTGCGCGAAATGGACAACAATCGAGCCGAAGCGTTTTGCTGCGGCGCGGGTGGCTCGCGAATGTTCATGGAAGAGACCATCGGCCAGCGCGTCAACGAATTCCGCACCGAACAAGCCCTCGCGACCGGCGCCACCGAAATCGCTACTGGCTGCCCGTTCTGCAACACGATGTTCACCGGCGGCCTCAAAGCCCTCTCCCCCGAGGATCCCGGCTCCACGCAGGTCAGGGATGTCGCAGTCATGCTGCGTGACTCCGTGCTTATCGACGGCGCCCTCCCTCCCGCACGCGAGCCCGCCTTCCTCGAGGCCCCCCGTCGGCAATCCCTGCCCATCAAACCCGCCCAGCCTGTCGATAGCTCTGAAAAAGCTCCTTCCGCACCGGAGCGAAAGGATGCGGAGCCTCAGCAGGCGTCCGTCCCACCCGCCCAACCGAGTGCGGTACCTGCCCCCGGAGCCTTGGCACCACACGCGCCTCCTGCACCTGGCACTGCAATGCCATCTGCTCCAGGAACTTCGGTACCTACATCCCCTGAATCCTCGGGCGATCCATCTTCGCGCGCAGTTGTGCCCCCAGCTCCGGGAAGCGCCGTGCCGCCTATTGCTGGGAGTGCCGTCCCTCCGCCCCCCGGCACATCGGTGCCCCCGGCACCTGGTGGTGCGGTTCCGCAGGCGCCCGGAACAGCAGTGCCACCAGCCCCAGGCACGGCAGTACCGCCGGCACCCAATGACGATTGAGTCCCTCTAGTCGGTACGTCAAAGATCAGGGGAAACCCGGAGGGAAATGCTGGACAAGCTCGGTAGACTGGCCGTCGTGAACGGTAGCTATCAGTCTCAGGGTTTCAATGGCCGTGTGCGTCTCAGCGATGAGGAGCGCCAGGCCGCGATGGCGGCACTCGGGCGTGCATTCTCCGAGGGCCGTCTGACTATCGACGAATATGATGAGCGCTGCCAGGAGATCGCTGCAGCCCAGTTCGATGGTGAGCTGGCGCCGTTGTTTGTGGATTTGCCGCAACATCGCCGAGCGGCTTCGACGTCGACGTCAGCGTCGATGAGCACGTTGTATAGCGCGCAGGAGATCCAGACGGCGTATGTGGAGGGTCGTCGGACTCGGTTGGGTGTTTTTGGGCTCACGAGCGTGGGCTCCTTGGCCGCGGCGATTGCCTTTGCTCCTGTTACGTCCGGTGGTTCGATGTTGTTGCTTTTCCTCATTCCGGCGGTGTTCATTCTCCTCTATGTGATGAAGGTCGGTCCGGAATCGTGGCACATGCCGAGTGCGCGGGCCGTCGATAGGCAACGCATCCGGGAGTTGCGGACGATGGAGCAGCTGCGCGCAACGGAGTTGCGCCTGGCGGAGCAGGATCGATTGGCGGAGTTGCGGGCGGAGCGCAAGGTTCAGACGGCCGAGCTGACGAGTAAGGCGATGGGTTTTGTGAATCGGACGTTGGAGAATCGTCGGAAATAGTGGCTTCTGCTTTCCCCTGGCCACGCTGAGTGGCAACATGGTCTCCATGACCGAGACCGATTCCCCCCGCCCGCTCCGCCGCGAGCCTCGCATTCTTGACCAGTCGGACAAGATGAAAGACGTGCTCTACGAGATCCGTGGGCCGGTGGCGGCGGAGGCGGAGCGGCTGGAGCTGGATGGGCATCGCATCCTCAAACTCAACACGGGCAACCCCGCTACCTTCGGTTTTGATGCTCCCGACGTCATCATGCGTGACATGATTGCTGCTTTGCCAACGTCGCAGGGGTATTCCACTTCCAAGGGCATCATTCCGGCTCGGCGTGCGATCGTCACCAGGTACGAGCTTATTGAGGGTTTCCCGCATTTCGATGTCGACGACGTGTTTTTGGGCAACGGCGTTTCCGAACTCATCACGATGACTACGCAGGCGTTGCTCAATGACGGCGATGAGGTTCTCATCCCTGCCCCGGATTACCCGTTGTGGACGGCCGCCACGTCCCTGGCTGGTGGCAAGCCGGTGCATTACCTCTGCGATGAGGAGGATGATTGGAACCCGTCGATCGAGGACATCCGCGCCAAAGTCACTGATCGCACCAAGGCCATCGTCATCATCAATCCGAATAACCCGACGGGTGCCGTCTACTCCCGCAAGGTACTCATGGACATAGTCCAGGTCGCCCGCGAGAACCAGCTGCTCATCCTTGCCGATGAGATCTACGACCGGATTCTCTACGACGATGCCGAGCACATTTCTATCGCCACGCTCGCCCCCGACCTTTTCACGATCACCTTTAACGGCCTATCCAAGGCCTACCGCGTTGCCGGTTATCGCGCAGGGTGGATGGTTCTCACGGGACCGAAGGATCGGGCTCATGGCTTCATCGAGGGCCTGGAGCTGCTGGCCGGAACTCGGCTATGCCCGAATGTCCCTGCCCAGCACGCGATTCAGGTGGCCTTAGGCGGGCGACAGTCGATCTACGAGCTGACCCACGAGAACGGGCGTCTGTACACGCAGCGCAACATCGCTTGGGAGAAGCTCAACGAGATTCCCGGTGTCAGCTGCGTGAAACCGATGGGTGCGCTCTATGCTTTCCCCCGCTTGGATCCGAATGTCTACGAGATCCACGATGACGCGAAGCTCATGCTCGATATCCTGCGAGCTGAGAAAATCCTCCTGGTCCAGGGCACCGGTTTCAACTGGCCCGCCCCCGACCATTTCCGGGTGGTTACCTTGCCGTGGGCTTCGCAGTTGGAAAACGCCATCGAACGGTTGGGCAACTTCCTCGTCAGCTATAAGCAGTAGTTTTCGCACAAATGGGACGCCATAGCAACGACACCCACTCTGCCCCTCGTTCCCTCGCGCGCTCTGCGTTGCTCTTCTTTTTGGCATCATCGATGATCGTGACGTTTCTTGGGGTGTGGTGGCTGTGGCCTTCCTCGGATAGGCCCGAGGTCTCCCCACAGTTCGAGTCGACGTTCAGCCTCAACCATGCCCAGGTGCAGGCCACGGTCACGCTTGTCGACGGCGCCGTCTGCGCCTCCCCCGACATCGGTCGGGCTTTCGAGGGGTCACCGCGGACCCCGCTGGGTCAATCCACCGATCCCTGCCAACGCGCCCTTGTGCGCATCGAGTCGGGGGACAACGCTGGCAAAACCACGATGCTGGTGAGTTATGGGTTGCCGGGCGAAGCGGAGTTGCACGAGGGCTCGAAGATTCACCTCATCGAGGCTACAGACGAGTCCGGTGAGCTGACCTACTCCTTCGGCGACTATCAGCGTTCGACGCCGCTGATCGTCTGGGGTTTGGTCATCGCCGTGACCATTGCGTTGTTCGCAGCGTGGCGGGGTTTCCGTGCCCTCATTGGCCTCGTGATCACCCTGTTTGGGATCACCGTTTTCCTCATCCCGGGCCTCCTCCACGGCGGACCCGCCCTGCCCTTTGCGTTGGTCTCGGGGTCGGCAATCCTCATGGTCGTAGTGCCGCTGGTCCATGGGCTGAATTGGAAGTCGGCCTCCGCGCTAGGGGGAACACTCATCGCCCTCGTCATCGCGGCGGCGCTAGCGGGGCTGGCGATCGGCACGACCCACCTGCGTGGACTCGGCGCGGAGGACAACCTGAATATCCTGTTGTACCTGCCCGGGGTCTCTATTCTCGGGCTGATGCTGTGCGGCTTCGTTATCGGCGCGCTTGGCGTGCTCAATGACGTGACGATTTCTCAGGCCTCGACCGTCAACGAGCTCTCCGATCTCGACCCCGAGGCCACCCCCTGGCGGCTGTTCCTCGGCGCAATGAAGGTCGGGCGTGACCACATTTCTTCCATGGTCTACACCCTGGTGCTTAGCTACACGGGCGCGGCCTTGCCGATGCTGCTCCTCATCAGCGTTGCTAACCGGCCGTTGACGCAAACATTGACCAGCGATATCGTCGCCACGGAGCTGCTGCGCTCCGGCATTGGCGCCTTGGCACTGACCTTGGCTGTTCCCCTCACCACGCTGATCGCCGCGTGGACCGTGCCCGAGCGCATCAATCGGGACTAGAGGTTCCTTCCCAGAGCCTGGATGTTCCAGCCGGCATCTTTCCACGGCTGGACGGGCAGAACGTTACGGCCATCAATGATGGTCCGCTCATGCACCAACTCCCCCGTGCTCACCGGGTCCAGATCGCGGAACTGCTGCCACTCAGTGGCCAGCACGACGATGTCCGCTTCAGCCAAAGCCTCCTCCAAGGACTCCGCGTAGTTGAGAGTAGGGAAGACCTTGCGGGCGTTGTCCATCGCCTCCGGGTCGTAAATGCTCACGTCCGCACCAGCCAGCGACAGCTGCCCGGCTACCGACAACGCCGGGGAGTCTCGGACATCATCCGAATTGGGTTTGAACGCCGCCCCGAGGACCGTCACTCGCTTGCCCAGCACGTTTCCGCCGGCCAATTGGCGCGTGAGCTGGAGGACGCGATCGCGGCGTCGCATATTGATGGCGTCGACCTCACGCAGGAAGGTCAGCGCGTCATCCGCCCCGAGTTCGCCGGCTCGGGCCATGAAAGCACGAATGTCCTTGGGCAGACAACCACCGCCAAAGCCTAGGCCAGCACCGAGGAACTTACGGCCGATGCGGTCGTCATATCCAATGGCATCCGCCAACAAGGTGACATCAGCACCGGAGGCCTCACACACTTCGGAGACCGCGTTGATGAAGGAAATTTTCGTGGCCAAGAAGGCGTTGGCAGAGACCTTGACCAACTCCGCCGTCGGCAAGTCCGTGACCAGGAAGGGGGTGTCCTGGCTGATGGGGGTGGCATACACCTCCCGGGCGACTTCTTCCGCGCGAGAATCGTTGGCCCGCACACCCAAGACGATTCGGTCCGGCGTGATCGTGTCATTTACGGCGTAACCTTCGCGGAGGAACTCGGGGTTCCAGGCGATCTCGACAGTTGTGCCAGGCCCCGCCAGCCCATCTGCCAAGTCTTGCAACTCCGCGGCCGTACCAACGGGGACAGTGGACTTGCCAAAGATAATGTGGTGCCCACTCAGCTTCGGCACCAGCGCTTCCACGGCGCCGCGAACATAGCTGAGGTCCGCGGCATAAGAGCCCCGCTTCTGCGGCGTTCCGACGCCCAGAAAATGGACTTGTGCAAAGTCCGCAGCCTGCTGGTAGTCGGTGGAAAAGCCCAGCCGACCTGACTCCAGGTTCCGAGTCAGAACCTCCGGCAGTCCGGGCTCATAAAAAGGGACCTTCCCCGCCTTCAGCGAATCGACTTTCGCGGCATCCACATCGATGCCTAGAACCTCGTGGCCGAGTTCGGCCATACAAGCGGCGTGAGTCGCCCCAAGATAGCCGGTACCGATGACAGTCATACGCATAGAGCGGCATCTTACTTAGCTGACATGAACAATCCGTTACCTGGTGTTTTCGTAGAGCTTAAGAGAAGTTCAAGTACGCCTTCGAGGGAGTCGGGCCACGCTGACCCTGGTACTTCGAACCTAACGCACCAGCGCCATAGGGAGTTTCCGCGGGCGAGGACATCTTGAACAGGGCCAGCTGACCGACCTTCATCCCAGGCCACAGCACGATCGGCAAGTTGGCCACGTTAGACAGCTCGAGGGTGATGTAACCGGAGAAGCCGGGATCGATGAACCCAGCAGTGGAGTGAGTGAGCAATCCCAGACGCCCAAGGGAGGACTTACCTTCGAGACGGCCAGCCAGGTTAGGAGGCAGAGTGAACTTCTCCAGAGTAGAGGCCAACACAAACTCACCTGGGTGCAACACGAAGGGGTCCCCCTCGTCCACCTCGACCAAACTGGTCAGCTCGTCTTGCTGCAGCTTCGGATCAATGTGGGTGTACTTGGAGTTGTTGAATACCCGGAAGTATCTGTCCATGCGCACATCGACGCTCGACGGCTGGATATTCTCTGCGGCAAAAGGCTCGATGCCCAGTTCGCCGGAGCTGATGGCGGTACGGATGTCACGATCGGAAAGGAGCACGCCGTCAGTCTACGGCACGCAGCAGCCTGGACGTTTTGCTCCCCACACTCCAGTGAGTGCTAGACTCATCCGGTAGCTCATCACGAGCAGATGCCGGCGTAGTTTAGTGGTAGAACATCAGCTTCCCAAGCTGAGAGTGCGAGTTCGATTCTCGTCGCCGGCTCAAAAGAAAAGTAACCTCTGAGCAGTCAGTTTAGGAGCTTGGTGGGAGTTTTTGCGCCTGGTGGCCGGTGGAAAAGTCGCCAGTTTCATAGCCACTGGCTTCTCTCAATTCTATCGCAGCCATACGAAACGCGCGTGAGCACTGCAGCCAGATGCACTCATACAAGCGATTTAGCTACTTCGCCTGAGATCGGCAAAAACAGATGAGCTATCTACCCCTTCCACTCACCTAAATCGGGCGAGGCCTAGCAACGCAATCTGGTGCCCGCACCTGGACTTATCCGTAGACCGCGAGATCGTCGATCAGCTCCCTAAAGGAGCAACTGCAAATGATCAAAACAAGCTTGCGAGTCATATACAATCCTGTATGAAAACGACAGACTCCATGCGAAGTGGGCTCTCTGCATTGCCAATACAGACCAGACGATCCTCAGGGCCCGTAGCCATACCAAGCCACATACGGACAATCAACCCCGGCATATAATCGTACAATATGCCTGGCACCCCTACATTCTAAATATCGTCAAGTTACAACAAGGTGAAGGAAACTAGGTATGACCAGAATTCTTGACAATCTGTCTGACGATACGACAATGGGCAATCACGCAAGAACCATGTTCAAAGCATTCGATCGTTTGGATGTTGCGACAGGCTATTTCAACCTACGAGGTTGGAGCCTGTTTTGTGACATCGTGGACTTGAAAATTTCCGCGAATCGACCGCTCCCTGTTGCACGTGTGCTGATTGGAATGGTGCAAGGCTCTGCCCATCAGGAGGTGATTGCCGCCTACCAACGCGAGATCGAAGGAGAAGAAGACGTCACTGCTGATCGCGAGATCGCTGTGCAGCGCAGAAAAGCGCTACTTGAGATCTTACGTGGGCAGTTGATGAGAGGCATCCCAACGAACACCGATCGACAGACCCTAGCCCACTTGCAGGACCAAATCAAAGCAGGTGCCGTCGAGATTCGAGTCTTCTGCGATCAGCCCCTACACGGAAAGGCCTACATTTTTCACCGTGATGACCCATCTCAGCCAACGATGGGGCTGGTAGGATCATCCAATCTCACCTATCCTGGCATGACTTCGAATCTGGAGTTGAACACAGATGTCGTAGATGCCGACGGAGCGGAGAAACTCTCTCAGTGGTTCGAAGGGCGATGGAATGATGACTGGAGTTTGCCTATTGGCCCAGAACTTTTAGACCTCCTCGAAGAGTCCTGGGCCTCACCAACTCCGCGCCCACCGCAAGACGTCTTCTTAAAAGTCTGCTACGACATGTCCCGGGATGTTCGTGAAGGCTTAGACGAATATTCACTAACCGGACGTATAAGCGATGAGTTGTTGGAATACCAGGCAACGGCGGTGAAAACACTAGCCCGTCGAGTAATGATGCGTGGGGGGACGATGCTCGGCGATGTAGTCGGCCTGGGAAAAACACTGACTGCCATCGCAGTGGCGTTGATGTTACGCGATGAGTATGGCTACCAGCCGTTGGTGATTTGTCCAAAGAACCTCCAGACAATGTGGGAAGAACACCTCGGGGCGTATGATTTGCATGGCCGGGTCGTTCCCTACTCGATGAGCCATTCTCTGAATGATCTCCGACGCTATCCCTTCGTGATTGTGGATGAGTCCCACACGCTACGCAACGAAAAAACACAGACCTATCAGAACGTGCAACGTTATATCATGACCAATGATTCAAAAGCACTATTACTGACAGCAACTCCATTCAACATCAAATACTCGGACGTCGCAAATCAATTGGGGCTGTTCATAGATGACGATGAAGACCTTGGATTGCAACCATTGGCGGCTTTGTCAAAGGCAAACTTTGCCGAGAACATAGAATTCGGCCTGTCAACTTTGGCAGCATTTCGAAAGTCAGACGAGTCGGAGGACTGGAAACGACTCATGGGCGAGCATCTAGTTCGGCGAACCCGATCCTTTGTGAAAGAGAACTACGCAAGCACTAACAAGTACGGACAGCAGTACTTGAATTTTTCGAATGGCCAGCAGTTCCTCTTCCCGAAACGCATCGCTAAGCCAGTTGACCACCAGTTCCATGGGGAGGACCCCGCAGCCCTAATGGTTGAAGACATGACGCTGGACACGATTGCCTCATTGAAGTTGCCCCGTTATGATTTATATTCTTACGTGTCCCCAGCAGGCAAAAAACAAGCGACTCCGGAAGAAGTCGCAATTCTCGAGGACTTGGAGCGTTCACGTGGACATGTGTCGGGATTTGTCCGCACGAATTTCTACAAGCGGCTCTCTTCGTGCGGCCATTCATTCATTTTGTCACTAAAGCGGCATTTTGCCCGAAATCAACTTTTTATGTACGCAATTGACGAAGAACTTCCGATTCCAGTTGGAACCATTGATGCCAACGTTTTGAGGGGCGATTCCGACTCTGGCGAGGAATCCTCGATTGGATCGAGACTTCAAACGGCAGGAGATTCGGCTGAAGAGTATGAGCGCGTGGCAGGCAAACCTAGCCCCGACATTAGGTGGGTGCGCCCATCATTGTTTGTTAGCAGACTACGTGACGAACTTGAGTCTGATAACCGCGCCATCTCCTACCTTTTATCCTCCTACGGTCCATGGACTGTGGAAAATGACTCAAAACTGCGAGCACTCCTAAATCTAGTTAAAACGGAGCATCCTGGAGAGAAGATACTTGTCTTCACAGAGTACAAAGACACAGCAAACTATCTCGCATCTGCACTGCGACAGGTGGGTGTAGAAAACGTTGGGCTTGCCACAGGGGACACCGATGATCCCACAGCGGTGGCTCGACGGTTTTCCCCGAAATCAAACGCAAAGTTAGTTGCTCATAATGAAGACTACATTGGTGAAATGAACGATGAGCTGCATATCTTAGTCGCAACGGATGTATTGTCCGAAGGGCAGAATCTCCAAGATGCTCATATTGTGGTTAACTACGATATTCCTTGGGCGATCATCCAACTTATTCAACGTGCTGGCCGAGTAGACCGCGTTGGACAAGAAGCTGGCACGGTTTTGATTTACACCATTTCACATGGCTCGGTGGAAGATGTGCTAAATCTACGGCAGAGGGTACAACAGCGACTGGCTGCCAACGCTGCTACTTTTGGCTCTGATGAATCATTCTTTGACACTGAAGAAGAAGTGGCGATTATTCGTGACCTATACAATGGCCACATCGATGATATCTCCCACGAAGATGATGTAGATGCCTCATCCCTTGCTTATGAAATTTGGAATAAAGCTACGAAGAATGATGCTGACCTTGCCGATCGTATTGCGCGTCTTCCAGATATGATTGATGCAACCAGAGCCTTCCGGCTGTCCGACCAAAGGTGCGGGGTTGCTGCACATGTTCAAACTGAATCTGGGATGGATCTCTTTGGCTGGGCTAGCAAAGACGGAGAAATGCATCTCCTAACCGGGCATGAGGCCCTGAGAATTTTTGAGTCGACTCCTTTTGAGCCGGGGTTGGTCCGTTCAACCGAGCATGACTCTTTGGTGAGAGAACTGGTGAAATCCGGTCCGCTGAAAGAACAAAATAGCATAGCAGGCAGACTACGAGGAGAACGTAAGATCCTATGGAATCGCCTCGGAAACCAACTCAATCTGATACACGACCCAGCGACGGACCAAGCACTCGACGCGCTGTTCCAGAGGCCTCTAACCAAGCTAGCGACGAATAGACTCAGATCAGCGCGTCGCAGAGGCGCTAATGACGTGGAACTACTCGAGCTTCTCCGCACCTTGCACATTCGAGATGACCTGGTCATCCAGACTCGCAGCGGTAAGGATCAAATCCATATTGTTTCCGTGATGGGAATTGCAAATGACTGACCAATTGATGCGGCTGGTTGATGTAGACGACTTCGAACAGCTATTTCGCAAGCTAGGCTGGTCGAAACCTGACCATCCTCGGGAATTCGAAGCTCATGGAGCCCATCTCGACAAAGTCGCCACTTACCGAGGCCTGGCCGTGTGGGTTTGCTACCAACTTCCAACACGTCCTGTACAACGACGCATCGACACTGAACTGTCGAAAGTCAGTGCGGAACGGCTTGTTATCTTCACCAACGGTGGCATCCAAGACTGGCGCTGGCCTAGGCATGCGAAGCTAGGTTCCGTTAACGCTAAACTCATGGCACACCGCCACGAGACCGATACTCCGGACCCTGATTTGCTTCATCGTCTCGAAGCCATGAGAATCGGGATTGATGATGATTTCCTGTCGTTGCCAGCTTTGGTGGAACGAATGCGGCAGGTGTTCGATCGCGAATCAGAAACCGCTTCCTCTAAGGCCGCACGACTGATGGGTCGCTTATATGAGGACCTAGCTACAGCAGGAATGGAAACTAGTCAAGCCACTCAGATGCTTGGCAGACTACTATTCCTCTGGTTCGGCGATGACACTAGTATGTGGACCAAAGATGCTTTCCACAACTGGCTCGCTGAGCATACCACCTCCGAAAACCTTACTGACAAGCTTTCTGAGCTATTTGATGCAGTCAACAACCCTGCACTGGACCTCGTGGGAACACCAGGAGTCTCAGGTGAGTTTGCCGGTTTACGTTATATCAACGGTGGCCTCTTTTCCAACCGGCTAGAAATACCAGCCCTTCCTTTGAAGTTCCGCCAGGAAGTATTAGACGCGTCTGGCTTCGACTGGTCCGTGATCAGTCCGGCGATCTTCGGATCTATGTTTCAAACCGTCAAGGACTCCAAAGCTCGGCGCGAAATGGGCGAGCACTACACGACTGAGGCGAATATACTCAAGACTTTACGCCCGCTGTTCCTAGACGAGCTGGAGCGCAAGCTCGAAGACTCGTGGGACAACAAGGGTGAACTGACCCGGCTCCACAATCGGCTAGCCGGAATCCGTCTTTTGGATCCAGCGTGTGGCTGTGGCAATTTTCTTATTGTCGCCTACAAGGAAATGCGTGCCCTGGAGCTACGCCTCATCGGCAGAAGACGCGAACTCGACTGGCGTGACGGCATCTACAAACAAGAGCACCAGCTCCGTCTGCAAGGCGACGG
This sequence comes from Corynebacterium atrinae, assembly GCF_030408455.1. Taxonomy (NCBI): domain Bacteria; kingdom Bacillati; phylum Actinomycetota; class Actinomycetes; order Mycobacteriales; family Corynebacteriaceae; genus Corynebacterium; species Corynebacterium atrinae. The sequence continues at coordinate 2,525,484 of NZ_CP046977.1, forward strand.
GATGGAGGACACTGTCGTTCGAATGTCCCACTTCGCAGGGATCGAAATCGAGGAATGGCCGGCTGCTATTGCTTCCACCGCCATGCTCCTAGTTGACCACCTCGCCAACCAGCACATGGCCGAATTGCTGGGAACAAGCCTGGTCCGTCTACCTATTGACGACTTCAACCGAGCCGGTATACATATCGGCAATGCACTACGCACAGACTGGGCCGACGTCGTGCCCGACGGGAATGAGATCTACTGCACAGGAAATCCCCCATTTATTGGACAGTACCTAAAGGCTGCAGACCAAAAGGAAGATCTTCAAATCGTGTGGGGCAAAGACTACGCAGGCTATCTCGACTACGTCACGGGGTGGTACAAGAAGGCCGCTGATTTCCTCGAAGGCCATCCAAGAGGCAAGTTCGCTTTCGTCTCCACCAACTCGATAGCCCAAGGCCAGCCGGTACCTGCGCTGTTCCGCCCACTGTTTAACGCTGGCTGGCACATCAGCTTCGCCCACCAGTCATTTCAGTGGGAATCCGAGGCTCCTGGCATGGCACACGTCCATTGTGTCATCATCGGCTTCGAAAGGGGGACTCGAGCCCCGCGCAGGCTCTTCACTTATGCCGACATTAAGGCTGAGCCAGAGGAACGACAAGTCAAGAACATTAACCCGTACCTGGTAGACGGCCCAGACGTGTTCGTAGAGAAGCGTTCCAAGCCATTGGCGGACCTGCCAGCGACTAGATATGGGTCCAAGCCAGCCGATGGAGGATTTCTGATCGTTGAACAAGAGGATTATGAAGCCATTATGGCTGACCCAATCGCCGCTCAGTACGTCAGGCCATTCGTAGGAGCGCGGGAACTCATTCACGGGCTTCCTCGGTGGTGCCTATGGCTCGTAAACGCGGCACCAAACGAAATCGAAGAGTCGATAGTCCTGAGTGAACGAGTTGGTGCCGTAAGGCAATTCCGGTTAGAGAGCAAGAAGGAATCTACTCGATCGCTGGCACAGACGCCACACCTATTCGGCGAGCGCCGCCCTGCCTTAACCCCCTATGTCTGCGTCCCATCGGTTGTCAGTGAACGGCGAGCTTATATTACCGCACGCCACTTGGACCACTCAGTCATCGCTAGCAACCTGGCCTTCACCGCAGACGATCCTGACGGATTCCTCTTCGCCATAATCTCTAGTTTGATGTTCATGACCTGGCAACGACTCGTTGGCGGAAGACTTGAATCTCGTCTTAGGTTTTCCAATACAGTAGTCTGGAACAACTTCCCTATACCTCCGATGCAAAAAGAGCTGCGTGAACGCATCGTTGCCGCAGGAGCGCAAATCTTGGAAGCAAGGGAGATTTCAGATGGCCAGTCGCTGGCCGAACAATACTCTGAACTGGGGATATTCGCCGACCTAAAGCATTCTCACGAAATTCTGGACGAGTTGGTAGATTTGGCATTTGGCCTCACCGGGCCCACCTCGGAAGGGCAGCGTATTGAGGCCCTATTTTCCCAGTACCTTCGATTAGCTTCTACTGACTAAGCTTCAGGTAGCTTTTAATAAGCGCTCGCTCACGCTGGTCGATTGATGACATGTCAAGATTAAAGAGTCTATCGACAGCAGCATCGAGTGCAAAGTGTGCGTCACGGAGCTCGTCATCTAAGGGGGTCTTAGAGTATATATTCGCGAGAGAACCATCGGATAGAGCTGACCGAACGTGAACGATGTGTTGGCCGGCTTTTACTATTGAAGTGCGTTCTTCAACACTAGGAGTGGGAAGAGGGAATGTGTTCCAAACTAGCGTATTTGAAAAACGAAGGTCTGATTTTAGCCTTCCGCCAACGAGTCGTTGCCAGGTCATGAACATCAAACTAGAGATTATGGCGAAGAGGAATCCGTCAGGATCATCGGCCGTAAAGTTGGCATCGCCTGAAATGTCCCCTTCATTGAACCATTTGACAGTCGCAAAATCCCGAGTCTCAGAGAAATGTCTCGGTATACATACGTATCCGTGTGTCGGTTGTCTCCGTTCGCCGAATTGATGCGGGATTGCTGCCAAAGCTCTCGTGCCAGCCTTTTTACTCGCAGATCTAAACTGGGTCACTTGTGCAAGGCGTTCCGCGACGACAGGCGATTTGCGGGCTTTGTCTACCTCACTGTCTGAAATCCATAAGCACCATCTTGGCAGCCCGTGGATTAGCTCCTTCGCCCCTACGAATGGCCTGACGTACTGAGCGGCGATTGGGTCAGCCATAATGGCTTCATAATCTTCCGGCTCCACCAAGAGAGCTCCCCCATCAGTGGGCTGCGAGCCTTTGGTAACACGAGGCAAGTCAGCCAATGGCTTGGAACGCTTCTCTACGAACACGTCTGGGCCGTCTACCAGGTACGGGTTAATGTTCCTGACTTGTCGTTCCTCTGGCTCAGCCTTAATGTCGGCATTGTCACCAAATGCGATGCCCAATGGGTCGGATGTAACGTGAGCTATGAATAATAGTCAACAGATGAGTATCCCCACCAGCTGGGATTGGGCTGTTTCTTCATGGCTCTCAAGCCTTCACGCGAAGGGCCTAAGCTCCTCTACCATCGCCTTGTACCGTTCCCATGTCTCCCAGCTAGCTCGGGGTTTGGCTTGCTCGCCAGAATCGGTGAGCACAGAATCTCTCGAAGAGTGGTGTGCTAAGCAGAAGTGGGCGAGCGTGACTCGCAGAAGCGCGTACATCGTCTACGGTCAGTTCTTCACGCACCTGCATGAAAGGACCGGCGCCGCCAACCCCACACACTCTTTAACAAGCCCACCGCCACCACCCCGTGAGCCCCGTCCCGCGCCAGAAGAAGCCATCGCCGAGGCGTTGAGGACAGCTGACCCTCGCGTAGCTCTGATGATTCACTTAGGGGCGACGCTCGGCTTACGCATCGGAGAGATTGTGTTGATTCATCGCGATGATATAGAACAGGAGTTCACTGGCCCAGTACTGCGGGTACACGGGAAAGGTAACAAGAAGCGCTCAGTGCCGATAAGCCAAGAGTTCGCTTCTGAGCTACTGGAATGGTGCAATCGGGTGAACGGATGGGCATTCCCTTCTCAACGTGGAAAGCATCTGACGCCACACTCCGCGTCGGCAATTCTCAGCGCAGCCTTGCCAGGCAAGTGGACAGCGCACACCTTGAGGCACCGTTTCGCCACTATGGCCTACGAAGTGGATCGTGACATCTTGACGGTGCAGCGTCTGCTGGGGCATGCATCCGTAGCAACCACCATGCGTTACGCGAGACCACCACGTGAGGCCTTAGTGCGGGCAGTCCAGGGAGCATCACTTGGTGACGTTCCTTCACCCGCGATCTGCCTTGACTTTCGAGGTTCGGATGTCACTGTCACACCAGAGGGTTTACACTTCGTTTCCACAGACGGAACCGAATACACATTACAGTTCGACGAAGCCATTCAATCTTCCCTCTTTGACCAAGTAACCTCGGACCGACCCGAGGCTTAGCAAGAGACCCTAGCCAGGGGAGTGCTCCCAATGTCGGTCCCCACTTCACAGCGGAGACTTTGCAAACAGATCGAGTGCACGACTAACCGGTCCGCTACCCGCGGAGAATCTTCTCCATCTTCTTCCCCTTGGCCAGCTCGTCGACGAGCTTATCCATCCAGCGGATCTGCTGCATGAGGGGATCTTCGATCTCTTCGACGCGTACCCCGCAGACCACGCCGGTGATCAGTCCCGTGTGTGGATTCATCGCCGGGGCTTGGGCGAAGAAGTCCCGGAGATCTCCCTCGAAAGTGCGCAGCTGCGCACTGGAATAGCCCGTTAACCAGGTGAGAACCTCGTCGAGCTCAGCGACAGTCCTGTCCTTGCGTTCGACCTTGGCCACGTAGAGGGTGTAGATGTCGGAGAAGGGGTAGGCGTAGACGCGTTCGTTGGACATGAGTCTCCTTAAATCAAACTTTCGTACGCGCACAGTCATACTTTGGTGCTCGCAGGATCAAACTTTCGCGCGCGCAGCTGCGCGCGGCAGCTTAGGGACAGCGGACGATCGGCTGCGGGTCGTACACGGTGGTCTGGGTCTCGCGGGAGATTTCCCCGCCCGAGAGGTTGCGGATGATGCGGGTATCCGACGTGGTAAAGCCGGGGGCACCCCCGGATGGGATGCAGCCCGAGCCAGAGACTCGTTGCTCGCGCGGCTGGGTGGGGGCCCAACGCCCGCCGTTGACGGATTCGACGGTGACGGTCTTCACGCCTGACAACGTGACCGTGACATCGCCGCCGCCGACGGAGGTGTCAATGCGGACCGGATAGTTGGAGTTGTTGCGGAACTTGAGATCGATGGCCCCCTCGAACACGGTGGCTTCGCGGCCCGCGGGATAGCGGGAGATGTAGTAGCTGTGGGCCGTGTGGGCCACATCTTCCATGCCGGCGAAGTACGCGGCGTTGTAGAGGGTGGTGGCGAACTGGCTGATGCCGCCACCGACTGCCTCGCCTGCGCGGCCGTTAATGATGATGCCCGAATCCACGTACCCCTGAGCAGCACCGCGGGGCCCAGTGTAGCCGTTGAGAGAGAAGGTATCGCCGGGCGCGACGATCGCACCGTTGACCACGGAGGCGACGCGGGAAATGTTGACTCCGGAGGAGGCTGAGTATCCGGAGGTGGTGAAGCTACCCACGGTCTCGTTGAACGTTGCCACTTGGGCCATTTCGGTGGTGAAGGTTGCGGGGTCGTCCTCGTACTCGGCGTCCCACGTGCGCTTGGGTTCGCTAGTGGAGAGGATGCGTTCGTTGAGCTCGCCGAGGGTGGTCTCCCAGTTGATCTTTTCGCCGTCGACGCTGGGTGTGACGGTGCGGGAGGAGCCAGAGAAGGCGATCTGGGCGTTTTGTTTCCTTTTCTCGGTCTCGCCTAGCGCTTCGGTAAGGATTGCTTGGGCGGCTTCGTGGTTGATGTCGGTGCGCAGGGCCCCGGCATCGGGAACGAAGGTGACCACTTCGCCCATGCGGGGAAGATCGATGACGCCGGTGACGTCGTTGCGGCCCTTGACGGAGATGGCAGAGGTCAACGCGTTCGCGGCGTCACCCTTGGCGGCCTTGTCGACGTCGTCGGTATCGATGGCCGGGGGCGTGATGTTAGCGTCGGCCTCAACCCCGGAGGGGTTGAGCCAATCGGCGGTGACGACGGTGCGCAGTTGCGCGCCATCGACGGACTGACCGTTGATGGGATCGGTGATGTTGACGCGGGCGTCGATAAGAGAAACAGCTCCATCGACGGGATCACGGGTCAGCTGTGCCTGCAAGTGCTCGAGCTGGGGGGCGAGGAGCGCCTCGTCGGCGTGGGAGGCGATGGGCGCCTCGGAGTTGCCGCCGAATAGGCCATTGAGTTTGACCAGCGGGTTCGCTGATTCGGTGCCGATGTCGTCGACGGTCTGCTGCCAATCAATGACCATGCCGGCCTCGGCGGGGACGAAAGTAGTAGCCATCTCGCCAGCGCGGACGTCGACGGCGCGGGTCGGGACATCACCAAGTTCAGTTTCCAGCAGCTCGCGCGCGGCAGTCGGTTCCATCCCGCCGATCGCGACGCCGCCAACCGTGGTGCCGCGGGGGATATTTCCCTTGGTCAGGGCGTAATCAATGCCGTAGGCGATGCCGCCGACCGCAATGAGGCCGACGAGGGTGCCCCCGACGATCCGGGTCACTCGACGGCTACCACCCTTGGCGTGGCTGTTTGACTTACTCACACGTCACACACTAACCGGCTCACCCAGGAAACACATACTCCAGAGTGCACGCTTAGAGGCCTGAGTCGAGCAGCTGCCGTTGCACCCGATAGGCGGAATCATCAATTTGTTGTTGGGGGATCTGGCCAGTGTTGACGGCCGCCTCGACGCTACTGATCACATCATTAAAATCCGAGACGGAGGAAAACAGGGCTTGATCCGCGCCCGCCGCAATCGCCATCGACACCGCCAGCGGCAGCGGGTGCTTATCCGTAATCGCCCGCATCCCCGCCAAGTCGTCGGTGTAAATCAGGCCAGTGAAGGGGATGCCATTGGGGTACTCCCCGCTGCGCAGTAGCTGGTAGGCGGCCGGATTGAGGCTGGCGGGCAGCGCCTCACCTAAACCGGGCACCACCATGTGGCCCACCATCACGGCGGCACGCTTTTCGCGCAGGGCGATGGTGTACGGGACCAAATCATGGGCCTTGAGCTGATCCAGCGGAGGAGTCACCGCCAGTTCGTAATGTGTATCCCCGCTAGCTTGCCCATGCCCAGGGAAATGCTTGAACACGGGAGTAATCCCGGCGGCCTGCAGGCCCCGAGCGAAGGCGGCACCGTACTCCCCCGCCCGGGTGGGATCGGTGGAAAAAGCGCGGTCGCCGACGACATCAAGCGCCGCGGTATCAACGTCGATGACCGGAGCGAAATCGACCGTGATCCCATGCCTGCGCAAGGACTCACCCAGGCGATGAGCGTGCTCCTCAACCTGTTCGACGCTCATTGTTGAGGCCAGCTCGCGCGGCGAGGAATGCGAGCCCAGCACCTCCTCGTGGCGTTGCACGCGGCCGCCCTCGAAGTCAATCGACACCGAAAATGGCCGCCCGATAACGCGCCGCAGCTCGGTGATATCGCGCCCCTGAGCGGTCAGGAGCTCCGCATCCGCCCAGCTCGGGATGAAAATTCCACCGGCGCCTTGCTGCAGTTTCGCCAGCGCATCATCAAAATTCGCCACCCCGACCACCAGGAGAGACGCCACTTTGGCCCGCTGGTCTTGCGGCACGCGCTCACGGACCGGGTCCGGCGGAGGAACCGAGCTTATCGACGCCGCCGGAGCACCGTGGACGGTGCCCGCAGGGTCGGGCGAGGGGGACGTCGAAAAGCAGCCGACGAGGAGGCAGGACGCCGCCACGGCGGCTGCCACCGATGTCACCTGCTTCATAAACACACAACCAGTGTGCCCGAATGAGCGCCCAGATAGAATCAGGGCCACCATGCCACCGGCGAAAAGGGAGTCCCCGTGTCCACCACCATGCTCATCGCCTACGACGGCTCTGCCGAAGCGCGGCGCGCCATGACTTACGCCGCCCGGCTCCTCGTGCCCACCGAAGTAGAAATCCTCACGGCGTGGGAGCCCATGCACCGCACCGCGGCCCGCAGCATCGGCATGTCAGGACTGCACCAGGCTGAATGGGTCACCGGCGCCGAAGACGAGGACCCGGCCTACGCCACCGCGCGCAGCACCTGCCGGGAGGGGATGGAGCTGGCCGAATCCCTCGGCTTGACTGCCCGCGCCCACCTCGTGGAGGCGGAAACTGCCCTCTGGTGCGCGATCGTCGACGCCGCCCAGGAGCTTCGCCCCGATGTCATCGTCGCCGGCACACGGGCGATGAGCGGCTGGCGATCCCTTTGGCAGCCCTCAACCGCGGGCTCGGTCCTGCAGAACGCGGGCATCCCTGTGTTTATCGTCCCACCGGCGGAAGGGCCGGAAGAATTCGGGGAATAGTCCTGCTAAAATTCCGAGCCATGGCCAATTCCTCCGAAACCGCCCGCCGCCGCGCCTTGAGCTCCGTGGTGGCCAGCGCGGTTGTGGGAATTGCCCTGGGCATCATTTCAATCATCGGGATCGCGACATTCTCCGGGCAAGACACCGTGCCGCAGGGAAACGCGGTCCCCGCCGAGGATGCCCTCTTGGGCGGCCCTGAGTACGGCACTCGCGGCTAACACCGCCCCTATGCTCCGGCGCCCGCCCGTCCAGCACCTGATCGGCTGGCTGTTCATCTCCCTGTTGGTGTGGGCCCAATCACCGGGACGTACCTCGGCGGATACCAAGCATGACCTGGCGGCCAACCCTGCCGGTTTCTTAGCTGGCGCTTTACACGCCTGGACGGATACTTTCGCCCTCGGGCAATTGCAGAACCAGGCCTATGGCTACCTCTTCCCCCAAGGGGCGTTCTTCCTGCTCACCGATGTGTTGCCGAGTTGGGTGGCGCAGAGAATGTGGTGGACGTTGGTGCTCGGCGTTGGGTTCAGCGGGTTTCTCCTGCTGGTGCAGCGCCTGCGCATCGGCAGCCCCGCTTTCCAGGTGCTGGCGGCGCTCCTGTTTGCGCTCTCGCCCCGCTCACTGAGCACGCTGACCTCGATCTCCTCTGAGACTTGGCCGGTCATGCTCGCCCCTTGGGTCATGGTGGCGGTGCTGGGAAAGCTGGGCTGGCGGGCCGTGGCGGCGGCCACCATCCCTGTCGCACTCATGGGGTCTGTCAACGCCACGGCCACGCTCGCGGCCTGTACCCCGGCAGGCTTGCTCTTGTTGTGGCGAGTGTTGCGACGTGACACTTTCGCTGCCCGCACTCTTTTCGGCTGGTTGGTCGGCTGCCTCCTGGTCAGCCTCTGGTGGATCGGCCCGCTGCTGGTGCTGGGCCGCTACTCCGCCCCGTTCACGGACTACATCGAGTCCTCGTTTGTCACCACCCGTTGGCTCAACCTCGTCGAAGTCCTTCGCGGCACGACGAGCTGGGCACCGTTTGTGGATACCGAACGCCTAGCGGGCACCGTTCTCGTTTCTTCCCCGGTGTTTGTCCTAGCTACCGTGGCGGTAGCCGCTCTTGGCCTGTGGGGACTGACCCGGCGCGACCTCCCTTTGCGCCATCTTTGGATCGGCATGCTTTTCGTGGGCGTCGGCATTCTGGGCGCCGCTCACGGGCCCCTGGCCGTACCGTGGTTGTCGTTCCTTGACGGCGCGGGCGCCCCCCTGCGCAACCTGCATAAGTTTGACCTTCTCGTGCGCCTTCCGCTCCTCGTGGGGCTCGCCGGGCTGGGGTCGATGTTGCGTTTACCTGCGGGTATGGGTACGGCACATGGGGGTCGACGGCAGGTGGCCGGTGCCCTCGTGGTCCTCATCGCAGCGGCCTCCCTGGCGCCGGCCTGGTCGGATCGGCTCCTGCCGCGCGGGGCCTATGAGCACGTGCCCTCCTATTGGCAGGAGGCGGCGAATTACCTCAACTCGGAAGCAGCTGGCACCCGGACCCTTATTACCCCGGAGGCCTCCTTCGCCCGCCAGACCTGGGGGTGGACCCGCGACGAACCCGCCCAGCCGCTGCTCGAGATCCCGTGGGCGGTTCGCGATGCCGTGCCCCTGGTCAATCCGGAGGCCATCCGGGGGCTCGACGGGGTAATGGCGGTATTGAACCACGATCCCGCAGCTGGGTATCACGCCCTCCGTCGTCTGGGCATTGGCGCCGTCCTCGTCCGCCACGACCTCGTTGGTACCCCCACTGCTATTGATGCCCACGCCCTCGCCGACGCGACTGGCGGTACGCTGACCACCTTCGGCGCGGAGGACCAGATCGAGATCGTGCTGTTCGACCCCCACGCCGACCTCATGATCAGCGATGCCGCCCCTGTCCGCGTGGCCGGCGGAGGCGAGTCGCTCGCGCTGCTGGATGCGCTCTCCGGACCTGGGCCCAGGAAGCTCGTCGACCGCGACGCCGACGTGGTCACCGATACTCCCCTGCTGACGGTGCGCAATTACGGCACCCTCCACGGTGCCACCAGTGCACCGCTGGCCAACCGTGGCGAAGGCTCCGATGTGAGCAACGCCGTCCCGGACTATCCCAGCGTAGGTCCCCTCACCCGGGTGGAGTCCCGCGGCGGCGAGGTCGCCGCCAGTAGCTCGGCCGCTGACGCCACCAGCTTCGGTGGGGCCGACCCGCGCCGCTCGCTCACCGCCAGCGTGGACCAGCGCCTCGACACTGCGTGGTGGCCCACCCCCGGAGCAGCTCAGGGCCAGTGGCTGCAGCTCACTCCCTCCGAGCCGGTGGTCAACCCACTGGTAACAGTCACCGCCACCGACTCGGCGACGGTCGTGGTCAACGACCTCACCGTGGAACTAACCGCTAATGAACCCACTGAGGTGCAGCTGCCGGGCATCGTCGCCGATGTTCGCGTAACGCTCACCTCCAACCAGGCCGTCGGCTTGGCGGAAGTGGCCATCGCCGGACACGAGATTTCCCGCCTGGTCACTGTCCCCGATACCTCACCGGACGTGCGCCAATTCCTCTTCCAGCGCCTGTTCGTCGACACCGGCGTGCTCATCCGCAGCTTCACCGCCCCCCGCCCGATGAGCGTGCGGCTGGAGGCACCGAACCGACGCCCCGTCACTATCGACGGCGTCGAATACTCCCGGGGCGATCTCATCGAGTTGCCCGCCGGGCAGCACCGCGTGGAAACCCGCGCCCAGTGGATCAGCCTCACCGAGGAGGGCTTCACCCCCTCCCCACCGTGGTCAATGACCGGCCGAGCGCTCATGGCTGACGACTCAGCGCGACTGCTCATCACCGGCCGCGCCGCCAACCCGGGGCTGCGGGCTCACCTCGGTGAGCAGGAGCTCGTCCCCATGACTATCGACGCCGCCACCCAGGCGTTCCTGGTCCCGGCCGGCACCGCGGGGGTCGTGCAGTTCAGCTTCGCTGGCGAGGCTCCCTACCGGTGGTCGTTGTTCGGTGGGGCCCTCCTCGGTGGTCTCACATTGTTGGCGGCCATCGGTATTCTGACCCGCCGCGGCCGCTGGCAGGCCGACCCCACCCTGGCGGTAACAACGGGCACCGGGCTCGGACTCCTCGTCCTCGCCGCGGTAAGCATTGGGCTGACGGCTGGTTGGCCCGGCTGGTTGGCCGGGGCGGCAGCGTTGGTGATCCGGCGGGTAACCATATTCCCCACCAGCATTATGGCCACGGTGCCAGTCCTTATCTCTGGGGCCTGGCTGGCCCGCGGCCCCTGGCCCAGCGCCGACTATGCCGGTGATTCGCTCGTGGTCGCGCTCCTATGTGCGGCCGCCCTGGCGAGCCTGTTGCCGGGTTCCTCGACGAAGACGTAGCTGGCCGCCGCGACCGGAATGCTCAAGGCAACGGTAAGTACGAGGACCTGGACCGTTGCGCCTTGGAAGGGGCCAATCCCCAACAAGGGAAAGGCCACCGACAGCATCGCCACATGCCAAAGGAAGATGCTATAAGACCATCGCCCGAGCGCCTGCATAGGAGCGCTGCACAGCCAGCCCTTTTCACTCGGAGCCAGGGCGACGGGTCCGACGATCACGGCTGCGAAGACCGCACCGGCTAGGACGCGCAGAACGAATTCACCGGGCTCGGGATGGGTGAGCCCCACGGGCCCAAACCACGGCTGCCCCGCCACCCAGGCCACCAGGATCGCGGCGATCCACCACGGCCAGCGCACACGCAACAATCGCTCAACTCGCCGTGGCACACGCCCTTCTATCTCAGCAGCCAGCAACCCCAGGGCAAACCACAACGCGAAGCCTGGTGGCCAGATCTGTCGGTTGGCCACACCGTCGGCAGGAGTGGAGGCGACGAAGGGCAGGTAGGCCCATCCGAGGCTGAGCAAAGCCGCCCCCAGGATGAGGAGGATGCGCACCTTCCGCGGGAAACCCCCAATGAGCAGGGCCAGGAGCGGCAGGGCCAGATAGAACCCGACCTCAACACTCAGTGACCATAGGTGTGTCAGGCCGGGCGCCAATGCATCCGGGACATACACCTGCGTGAGGGTGAGATTGGCCAGGATCTGCGACCAGCTCATCCGGGAGGCCTCTGGAAGCAACACTATGACCGCAACGACGCAGAACAAGTAGCCAGGCAGTATCCTGCCCGCCCGTTTCCACAAGTAGCGGCCGATCTCGGGACCCGTGCGATCGGCGTGGTGTCGGCGCCACAACAAAAAGGCAGAGAGGAAAAAGAACACCGCGACGAAGAAGTCGAAGCGCGCGAGGATCGATCCCACCGTCGAGGCCGGATCCACGCCAGTTTGAAAAGCCACGTGGGTGAGCAGAATGCCCAGAGCCGCCACGGCGCGTAGGCCCTCCAAGGCCGGGATGTGCCCGCTTTTGTAGGATGGGGAAATATCTGGCTGTGAGCCCTGCAATCGATTCGGTTGCGTCGGCGGATTTACCACAGCCTCGCCACCTCCCGAGAGTTTTCTCTATTGCGAACGAGCATAGTGGAAGGATGCCTGTGTCCAATCCAGTCCCAGCGCGAGCAGGGTTGACTCGGGGTGCCCGCGGCGGCCGAAGAGTCATTCTCCTCATTTTCCTCATCGCGGGCCTGTTGTTCTTCGCGGGCTCCACCGTTCCCCCGCTGGTTATCAACTTCATGAGGCCGCTGCCCGTGGGCCTGTCGCAGACTGTGTCCACGGAGCCCGCAGCCACTTTGGGTCTGGACCCGGCAGCCTGGCGGGATGAAGTCATTCCCCCGGAAAATGCCACTCGCCCGGAGTGCCAGGGCCGCAGCTTTACAGAGGTCCCCTACTCCTGCCTGGTCATCGAGGGGACCTCCTACTTCAAACAGGTGACTACGACGAGCGCGACGGACAAGCGCTCCGAGATCAACGTCGATTCGGCGCTGACCATGTACATGTTCGACGCACCCGTCGCCGAAATCCAGGACCACGTGCGCATCAACCGCTCGACGGCTTATCCTGTCCCCGACCCAGATAGTTCCATGCGCCTGGTCATCCCGGATGCGGATGTAGGCTACGACAGTTCCGCATTTACCCGCCAGGGACTGCAGTTTTTCTTCCCTTTTCCCGCCGAGCGCAAGTCCTACGATTACTTTGAGCGCCTCACGCAGGAGTCTGAACCAATCGATTATGTCGACGAACTCGAGCACAAGGGCCTCAAGGCCTATGAGTTCACCCACACAATCACCCCCCGCAACCTTGCCCCCGACATGTCGCAGGCCTTCATTCCGGGCAGCGCGAGCGGTTCCACTTCCACAGAACTGACGGGCCGCGCCGATCGTTTCTACTCCCCTGAGCAGCTGCAACGCTGTGGGCACAAACCCACTGATGTGGTGTCAGTGACTTCCTATTTCACCGTGGAACGCACTTTTTGGGTCCAGCCGGATACCGGCACGATCCTCGACTATCGCGAGCTCACCCATGTTTTCTTCGCCGGAAGTGACGAGGAGGCCCGCGCCTTCGCGGATGACCCATCCCCAACTCACACCTTCTTCTACTCCACGATGCAGTGGGACGAGGCCACCACCAGCGCGCAGACAGCGTTGGCCGAGCAAGGACTTCAGCGCCTCACCCTGCTCCAGGCCTTCGCCTACCTGGCCAAGGCAGTAGCCTTCTTCCTCACCGTATGGGGCGTGGTGTTGATCCTGGTGCGACGCCGTGTGGAGGAGACACCCTGAGGTCTTCGCGCTTATCGACGCTCCCGTGGCTCACCGCCGGCCTCCTCCTCGCCGCGGTCCTGTGGCCACTGGTTCTGCCGGGCCAGTTGGCCCTGCGCGATATGTTGGTCCTTGACTCCCCGGCGTTGTCCCCCGGAGCCCTGGGCAGCGGTGATCTCCCGGCCCGCAACGTCCCCCAAGACGGGTTGCTGGCCCTAGCGGGGATGGTCATGCCCGCTTCCTGGTTTGCCCGTCTGCTCATCCTCGCCGGCGCGATAGCCGGGGTCGCCGGGGCGCTGTGGCTCGCCCGTCTGGCCGGAGCCGGGGTACTTGGCCGGTGTGCGGCGGTCACGATCACGCTGTGGAATCCTTTCGCGGTGGAACGATTCCTGCAGGGCCATTGGTCGTTAGTCATTGCCGGTTGGCTCCTTCCGCTTATCGCCGCCGCCGGCCTCAGTGGACGAATGAAGATCACATGGTTGGCCATGTGGGCAGCGTCGCTGACCCCCACGGGGGCACTTTTCGCCCTGGCCACCGGCCTGGCGGTCACCCGTGGGAGGCTCCGCTGGGTAACGGGGCTGATCGGTTTCATCGCTACCCTCCCGTGGGTGATACCGGGGATTTTGCTGATCTCCAGCACTTTTGGCTATTCCGTGGAGGCCTTCATTCCCCGCGCTGAGGGGTGGGTGGGCACCCTCGGCTCGCTCGTTGGCCTAGGCGGGATCTGGAACGCTGACGCGGTGCCGGCCTCCCGGGAGGCCGGCTTCGCTCTGGCTGGGGTAGTCATGTTTGGCTTGCTGCTCTTGGGTGCCCGCCAGGTGCCCACCCCGTTGCTCGTTCTAGCTGGACTCGGCCTCGGTGGAGCGTGCGCGATCTGGCTTTTCCCCGGACTCCTGAACTGGGCCGTGATTTCGATCCCCGGCGCCGGGCTCCTGCGTGATGGCAGCAAGCTCGTCATCCTTGCCCTACCTGCCTACGTGATGGCCGCGGCCTCCCTGCGGAATTGGGTGGCGGGACTGGTCATGGCGCTCGCGCTGCTCCAGGTCCCCGATGCCCCCGTCGCCCTCAAGCAATTGACCCCTACGACGGCCCCTTTGTACTCCGAAGCCCTGGTCGAGCGGGCCGCCGGGCGCGACGTCTATTTTGTCGATGCACCCGCCATCGTCTGGCTACCCGATGGTCGAACGGTGCTCAACCCCGTGAACAAGGCGCTTTCCACCGTGGAGTCCGGGGCCCTCGTCGTCGATGGCGTGCTGGTCGATGCCCCGTCCGTCCGGTGGATAGAAGCACGCAATGCTTGGGATCAGGGCGATATGGCCACGCTGCAGTATCTCGGGGTCGGCCTCATCGTCGACGGGGAGAACATCCACGAAACCGGCGAAGGTCCCATGACTATCTGGCCGGGAGCGATTTTGCTGCTCAGCTGGCTACTTATTCCTTGCGGGGTGCTGCTTGTTCGACGAGGAGTTCGTGGAAACGCGCACCCGTCGTAGCCCAGGAAAAATCGGTGACCCACTGCTTCGCGGCGGTGCCCAGTGAGTGGCGGAGGGGGGCGTCGTCAAGCAACAGCGCCGTGAGGCGCGTGAGATCGGCCTCATCAGTGGCGAGGAGGCCCGTCGAGTGGTCGCGGATGGAGTCGCGGAGGCCACCGGCTTGGCGGTACCCGACCGTCGGCACCCCGTGTTGCGCGGCCTCAACCACGGCCAGCCCCCAGCCTTCCTTGCGCGAGGGCATGAGGTGGACAGCGGCACGGGCGAGGAGGGCGTGCTTGTAGTCCTCCGTCACCTGGCCGTGGAATACCACGTGATCAGAGATGCCGCGGGCGACGGCGTATTCCCTCAACTCGTCCTCCCACCAGCCAGAACCGACGATGTCCAAGACCAGCTCACGGCCCGGCGCGAGCGCAGCGAGGGTATCCATCGCGTGCTCGATCTGCTTGTGCGGCACCAACCGGGATAGCGTGACCAGGTGGGTCACTCCATCCGCGGCGAGCTGGGGCACGTGCGCGGGCACGGGGTCAATGCCGTTTTCGATGATGCGAATATCCTGGGCCCGAACCCCAAGGTCGACCAGATCGTCCTTCGAGGCCTGCGACACCGTCACATAAGGCGCGCCACGGTACACGCGCGGGGCGACCTGAGACTCCAAGAACCAGCCCACGCGCGCGATGATTGGGCCGGCGACGGGCCATTGCTCGCGGTGGCAATGGTGGGTGAGCAGGATCGTCGGCACTCCGGAAACGAGGCGCGCGAAGAAGGGGATGCCGTTTTGAGTATCCACGATGGCATCGATGCCCGCGAGCGTGCCCACGCCCAACCGGCCCAGCAGGATTCCACCCCACGCCTTGGGGTAGACCGAAAACTTGCCGCCGCTGCGGGAAAATCGCACCCCGTTGCGCAGGGAACGACGCGGGGCGTCGGTGTGCCCTGCCGTGCGATAGACCACTTCGTGACCTTGGGACGCCAGGTACTCGCCGACGCGTTCCAGGTAGCGTTCCGAGCCGCCACCCTGGGGGTGCGTCGAATCGCGCCAACACAACAGAAGGATCTTCATAGCGCCGCCAGCCTACCTGCCCGGCCGTGGCACGATGGATTCGTGCCCGCTCACACTCGTCACCTCGCGACCCTTCGGCGATCTTTGTCCCTCCTGCGCTCCATCCGCCACGAACAAAGCGATCCAGCGCTGTTCTATCGCCCGCTCGCCGAGGACACAGCGATGCTTGTCGAAGCCCTCCTGCGCGATCTCACCGGCACCACCCTGCGGGGCCGGCAGGTCCTCGATGTGGGCGGCGGTCCCGGCTACTTCGCCGCCGCCTTTCGCGAGCGCGGCGCCCGGTACGTGCCCGTCGAGCCAGATGTGGGCGAGATGGCCGCAGCCGGAATCGCCGTACCCGGCTCCGTGCGTGGCGACGGCGCGCACTTACCTTTCATCGATGGTTCCTTCGATGTCGTCTACTCCTCCAACGTCGCCGAGCATGTCCCCGACCCCTGGGCCATGGGCGAGGACATGCTGCGCGTCACCGCCCCCGGTGGGTTGTGCGTGCTCAGCTACACCGTGTGGCTCGGCCCCTTCGGCGGGCACGAGACGGGACTGTGGGAGCACTATGTCGGGGGCGGATTTGCGCGTGATCGTTACGCCCGTCGGCACGGGCACCCTCCGAAAAACAGCTTCGGCACCTCGCTTTTCGACGTCTCTTGCCGTGCGGGGCTGCACTGGGCGGCGTCCCTGGAGCAGCGAGGGTTGGCGCAGGTGGAACTCTGCTTCCCGCGATATCACCCTGCGTGGGCCTGGTGGTTGGTGCGCGTCCCAGTCCTGCGCGAGTTCCTGGTATCCAACCTGGTCATTGTGGTGCGTAAATACTGTAGGCATCAACGGCTGGATTGATTTTTGCAAAATCGTTTCCTATAAGAAAAGCGATTTAGTTTCCAAATCATGTACATTCCTCCACTGTATTTACTTTCGAAAGCAACTAGGGAGCATTTCCGCACATACCACCGGACGTATTGGCGCATAGTTCCGCAGGAAAGCATCCTCTACATCGGGGCCAATCAAATACGCAGATTCGACATAGTAATCTGAACGAAGTTGAGCCTGATCATCATCGCCATAAGGGGACTATTATATATAGCCCGCGGGAAGGACATTTACGTGAACCTCTCTGGTCACAAACCTGAGCAATCAGTTCCCGGAGAACGCCACCTAGTCGTCATTGGGCAGGGGTACGTAGGACTCCCGCTAGCAATGCGTGCTTCGGAAGTGGGGTTCCGGGTCACTGGCTTAGATCGAAGTGGTCCGGTGGTCGACCGGCTGAATGAAGGAAGATCTCATGTAGATGACATCACCGATCAGCAGGTCTCACAGGCCCTAGCCGCAGGATTCTCTGCAACCACCGATTCCGAGGTGATCAGTCGAGCGGACATCGTGGTTATTTGCGTCCCCACCCCGTTAGATCCTCGAGGTGGTCCCGACCTTCGCGCGGTTCGATCAGCGGTGAAGGATATCGCCACCTATGTCCGGTCAGGGACTCTGATTGTTTTGGAGTCAACTGTTTACCCAGGAACTACAGAAGACATCCTTGTTCCTGCGATCCAGGATTTGGGCTTTAACATCGGAACCGATATCTTCATTGCCTTTTCTCCCGAGCGCATCGACCCCGGCAACCCCAAGTACGGATTGAAGAACACTCCCAAGGTCGTCGGCGCGGTGACCCCGACCTGCCAATCGCACGCGGTGGAGTTCTACTCTCAAATTGTCGACACAGTCGTCCAAGCGCGCGGCACGAAGGAGGCCGAGCTGGCCAAGCTGCTTGAAAACACTTTCCGCCACGTCAACATCGCACTGGTAAACGAAATGGTCCGAATTTGCCACGAGCTCGACATCGATCTCTGGGACTCCATCGATTGCGCAGAGAGCAAGCCATTCGGATTCATGGCTTTCCGCCCGGGTCCCGGCGTAGGTGGTCACTGCATCCCCGTCGATCCGAAATACCTCAGCCACCGAGTCAAGTCCGAGCTGGGTTACCCTTTCCGGCTTCTCGAGATGGCCGAAGTCATCAATGACGCTGCCCCCAGCTACGTCGCCGAGCGCGTCTGGTCGCTCCTCAATGAACAACGGATCCCCGTCAATGGAGCCAAGGTTCTCCTCCTCGGAGTCACCTACAAACCCGATGTCAGCGACTGCCGCGAAAGCCCAGCTGATCCTCTCTACTTCAAGCTTTCTTCCTGGGGTGCCAACATCAGCTACCATGACCCCTTCGTTGACAGCTGGCAGCCTGAGTCCCATGGTCTGCTAACTAAAGAGCCTCTAGCGCGAGTCGAGGATCTCTCCTCTGCCGTGGAGTCGGCTGACATTGTTGTCTTTCTTCAGGCACACAAAGAGTATGACCTGGAACAACTGTCAGCGCAGTCCACAGTCATCCTGGACACTCGGGGAAAGCTCAACGTCAATTCCAAGGCCGTTCAACGCCTCTAGTCAAGAATCTCGATAGACAACCACCCACGAGCAAAAGAAGGTAATTACCGTATGTCAAGAATCGTCATTACCGGTGGAGCAGGATTCATTGGTTCAAACCTCGCACGCCTCGCGCTGGAGTCGGGACACTCCGTCGTTGTCGTCGACGACCTATCCACCGGGGAGAAGGCTAACCTGGAGGGCCTAGACCTCGATTTCGTGGAAATGAGCATTCTCGACGAGGAAGAACTCGTTCCCGTCTTCCAGGGTGCCGATTCAATTGTCCACCTGGCGGCGATGGGTTCCGTGCCCCGCAGTATTCAGGACCCGCACCGCACCAATGACGTCAACATCAACGGAACACTTGCGGTGCTGCAAGCTGCCCGCCGGGCCGACGTCAATCACTTGGTGTTCTCGTCGTCTAGCTCGGTTTACGGGCGCAACCCAGCCCTGCCGAAACACGAGCGTGAGTGGGTCCGAGCCATGAGCCCATACGCGGTAACGAAGCTTGCTGGAGAGCAGTATGTTCTTGCGCATCAGGAGTCCTACGGAATGGAGACGCTCGCGTTCCGCTTTTTCAACGTATTTGGTCCCCGGCAAAGCGTTGGACATGCTTACGCTGCGGTAATCCCGCGATTCCTCGATGCCATCATCCAGGGCCAGCCGGTAACTATTTATGGCGATGGGACCCAGTCCCGCAGCTTCACCTACGTAGGCACCGTTTGCAGTGTGCTACTCGACGCTGTCGAGCGACGGGTGAGCCATCCCGAACCGGTCAACCTGGCCTTTGATACCCGCACCGACCTCCATGGAATCCTCACCGAGCTAGAGTCTCTGGTCGGTTCCCCGGTCGAGCGAATCTACGAAGACCCTCGCCCAGGAGACGTTAAACACTCTCAGGCTGCTAATTCCTCGCTGTTGACCTTATTCCCCCAAGTTAAAGAAAAGGACCTGCGAGAAGGACTTGCTGAGACGTTGGCCTGGTACAAGTCTCAGTAGCTAAATATCCTGCCCCACTACCTCGCGGCGGTGAGCGATGGAGCTCAACCAGTCCGACCAGGTTGCGAAGCGATGATCAAGCTCCGAGAGAGCGTATTTTGCGCTCTCTTCAAGCGACCTGCTCGACTGCTTGTGGTAGACCGAGTCGTCGAGAAGCAATGCAAGAATACTACTTAATTCTTCCGCATCACCTGGGTTGATTAGGAATTCCGGCGCTACGAGCTCCGGGATTCCACCAACGCGAGACCCTACAACTGGAAGGGCTCGTGACATAGCTTCAATAACTGTCCGGGGCAATCCCTCCGACAATGAAGGTTGCAGGAGAACGTCGGCGTTATCGATCGCCTCGACTACCTCTTTAGGTGACAACTGCCCGCGAAAACTCACCGAGTCGTCGATTCCCAGTGTCTGGGCTTGCGACTTGAGTTCCTCGTGGAGTCTGCCTCCACCGACCAGCTCTAGCGAGAAATCGATGGAAGGATGATTTCTGCACAAGAGAGCAACCGCTTGAAGCGCGATGTCGTGGCCTTTGTAGGGCACTTCCTGTGTGCCCACTGCAATAAGGCGGAGTTCATTTCGGTGGTGGCGGGACAAGCGGGGCGTTTGGCATATCTGAGAATCTGCAATCTGAACATTGCTGATGGCGATCGTGGGGCCATTCTTAACCGGGTACGTCTGCTGCAGCGTCTCACGGGTAACGAAACGCCCAGCTGAAGCTGCCGCGCAAATCCACTGAGTGACAAGCCTCCCTAGCGGGGCCAAGCGCCTAATACCTGGAATTGAGCCAAGAGCTAAGACTTCGTAGATGTCACCGACGACTTCAACTGCATAGGGGATCTTGCTTACACGCGCAGCAAGAACTGCCAAGGTCGAGAGCGGGCCAGGGGTACGCACCACCAAAAGATCGGCAGATCGGACAGCAGAGAAGATCTCGCGAGCAATCCGAGGTGCAGTCTTGATAGCACCTCCCAGACCTTGATAGTTACTGAGTGCGATGACGTCGAAGACTGAAACTGGGTCGCCCTCGCCCGGAGACTGGGTCGCACGAGCTAGCAGGGCGGTGTCGCAGTCATCTAGAGAGTAGCGTCGCCACTGTGTATCACCATTGACGCCATCTAGCGCTACCCAGCTTTCCCCCTTGCGGGCTAGGCGGGCTTCAGTAATGAACAAGACGCGAGGATGCGCAGGCAGCAAGTGAACTCCGGATCAAGTCGGTAGGATTCTGCTTCCAAGTATGTCAAATATCTGACATACAAAAAACCGGGCGGGGAAATACTGATTCAGTGATTCCCTGCCCGGCCTTTTATCCGCAAGTTTGGCCGCTAGGCCTGAGCGATGCGCTCCTTCAGAGCCGCAAGCTGCGCATGAACCTCGGACGGAACGCGCGGGCCGAGGAAGGCGAGGTATTCCTCGTTCTCCTCCAGGTCACGCTGCCAGTCCGCGGGAGAGGTGCTCAGGGCCTCCTTGACGTCCTCAACCGGGGTATCCAGACCCGACAGATCGAGGTCCTCGACGCGAGCGGTGTATCCAACAACGGTCTCGTCGGCGTCGACCTTGCCCTCGATGCGGTCAACCACCCAGGCCAGAACTCGGGAGTTCTCGCCGAAGCCCGGCCACAGGAAGCGGCCGTCCTCGCCGCGGCGGAACCAGTTGACCAGGAAGATGGCCGGCATACGGTCGCCGCCCTCATTGCCCATGTCGATCCAGTGCTGCAGGTAGTCTCCGGCGTTGTATCCCATGAACGGCAGCATGGCCATCGGGTCGTGGCGCAGGGAGCCAACCTTGGCTTCCGCGGAGGCGGCGGTCTGACCGGAAGATAGGGTGGCGCCAATCATGGTGCCGTGCTCCCAGTTGAATGCTTGGGTGACCAGCGGGACAGTGTCCGCGCGACGGCCACCGAAGAGGATGGCATCGATCTTGACGCCGTGCCAGTCATTGAATTCGGGGGCAGCGGCCGGGCTCTGCTCGATCGGCACGCAGTAGCGGGAGTTCGGGTGCGCGGCATTGACGCCGGAATCCGGGGTCCAATCATTGCCCAGCCAGTCGATGAGGTGAGCGGGCTTTTCGCCGTCCATGCCCTCCCACCAAATGTCGCCATCGTCGGTGAGTGCGACGTTGGTGAACAGGGTGTTGCCCGGCTCCATGGTCTTCATGGCGATCGGGTTGGAGTCATAGTTGGTACCCGGTGCGACACCGAAGAAACCGTTCTCCGGGTTGACGGCGTAGAGGCCGTCCTCGCGCAGCTTCAGCCAGGCAATGTCGTCGCCGACGACCTCGGCGGTCCAGCCCTCGATGGTCGGGGTGATCATGGCGAGGTTGGTCTTGCCACAGGCCGACGGGAAAGCGGCGGCGATGTGGTAGTTCTTGCCCTCCGGGGAAATGAGCTTGAGGATGAGCATGTGCTCAGCCATCCAGCCCTCTTCCTTAGCCATGACGGAGGCGATACGCAGGGCGTAGCACTTCTTAGCCAGGATGGCGTTTCCGCCGTAACCGGAGCCGTAGGACCAGATCTCCTTGGTCTCCGGGAACTGGGTGATGTACTTGAGGTCGTTGCACGGCCACGTGACATCTTCCTGGCCCGGCTCCAGCGGGGCGCCCACGGTGTGCAGGGCGTGAACAAAGTCGCCGTTGGTTCCGATCTTGGCCAGTGCGTCCGCGCCCATGCGGGTCATGACACGCATGG
Source organism: Corynebacterium atrinae (assembly GCF_030408455.1). Taxonomy (NCBI): domain Bacteria; kingdom Bacillati; phylum Actinomycetota; class Actinomycetes; order Mycobacteriales; family Corynebacteriaceae; genus Corynebacterium; species Corynebacterium atrinae. The sequence goes on from NZ_CP046977.1 coordinate 2,547,269, forward strand.
ACAGCACCACATAAGCCGAGTCGGTGAGCTGGACACCCAGCTTGGGGTCCGGGTCAGTGATCGGGCCCATGCAGAAGGGCACGACGTACATGGTGCGGCCCTTCATGGAACCACGGAAAACTTCGGTCATCTCCGCCTTCATGGCTGCCGGGTCCGCCCAGTTATTGGTCGGGCCAGCGTCCTCCTCCTTCTCAGAGCAGATGAAGGTGCGGGATTCGACGCGGGCCACGTCGTCCGGGTTGGAGCGAGCGAGGAAGCTGTTGGGACGCTTCTCCTCGTTCAGCTTGATTAGGGTGCCAGCCTCAACCAGCTGAGAAGTCAGTCGATCCCACTCCTCCTGCGAGCCATCAGCGAAGACGACTGCCTCCGGCTGGAACAGCTCCACTGCCTCAGCAATCCAGGAGAGGAGCTTCTCGTTGTCGGTCGGGGCGGGGCCAACGAGGCCCTTGATGGCAGTGGTCATGTGTTCTCCTTGACATAAGCGTCACTAGATAGAGTTTCCTCCCCTAGATTATCGACTTGTCACCACTCGCGGGGGCTTCCCAAACCGTCTGTACCCCCTCCCTGGCCCTACATGGGCCTTATCCATGCTCTATACGAATCCACATGTCCGTTTGCTCATGATGCGAACCTTTTCTTTGCCTCATTTCGGGGGTGTTTTGGGGAGAATCTTCGCAGGCCAGCACCCTGTTACGTTGGTCACACAGTGGGTCAAAGTCGGTTAATCCCCACATCGCGCGGTGTGGGTCGGCGGAATAGACCTCATAGCGGCCATCGCCATGAACTGTGGAAATGTGATCGACATCTCCATCTCCATCAAGGTCGGCATAAACGGTCGCACCCTCCGCATCGCACAAAGTGACCGAATCCCCGGCCACCCCTCCCAATCCCCATTCCTGCTCACCGAGGTACAGCCGGAGCCCCTCTCCCTCCCCCGCCAATCCTGCCAATCCATGCAGATCCATGTCGCTAACCCCTCATCAATCCCGCGCCAAAGTCAGTTTGCGGTGCAGCCACTGCTGCGGGCCGTCGCGCTGCGCGGCACCGAGGGCAGTCGCACGGCGCAGTCGGGCAGCCTCCCGCTCCGCCCAAAGCACCTGTGCTTCTCGACGCCCCCTTACCCACCGCACCCAACCCACCGCCACACCAGCCCCCAACCCCAGCACGATGCCGAGCACCGGTTGCCACCACCAAAGCACTCGGCAGATAGCGGCGCCGGTGGCCAGCCCCAACACGACGGCCTGCAGCGCGAGGGAACCCAGGCGCGGCTTTCCCGGCTCCGGGAGCGAATTGCTAAGCGCCACTGCGCGCAGACCCCTGAGTACAGCCGCCGGGTCCGATTCCGCCTGGGCGATGAGTGCTACTAGGTGGGCGTCGAAAAGCAGGCGACGGCGACGTTCGCAGTGCTCAGCGGCGCGCTGCCACGCCCCGATCCGCGGGGCAGGCACGACGCCCGCTCGTGGGCGGGCGAGGGCCTGGGCCAAGTCGCCGGGGGCGGCGACAGTACCGTCGACACCGGGCGGTAGCGCGGCAGTGCTGATGAGTCGGCCGCTGCGGCGGGCGGCGTCGATAAGCGTCGGCACATCGTCCGGACCCCAGCCGGCGGATGGGGCGACGGCGAGGACCGCATCGACATCCGAGTGGTCCACGACATCCACGCCCCGCGCCGCTGCTGCTACTTGCGCACAGGCATCGGAATCCGGACCGATGACGGCGATGCGCGGTCGACGGGGCTCGGCCTCCCGGGCGATCCCCGCCAGCTCTGACGCCACCACCGGATGCCGGGCAGCCAGCAAACGCAACTGCACAGCCAAGAGCCGGAGGCGAACCTCGATGAGCTGTTCTTTGACCCGTGCGAGCACGAACTCCCAGCTGGAACGATCGAGCTCGGCGACCACCACCACGAGCGGCGAGGCCGTGTGGATCCGCGCACGAACCTCAGGCGGCAGGGGCGCGGGGTGCACAAGCACCGCGGCGTCGATCCCTAAAGAAAGCCCAGGCCACGTGACGGTGACCTCCCGTATCTCCGCACAGTCGGGCAGCGGCACGCTCCCCTCCAGCGTGCATGCCCCCACGCGGGGCGGGCCCGTAAGTTCGCCGAGGATCCGGCGCAGGTCCATGCCCACGCGGCAGCCAAACTCGCGCCCATGCGCCCAGTCGGCGGCACGAATAAACATGTCCGGAGTCTCCACCCGCATCCCCCCCTGAATGCCGTTGCCCACATGATCACCCGGCAGGACTAATCCCGCAACCGCAGGGGATTATGGCTGGCAGAGAATTGAAGTTTGCCCAAGACCAGAGGACAATATAAGGGATGTCTACTTCCAATTTTCCTGATAGTGCCCGCCCGCTTGGAGATCTGCCCGCTGGCCGCCCCCCGCAAACTGACTTCGGCGATGACGGCCGCACCTACCCTCGCCTCGGTGCGGTGAGTTTTCGGCGCGGAACCCTCACCGATAACCAAGAAAAGCTCTGGGAGGAAAACTGGCCCCACCTGGGCACAGTCCTCAGCGATGAGCTTATCGACGTCCCTTCATGGTTCGGTCGCAGCAACGCCCCCACCATCGTGGAAATCGGCTCGGGAACCGGAACCTCCACCGCCGCGATGGCTCCGCTTGAGGCGGACACGAACGTTATTGCCGTCGAACTGTACAAGCCGGGCCTGGCCAAGCTCCTCGGCTCGGTCGTGCGCGGGGACATTAACAACATCCGTATGGTGCGCGGGGATGGGGTCGAGGTCCTCGCCCGCATGATCGCGCCGGCGTCCTTGGACGGCGTCCGTATCTTCTTCCCCGACCCTTGGCCGAAGGCTCGCCATCACAAGCGTCGCCTCATCCAATCCGGCACCCTGCACCTGATCGCCACCCGCCTCAAGCCGGGTGGCGTCCTCCACGTGGCCACCGATCACGCGGACTATGCCGAATGGATCTCCGAGCTCGTCGACGTGGAACCTCTCCTGGAATACCGGGGGTGGCCGTGGGAAGAATGCCCGCAGCTCACCGACCGCCAGGTGATCACTAAGTTTGAGGGCAAGGGTCTGCAAAAAGACCACACCATCAATGAATTTCTGTGGCAGCGCAACCACACGCCTGCTTAACTCCTATTTCTGAAATGAGAACCCCTCCGTGAGCGATCTTCACGAATCCACCCACCATTACACGGCTGCGGCGGCGCCCGGCCCCGAGAACCTGCTGCTCGTGTGGGATGCCCCGAACCTGGACATGGGCCTCGGTGCCATCCTCGGGGGCCGCCCGACCGCCGCCTACCGCCCGCGTTTCGACGCCATCGGCCGCTGGATGCTCGCCCAGGCCGGCCGCCTGGCACACGAGACCGGCCAGCACATCGAAGCCGAGGCGACGGTGTTTACCAACGTCACCCCGGGTGGCGCCGATGTCATCCGCCCCTGGGTGGAGGCCCTGCGCAACGTCGGTTTCGCCGTCTTCGCCAAACCAAAGACCGATGAGGATTCCGACGTCGATCCCGACATGCTGGCGCACATCCGTCGTCGGCACGAAGAAGGTGTGCTCAAAGGTCTGGTTGTCGCTTCCGCAGACGGCCAGAACTTTAAGGACACTATCGACGAGCTGACTGCCGAAGGCCTGCCCGTCACCGTCCTCGGTTTCCACGAGCACGCCTCCTGGGCAGTGGCTTCCGACTCGATCACGTTCGTTGACCTCGAGGAGATCCCCGGGGTCTTCCGCGAGCCACTGCCGCGCATCAGCCTCGACTCCCTGCCGTCCGAGGGTGCCTGGCTGCAGCCCTTCCGCCCGCTCTCGGCCTTGCTATCTAGCCGCAACCACTAAGCTTCGTTCCCGGAAAGGAGGATTGCCGTGTTCCTCAAATGGGGTCACTTTTCCTATCGCCACCGCCGCATTGTGCCGGTGATCATCATCGCCGCGATCGTGGCAATCTACGTTATCTTCGGCCTCCGCCTGGGCGATCGCATGAGCCAAGAAGGCTGGGACGATCCAGGTTCCTCCTCCACCGCTGCCGCCGCGATCGAGCTCGAGACCTTCGGGCGAGACAACAACGGCGACGTTATCCTTCTCTACGAAGTGGCGGAAGGTTCTGGGCGCACGCTCAACGACCCGGCCACCTTCGGCGCGCTGGCCAGTCAGCTGACGGAGCTGAAAGAACAGCATCCCGGGCAGATCGACAAGATCACCAGCTACTTTGATACCCGCAATGCGCAGCTGATCAACGCGGACGGCACCAAGGCTTTCGCCGCCATCGGCCTGGTCGGCGATGGTGAGCAGACCCTCAAGGACTTCCGCGCCATCGAGGACGCGCTCGTTCCCGATCAACTTCCCGAAGGGGTCACCGTCCAGGTTGCCGGCGCCACCGCCGTGGCCGATGCTCTCGATGACGGCATGGCAGGCGATATTGTCCGCGCCGAAGTTGTCGCCCTCCCCGTCGTCGCCATCCTCCTGCTAGTGGTCTTCGGCTCCGTCGTCGCCGCTTTCATGCCCCTGCTCGTTGGTGTGCTCTCCATCGCTGGTTCCCTGGGCATCCTCTCCATCCTGGCCGGAGTCACCCAGGTCAACGTGTTCGCCCAGTCCGTGGTCACCCTGCTCGGCCTCGGCCTAGCCATCGACTACGGCCTGTTCATGGTCTCCCGCTTCCGGGAGGAATTAGACAAAGGCGTGGACATAGAAACGGCGGTAACCACCACGAACGCGACCGCCGGTAAGACGGTGGTGTTCTCCGCCCTCATGGTCGCCGTGGCCTTGTCGGGCCTGCTGGTGTTCCCGCAAGCCTTCCTCAAGTCAGTCGCTTATGGTGCCATTTCTGCGGTCGGACTTGCTGCCTTACTCTCCGTGACGGTCCTGCCCGCAGTGTTTGGCATGCTGGGCCGAAACATCGACAAGCTTTCCGTTCGCCGCGCTAGCCGCAAGGCCCGTCGCCTCGAAGACACCATCTGGTTCCGCTTCCCCGCTTGGGCCATGCGCCACTCCAAGCTGGTCACCGTCGCCATCGTCGGTCTCCTCCTCGCGCTCACCCTGCCGTTGGCGGGTGTGAAATTCGGCGGCATCAACGAGACCTACCTCCCACCAGACCAGGTCACCCGCGTGGCACAGGATGACTTCAACGAGAGCTTCCCTAGCTTCCGCACCGAGCCGATCAAACTGGTCGTCACCAACGCCAGCGAGCAACAGCTCGTTGATATCTACATGCAGACCCGTCAGATCACCGGCCTGTCCTCCCCCTTCACGCCGGACTCCGGCACAGTGGACGGGACAACGGTGCTTTCCGCAGGTATTGAGGACCGCTCTCTCAACGGCGACGTCGTCGATCAGCTCCGTGCCATCACCGTCCCCGAGGGCGTTAACGCCTACATTGGCGGCACACCGGCAATGGAAATTGAGTCCATCGAAGCACTCATGGAGAAGCTGCCGTGGATGGCGCTGTACATCATCGCCGCCACATTCATCCTCATGGCGCTCGTCTTCGGATCGCTCATTTTGCCCGCTAAGGCGATCATCATGACCATCCTGGGTCTAGGGGCGACGCTGGGTATCCTCACCGCGATGTTCGTCAACGGAGTTGGCTCCAGCCTGCTCAACTTCACCCCGGGCCCCCTGATGTCGCCGGTGCTGGTCCTCATTGTCGCCATCGTCTACGGCTTGTCAACGGACTACGAGGTCTTCCTCGTCTCCCGCATGGTCGAGGCCCGCGACCGAGGAGACAGTACCGATGACGCCATCAAATACGGCACTGCGCACACTGGTTCCATCATCACCGCGGCGGCGCTCATCATGATCGTCGTGGCCGGCGCGTTCGGCTTCTCCGAGATCGTCATGATGAAGTACATCGCCTTCGGCATGATCGCCGCCCTCGCACTCGACGCGACGATCATCCGCATGATGTTGGTGCCGTCTGTCATGCACCTGCTGCGGGAAGACAACTGGTGGGCCCCTGGCTTCGTCAAGAAGGCCTACGCCAAGCTCGGGCACGGCTCGCAGGTGGAACCCGCGGTCGTCGATAAGCCTGTGCCGGCACCATCGGTGCAGGACACCGCCGAACTCTCGATCCACGATGCCGTCATCGTCGATGAACAGGAGGCCGCACGTGGCGGCCGCACGACCCGCCAGGATGATGAGCTGGTTCCCTTCGCCGAACTGCTCCGCCGCCTTCGGGAGGACGAACAGCGTCAGCTGGAACGTTAATGGAATTCCTGCAGAAGGCCGCCCGGAACAAGTGGGTGCGATGGGTTGCACCACTGGTCATCCTCGTGGTCCTCGCCGTCGCCTTCCGCGACCAATTCCCCTTCTTCGGCGCGGGCGTCCGGCGGCTTAGCGACGCCCACGTACCCGGCCTCCTCCTCGCCACCACCGTCGCCTTCGCGTCACTGTTCGCAATGGCCGAGGTCATGCGCCTGCTCATGCGCGCCGGAGGGACCCGCGTCCGCCTGCGCGAAGCCACGGCAGTGACCATGGCCTCCAACTCCTGGTCCACGACCCTGCCCGGCGGCCCCGCCTTCTCCGCGTTCTTCACCTACCAGGTCCAGCGCGGCTGGGGCGCCTCCCCCGTGCTCTGCGGCTGGTTCTTCGTTTTATCCTCGGCAATCTCCACCATGTGGCTCGTCCTCATCGGTGCCTGTGCAGTGTTCTTCCTCGGCGCGAAGATCAGCATCTGGTCCCTCGTTGCCTCACTCATCGCCATGGTGGCCCTTTCTTGGGCCGTCTACTGGGCAGCAAATAACCCACGCCACCTCGAACAATGGACACGCGCCTGGATGCCTCCCCTCAACCGACTCCTCCGCCGCGAAGAAACCGCAGGGGTCGACGGACTGGTCAAACACATCCATCAGCTCGACACCGTCCACCTGAGCAAACGCAGCTTCGCCGCCGCCGCCTTCTGGTCCCTGTCCAACCGGCTTCTCGACGCCGTCGTCCTCTGGGCCAGCATCTGGGCCATCACCGATGCCGCTCCCTGGCTGGAAAAAGCGCCCGATCACACCACCATCATGGGCGTCCTCCTCGCGTACACCACCGCTAAGATCGCCGGCTCCGCGCAGGTCACCCCCGGTGGGCTTGGCACGGTGGAAGCCACCATCCTCGCCACCCTGGTCGCCTCCGGCATGACCGCCGTCGACGCCACCGGCGCCGCCCTCATCTACCGACTCATTTCCTTCGCCTTGGTCACCGTCATCGGTTGGATCATCTACTTTGCGCACTACGCCCGCCGCGGACTCACAGCTTCCGAATAGGGCGGGGCCCATGTTCAACTTCTTCCGGCCACGCCCCTCCGACGACGACCTCAGCGAGATTCTCCTCGAGGCCATCCCAGAACACCTCTCCCGCTTCCTCCCTGGCGAACCAACCGTGTGGCATGAGATGGTCCCGCAGGGCCCTCGCATCGACGTCTACTCCTGGGCACCCACCCCCGAACGCCCACTGTGGACCCTCGTCACCTCCGGCATGTCCTCGCATCGGATGAACGTTCCCCGGGGCCGCAAGGATGTCGACCGGGCGGAGCTCATGATCACCCTGCCTGCCGACTGGACTCCCCTCGACCAAGCCCCGACACTGCCCGAGGAAGAGGCCCAGCGAATCACCTGGCCCTATGATCAGCTCAAGTTCACCGCCCGCGTTCCCTACCTCGCGGACACCTGGCTGGCACCCGGCACCACACTCCAGGCCTGAGACACAATCGAGGACACTTACGAAGGCTCCGACTTCTCCGGACTGATCGTCGGTGAGCCAACCTCCGTAGCCGATCCGAACATCCGCTCACTCAAGGTCGAAGGCACCACAGTACACTTCTGGGGCCTGTACTTCCTCTACCCCGAAGAGTCTGGCTTCCACCTGCAACACAGCCCAGGGGAGCTGCTCGCGCGTCTCGACGCCGCCCGATTCCCCGAAGGCGTAGTACCGGGCCGCCCCAGGGTCATCTGATCGCGGGATAAAGTAGCTGTATATCCAGCAGCTCTCAGCGTGAAACCGGAGAACCTCGTGCCCCCCTCTCGTATCATCCTTGCGGATGTCATCGCCATCCTCACCTTCGCGATCCTCGCCCGCCTTGCCCACAACACCCCAGAAGCCCCCTTCACCACACTCAACGTCCTGGGGACCTTCTGGCCATTCCTCCTCGGCGGGATCACCGGACACGCGATCTGCTACGCAACGAAAAAGCCCACACTCCCCATCGCTCCCGGCGGCCTCATCATCTGGCTCTCCACCGCCATCACCGGACTAGGCATCTGGGCACTGCGACACGGGGAACTACCCCACTGGTCCTTCATCATCGTCGCCTCCATCATGTCCGGCCTCCTACTCATCGGATGGCGCGGCCTAACGAACATGCGAGCCAAAACAAAGTCCTAGCCCCCAGAGGGGTGCTGTGCGCAGCTGCACACACCACAGCCCTCTGACTAGCGCCAACGCGGCCAGTCTGCCAGCACTGAACATGCGCCACCTGGACAAAAACATTGCCCTACCCCTTGCGTGTTTCGATATTGTGTTCTACTATTGGAGTTAGAACACCTAATCGAAGGGGCAAGGGGGTGAACGAACATGAGCAGTGACATTTTCTACCCAGGCAAAGCGCTACCACTCACGCTTGAGATTGGCTTTTCCATGGTGGAGGCGCACCTGAAAGAGGCAGCCGCCGGCCCCCAGCACTACTTCGCGGTCAGCTCACCTCATGACCCAGTAGCCCGGCGGGGAACACAGATACGCCAAGAAGACCACAAACTCTGGCAATCAGTCCTCCCCAATGGTGATGAGGACATTGACATCGTCCTCGCTAAGCTACGGCGTTCTCTGGGGCGTGGGGATCACTACCTCATGTCCGCGATCAGCGCCCACCAACGGCTTAACGAGCTGCCGAAGTTGAAGGAGATTCAGGAGGAGTACTTCCACCTCGACCTTGTCCGCTTGAAGACGATTGACGGTGTGTTGTGTAAAGCAGACACCACCATCACCGAACACCTCGACCTCATCGATACCGAACTAGCAGAATTCCTCACCCCTACTCGTACTAATCAGATCCTTCCCACACCAGGAAAGATCAAACAGCGCCTTAATGCGATCATCACCATGCTCGATGAGTCGATCTCCTCCGAGGATCCCGCCCCACAACCGGTTGATAGTGTCTCGATCTCCTTCGACGACGGCCGGGGCTTCCTGCATGCTGATCTCGATGGGGTCGTCGCCCAAGAAATCGACCTTCGTATCCGCAAGCACGCCATCGCCCATGGGATCAGTCAGGCAGACGCCTTCGTGGCCTTGATGAGGGGTGAGGGGTCAACGAATGTCACCCTCAACATCTACCGAGCATCCGATATCCCGAATGCCCCAGCATGGGTCTCCGGGGTCGGGTACCTCACCGCAAAGCAGACCGAAGATCTGCTTAACCGGGTTGATGTGGAGATTGATCTCGATGCGATTGCTCAGAAAGTCTCGTCTGCGTATGCCACCCCCTCAGATATCCGCTCCCTCGTCATCGGCCTTGATGGGACGTGTGCAGTCGGTGGGTGTGATGCCCCTGCTCATCGAGCACAGATGGATCACCGGATCAATCACGCCGATGGCGGGCCCACCACAGCAGCGAATTTGGCGGCGTTGTGTGTGAAGCATCATGCGATGAAGACAGACCGCCGGGTGACGTATGTCATGGATCCGGTGACGAGGCGGAAGTACTTCTTGTTTGATGACGGGTCCTGGGCGGAGTCCGAAGGTGATGGGCCACTAGCCCCCAGCGAAAGACGGTGGTTGCAGACGGTGTCCCAGCGGATTACGAAGCGCAGGGCGAGGATTAGGTCGGAGTCCCAAGCACAAAAGAGAGAACAAGGCGAACCGGAGAAACCACCACCGCCCCACGAACGCCCTAGCTGCTCCGAATGGGGACGCCCCCTTGACAGCCGGGAGACCTAGAAGGCCCCCTGCAGAACCTGGAAATGCTCACACACCACGGGCATGCCCGTGGGATTGCTCAGCCCAGGGAGAATCACTAAAGCCGCCGTTTCCCGGCAACAGCGGGACGCGCGGCGGCTTCGTCTGACCCAAAGAACGTCTACTTGCCGCTAATGATCTGGTTGATGATCATGTAGACGTAGTTGAGGATGTCACCGGACAGATCAAGAATGCTGCTGAGCATAGGGATTAACTCCTAGAGAAAATTTGGGGCTGGTACATGGACTACATCGTGCGGAGGTTATCAGTTCGTTACACAACGAGCTACATGGGCATGATGTTGTGCTTCTTCGGCAGGTCGTACTCTTCCTTGGTGGACAATTGCCGCAGGGCGCGACGCAAAGCCAGTCGAGTTTCAGTCGGCTGGATCATGGCGTCAATGTAGCCACGCTCCGCGGCAACATAAGGACTGGTCATGTTCTCGTCGTAGAAGTCCATGAAGATCTTCTTCAAGTAGTCGCGTTGCTCGGGAGGAGCGGCAGCAAGCTGCTTGCCCTGGATCATAACCACAGCGGCGGCGGAGCCCATGACAGCGATCTGGGCGGTCGGCCAGGCGAGGTTGATGTCACCAGAGAGGTTCTTGGAACCCATGACGGCGTAAGCACCGCCGTAGGCCTTACGAACGATGAGGGTGACCTTCGGCACGGTCGATTCGACGAGAGCGAAGGCCAGCTTGGCACCGCGGTGAATGAGTCCGGCTTTCTCCTGCTCCACGCCAGGCAAGTAGCCGGGAGTATCGACGACGAACACCAGCGGGATGTTGTAGGCGTCGCAGATGCGGACAAATCGGGCACCCTTATCGGCGGCGTCGGCGTCGATGCAACCAGCGAAGTGCATGGGGTTGTTGGCGATGAAGCCGACGGCTCGGCCATCGATACGCCCGAATGCCGTGATGAGGTTGGGCGCGTAGTTGGCCTGAATTTCCACCAGGTTGTCATCGTCGCCGAGGTGGCCGAGCAAGTCGAGCATGTCGTAGCCGGCGTTGGAATCGTCGGGCATGAACAGGTCGAGCTCGGGGGCCTCGGCGACGTCCTCATCGGTGGGGGCCGCGAAGACGGGGGCGGCATCGAAGCAGGAGGTGGGGAGGTGGTCGAGGAGGTCGCGGACGAATTCGAAGGCCTCGTCCTCACTTTCGACGACCGCGGAAATGTTGCCGTTGAGTTCCTGCTGGCGGGCGCCGCCGAGTTCGGCGGAGGTGATGTCCTCGCCGGTGACCTCGCGGATCACGGCGGGGCCGGTGACGTACATCTCGGTTTCGCCGTCAACTGCGATGACGAAGTCAGTGGTCACGGGAGCGTACACGGCACCACCGGCGGACTTACCCAACATGATGGAGATCTGTGGGCTGCGTCCAGAAAGGGGCATTTGGCGGCGGGAGATTTCGGAGTACATCGCTAGCGATGTCACGGCGTCTTGGATGCGGGCGCCGCCGGAGTCTTGGATGCCGATGACCGGGCAACCTATCTTGATCGCCATGTCCATGACCTCGACGACCTTGCGGCCAAAGGCCACGCCGACGGAGCCGCCGTAGACGGTTTTGTCGTGGGCGTAGATGGCGACGGGTCGACCGTCGATCATTCCGTAGCCGGTGACTACGCCGTCGGAGTAGATCGCGGAGGGATCGCCGGGCGTTTTGGCGAGGGCGCCGACCTCAACGAAGCTGCCTTCGTCGAGAAGCGCGTTGATGCGCTGCCGGGGGGTCGTTCGACCCGCGGCATCGCGCTTTTCCCGGGCGCGTTCGCTGCCCGGATCTTGGGCTTTGTCGAGCCGGGCGCGAAGGTCGGCGAGCTTAGTCGCCGTGGAGTTCTCAGTCACTGATCACCACTCGCTTTTTCGTTCGTTAGCTGTCCAGACCCTCGATGCGCTTGGCCATGTGCGCGCCAACAATGCCGATGGCGGGCTCGTCAGGGACCGCGAGATGGTCGCCGGAGAGCTGAACAATATCCAATTGATCAACGATAGCGGACCAACCACCGTCGGGGTCAATCGTGGCGTAGCGGGGCTCGAGCTCGATGGCGCCGTCGTGCATCCGTTCGGAGCGGAACAGCAGGACTGGGATGCCGAGCCCGGCCCAGCGTTCAAAGTCGAGCTTGTCCAGAATGCGGTTGTCCACGAAGGAAGCGCGCTGGTGTTCCAGCACACCGGCGGCGAGGCCGTGCTCGGAGGCGTCGGTGGTGGCGAGGAACTGCTCCAGCATGGTGAGCATCACTTCTTCACCAGCGGTTTCCAGCATCTCGTAGGGGACGGGGAAGTCGAGGCCGTAGGTGCGCTTGGCAAAGGCGCTGTAGCGACCCCAGCGGGCCTTGGTTTCTTCGATGGTGTCCGGGATGGGCTCGGAAGGCTGAGTAGTGTCCAGCAGCGCGATAAACGCCACGTCGACATCGGTGTCTTTGAGTTGGTACGCGACTTCATAAGCGAGAGCGCCGCCGAAGGACCAGCCGCCGAGCACGATGGGGCGACCGTCTGAGTAAGTGCGGATCTCATCGACGTAGGCCGCGGCACGCTCTTCCAGCGTCCCTTCGAGACGTTCGACACCGTAGACCGGGATGGATTCGGGCAGGCGGCGCATGAGCGGCTGGTAGACGATGGAGGATCCACCGGCGGGGTGGAACATGAACACGCTCGGGGCGGTTGAGCCTTCGGCGCGCGGGCGCAGGACGCGGATGTTGCCTTCGACCTCGGTCTCGAGACCCTCGCGCACGATGTTCGCCAGCGGCTCCAGGGTGTCGGCCTCCGCCACCTGGGCGGCGGAGATGTCGATTCCGGAACGCTCGCTGAGGCGTTCAGCGATTTGCTTGGCGACGTCCGCGTCAATCGCCGGGAGCACGCTCGTCACCCCAGCCGGGGCCTTGCCGGTGAGACCGGCCCACACACCGAAGACCATGCGCTCGGAGGCATCGCGGGGAGCGACGCCGACGCCTTGGGCGGCCTCGGCCACGTCATCGGCGGATACGACGGGCTCGATGAGCGGGGTACCGACGGACTTGCCGTCGACAGCTTCCTTGACGATGCGGACGACGTCGGCCACGGAGGCGTCGCGAAGCGCCTGCAGCTGCAGGGGCGGGATTTGGAAGTCGTTCTCCACACGGTTTTTGATGCGCATGCCCATGAGGGAATCGAGGCCCAAGTCGATGAGCGGCAGCTCACGCGGCAGGTCATCAACGTCGTAGCCCATCGACTCGGAGACGATGGAACGCAGGCGTTCCTCGACAGTTTCGCCGGAGGCGGGATCCCAACGGACTTCTTCGATGTCGAGGTCGTCGGTGGCGGGGTCGTCGATAAGCGAATTCTCTCGCGGCGCCTGGACGCCGGGGGCAGAGGTGGGTGCGCCGAGCTGCAACGCGGTGGCGAAGCCCTCCGCGACGAGGGAGGTCACGCCGGAGGGGGATATGGAGTGAACCTCGATGGACAGGCCACCGATTGTGCGGGTGACCAGCGTGGTGATCTCTCCCTTGGCGGGCAGCATCGCGTGCTCTTCGGCGGCGATGAGCTGCGATTCGGGCTGGACCTGCTCGGCGGCGCGTTCCAGGAGCGCGAGCGAGGAGGGCACCTGATCAGCGTTCGTGGAGAACGCCACCCCACCGTTGGGCAGGTTGACGCGAGCCCCGGGCAAATCCGCGGCGCGGTTGCTCGATGGGCGGGCGTTGGTCCAGTAATGCTGGTGCTTCCAGGTGATGTTCGGGGCGGGCAGCAGCGCGCCATCGCCATAAGCCACGGAGAAGTCGATCGGCGCACCGTTGACGTAGAGCTTGGCCAAGAGATCGCGGATGGAGATGGCCGAGTCGATTTTGCGCTTGAGCACGTACAGGAGCTGCGCATCGGGCTTGCCCACGCTAAACGCAGTGTTCATCATGCCCATGATGGCGATCGGGTTGGGAGAAATTTCCACCAACGTGTTGTGCCCCTGCGCGAAGGCGGCCGCGGTGGCGTCCTGGAAGTACACGGGCTGGCGGGTCATGCGCAGCCAGTAGTCGGTGTCGTGGACGACCGCGCCCGGCTCGTGGATCACGCCGCGATCAACGGAGCTAAACAGCGGGGTGTGCAACGGCTGCGGGGTGATGCCAGCGGTCTCGAAGCCGAGCTCTCCGAGCAGCGGTTCAACCGCGCTCGTGTGCCCCGCGCCCTTGACATTAAGTAGCCGAGCGAACAGACCCTCGCCCTCCAGCTTCTCGACGAGCGCGGTCACCTGCCCGCGCGGCCCGCCCACGGTGGTCATGCCGGGGCCGGCGTACACGGCCGGTTCGATGTCGGCGAAGGCATCCTCTGCGTTGAGTTCTGTGAGCTGCTCCGCGGAAAGCTCGACCACGGCCATGGCGCCGAGCTGGTCCTCGGGCAGGGACTTTTCGCCCTCGCCCATGAGGCGGGCACGGTGGCAGGCAATCTGCATGGCGTCGTGGTCGCTTAAGCCACCGGCGGCGTAGGCCGCGGCGATCTCGCCCATGGACATGCCCATGACGGCGGCCGGCTTCGCGCCGAAGGCAGCAAGGAAATCAGTCAACGCAATCTGGATGGCGGTGATGGCCACCTGCGCGGTTTCGGTGTCATAGGTCTGCTCGTCATCGCGGACGAGGTCGAGGATGGACCAGCCGAGCTCATGATCGACAAAACCGTCGAGTTCTTCCAAGCGGGCGAGGAACTTAGGCGAGACGCCGATCAATTCCTTGGCCATCTTGCGGTGCTGGGAACCGAAGCCGGAGTAGACGAAAACGGGGCCGAGTGCGGCGGGAGAGTCGGAAGCGGAGATCCCTACGGAGACCTTGCCGTCCGCGACCTGGCGCAGGCGCTTGATGGCCTCGGTGACATCGGTGGCCGTGACCACGGCGCGTGAGCGCCCGTGGTTGCGGCGGGCGAGGGAGCGGGCCAGGGGGATGAGGGCGGCGTCGTCACGCTCTTCCAGGAAATCCGCCAGGTCGGCGGCTGCTTGCCGACGCCGCGATGGCAGCAATCCAGACACCGGCAAGGCCACCGCGTTCGGACGGTCCGGATCGACGAGCTGAGCTTCGCGCTCGAGCGGCTGATGCTCGTAGTCGGCCGGGTCGAAGGAAGAAACGACGAGGTGGCCGTTGGTGCCGCCGAAACCGAAGCCAGAGACGCCGGCAATCTTGTGGCCGGAGTACTCGGGCCACTCACGCGGGTCTTCGACGACCTCGAGGTGCTCGGCATCGAAATCGATGTAGCGGTTAGGAGCCTCAAAGTGCGGGGACGGCGGGATGACGCCGTGATTCATGGCCTGCACAACCTTGATCAGGCCAGCGGCACCGGCGGCCGACTCGGAGTGACCGATGTTGGACTTCACGGAACCGAGCAGGGTCGGACGCGATGCTTCACGGCCCTGGCCCAGGACTTCGCCGAGGGCGGAGGCCTCGATCGGGTCACCGAGAATGGTTCCGGTGCCGTGAGCCTCAACGTAGTCGACCTCGCGCGGATCTACCTGGGCGTCATTGTAAGCGCGGTAGAGCACATCAATTTGCGCGTCCGGGTTCGGGGCGGTGAGGCCGTTGGAGTGCCCATCCGAGTTCACGGCCGAACCCTTAATAACGGCGAGGATCTCGTCGCCGTCTGCGAGAGCATCATCAACTCGCTTGAGGATGAGCACGCCAGCGGCATCCGCGCGGACAAATCCATCCGCCTCGTCGGAGAAGGCATGGATGTGGCCCGAGGGGCTAATCACGCCGAGCTCACCGAAAGCGGTGGAGACGAAGGGCGAGGCCAGGACGTTCACACCACCGGCAACGACGACATCGGCATCGCCTTCGCGCAGCGCCCGCACTGCCTGGTGTACCGCCACGATGGAGGAAGAACAGGCCGTATCCACCGATACGGAAGGCCCGCGGAAGTCGAAGGCGTAGGAAATACGGTTCGGGATGATCGAGCTCGCGGTTCCTGTCAAGGCATAAGGGTGCGCCTCCGCTGGGTCCGAGGAGATGAGCATTCCGTAGTCATTGTTGGAGGATCCGATGAACACACCCACCGAGGTCCCACGCAGTTCACTCGGCGCGAGGTGAGCATTCTCCAGGGCCTCCCACGTCACCTCGAGCATGATGCGCTGCTGCGGATCCATGTTCGCGGCCTCCAGCGGGGAGAGCCCAAAGAACTCCGCATCGAAGGAGGAGAGGTCGTTGAGGTAGCCGCCCACGAGGTTTTGCTCGGCCATCTTCTGCGACATGACATCGTCGGCGACGTATTCGGCCCAGCGGCCGATCGGCAACTCGCCGGTGCCATCACGGCCCTCGACCAGCATGTCCCAGTAGGCAGGCAGGTTGGGGGCGCCGGGGAAACGCCCGGCCATGCCGACGATCGCGATGTCGTGCGTGCCCGGGGTCGATGCGCCCGACGCTGCGTGGCGAGAAACCGGTCGGGTGCGCTCGCGGGTAGCGGGCTCACCGTCGACGAGGCGCTGCGCCAGCGCGTCAATGGTGGGGTATTCGTATGCGATGGTGGCGTCCAATTGGACGCCAAGGAGGTTCTCCAACTCGCCGGAGAGGACGACGGCGTCGCGGGAGGACAGTCCGAAATTCTCCATCGGCTTCGCGTCGGAGATCTCCTCGATGGGGACACCTGAGGTGGTAGAGACCCATGTCCGCAGCCATTCACGGAGTTGTTCGACGGTCATGTTCTCGACAGTCGCGGGAGTCTGGCTCACACTCATTCGGTGTTTATCCTTTTCCTACAGGGGATTAAGCAGTATCACAACAACGCAGACCCTCATGTCAGCAGACGAGGGCATGCTTATAAAGACTTAAATCGTTGCTCCGGCCAGTAACGTTACCAACGCCAGGCCATCGAGCAACGATCCAAGTTTAGTTCGCCAGGTACGCTTTCTGCACCACGCGGCGGGCAATCTTGCCGGAGGAAGAGCGGTTAATCTCATTCGGGCCGACGAAGCGAATGTCGGCCGGGGTGACACCGTGCGCACTGGTCACCGCGGCGCGGATGGCCTCCGCGGCAGCGGCATCGTTAGCAGCATCAGCCTTCTCGTCACGCTCAATGACGAGGATGAGCTTTTCCACATCATCGCCCTCAATGGAGAAGGCGGCGAGGGAATCCGGGCGGACCTGGTCGGACGCGGCCATGACCGTGTACTCGATGTCCTGCGGGTAGTGGTTACGTCCGGCGATGACGATGAGGTCCTTGAGGCGGCCGGTGATGTAGAGGTGCCCATTGACGAAGGCGCCCAAGTCGCCGGTAGCCATCCATCCTTCATCCGGACGGCCATCAGCGCGGGATCCTTCGGCCAGGCGCTCCCCTAGCGTGTTCCGGAAGGTATCGGCAGTCTCCTCGTCGCGGCCGAGGTAGCCGGCGGCCATGTTCTCGCCGATAGCCCACATCTCGCCGACTCGGCCATCGGGCAGCTCGGCGCGGGTGGCCGGATCAACGATGGTCAAGGCCTGCGGGCGGACGACCTGGCCATTCGAGGTGAATGCGGCGGCCTTGTCGGAGTCCCGGTCGATGAACTCGATGATGCCCTCGGCCAGCTTGTCACGGTCGAAGTGCGAAACGAGCGGGCGTTCGTCGGTCTGCGGGGTGGCGACCAGCAACGAGGCTTCCGCCAGACCGTAGGACGGGCGCAGGGCGCTGCGGTTGAGGTTGTACTCACCGAACGTATCCAAGAAGGTCTCGATGGCCTTTTCCGTCACCGGCTCGGAGCCAACGACCAGACCGTCAACAGCGGAGAAGTCGTAGGTCTCACCCTCCTTTGGCTTGCCGTAGCGGGCGGCCAATTCCAGGGCGAAGTTCGGCACGACGGTGTAGATGGAGACACCGTCCTCGCCTTCGCGACGGTTGAGCTGGTCTACCCACCGCTTGGGCTGCTGAATGAAGTCACGCGGGGTCATCAACTCGTTCGGCAGTCCCAAAATGGTGACGAAGGTAGCCAAAATGATGCCCATGTCGTGGTGCAGCGGCAGCCAGGACACCAGACGCAGCGGGGTGCGCAGGCCAATTGCCGTGAAAATCTGCAGCACGTTGGTCAAGATGGAGCGGTTGGTCAACTGCACACCGGCTGGGGTGCGGGTCGAACCGGAGGTGTACTGCAGAAACGCCATCTGATCCACCGGCATCGTGGTGGCGGACGCCATGAGCTGCTGGCCCTGCAACGTCATCATCGGGTTGACGTAGGACGGGGCGAGGCTATTCGGCAGGGTGTCCACCGCGAGGATGCGGGGGCGCTCCCGGGAGGGCAGCTCAGAGAAGTGTTCGCGCACGGCCGCGGCGGAAGTGGAGTTGGTCAGCACAAACGCCGGCTCCGAATCCGCGAAGACAGCCTTGAGGTGATCCGCGTGGCCCGGCTCGTTCGGGTCGTACAACGGCACCGGGACCATGCCAGCGTAAAGGGCGCCGATGAAGCCGAAAATGTACTCCGGGGAGTTGTTGGCCAGGATGGCAACGCGGTCACCGATCTTGCCCACTTGCTGCAGGCGTGCGGCGACGGCCTTGATGCGGGTGTTGATCTCGGTGCGGTTGTAGTCCACCGGGGTGCCCTCACGGGATTCGGAGAAATCCCAGAAGCGGAGGCATTGACGCTCGCCGCCGCCGTACTGGAGATCGGCTTGGTACGTCAGCTCGGCCAGGCCCGCGAGCGTGAGCTGCGGTGCTAGAACGATCTCACCCTTCTCGTTGAAGAACTGGCTCATCGCCGCTTTCAGGTCCATGCTTCTCCTTAAGGTTGGCCCCCTGGTTGGGACACTTCAGTACGTATGTGGCATCCGAAAAATGCTTTTACATCACAACGTATCAGAGGCGGGATACCTCTTAATATTCCCCCGCCGTGACACTTTCGTTACATGCGAGAGTAGTGCTTAGCGGCCGTCGATAAGCCCCGTTGCCCAGTCGACCACCCAGGCGTTGGCCGTGGTGCCAGGGATAACATCCGGATTCGTGGCGTACTGAGCATGAATGCCATTGGCGGCGACGAGCGCGAGGGCGCGATCGAGCGCATTGCCGACATTGAGGGGGGCGTCGCAAATGCTGTCGTTCGGGGCACAGATGTCGAAGGTGCGGTCCTGCAGGGAGCCGTAGCCACCCGGGCGCGGGCCGCGCATGGTCGCACCGGGGACGATGGGCTGGACCAGCAGATTCAGCGGGGCGAGTGCAACTTCGGCGCCGACGCCGTCGACGTAGGTGCCGGGGAACTGGCCCACACCAGGTTCCCGGCGGCCGTCAGCAATCAGGGCGACACCCCTGATCCGGTCGGCCGGCACTACGCCGCTATCCTGGCCGATCTTGTTGGCCACGTCGCCAACAATCACTGCGCCCTGGGAGAAGCCGACCATGATGAAGTCGGTGAGCGGGCACTCACTGTGTGTGAGGACGAGCTCTTCTTCCAGCTTGGCTAGGCCCTCCTGCCGCGAGTCGTCGTAGCTCATCTCGTTTTGGGAGTTGATGTTGCGGAACTCTGCCGTATACGGCAGCGTCCATACCTTGACGTCGTCGGGCGAGTAGCGCTCCTGCAGTGGCTGCGTGATCGAGAGCATGAAGCTCCACGGGTTCGCAGTCGGGTGCACCGGATCGTCTCCCGGGGAAGACTCCCAGGTGCCTGGGGCAGAGATGAACTCCACTGCAGGACACCATTCCGGTTGTTGCACATCCTCGGTCGGTGGCTGCCCGAACGGGGGCGGGGTCTGATCGGAGGTGCGGAAGAACTGCAACGCGCCCACTCCGATCACCACGACGAGGACGATGACCGCCAGGATGGTGAGTGTCTTTCTCATCGCTCTAGCAATACGCCTTCCGCGCCGCGTTCTCAATCAGCGTGGCGATCTCCTCGGGAGATTTGTTGCTGCGTCCTTGCTCCACGAGCTGGCCCGCCACCGCCGGAACGGTAACCGCATCGATGCCCGAACCCTCCGGATTGCACACGGTCACAGCAGTGCCAATCATTTGGCTCTCGACTCCCTTAACGTCGATGCCCGAACCGCTTAGATCCTCCAGGTAGGCGAGGTCTTCCTTGGTGCGCGGCACAGACTGCTCCGGCACCTCCTCCACTTCCCGTGCGCCCTGGTCTTGCGGCTGAGCCTCAGTCGGAGAGGGGCTGGCCTTGGCAGAAGAGCTTTCCGACGCCGCCGTCGACCGCTCCAGCGGTGCCACCGAGGTGGCCGTCACCGAGCCCTCCTCCACCGTCGTGCCGCCGCAAGCGGCGAGCACGACGGCGGTGGCAAGGGCCATGATGGCCAGGCCGATGCGGTTACTACCGCGGGCGCTCATTAGTTTCGCTCCTCTTTGATGGCCCCGTTAACCTGGCTGATCTTGCCGTGCTGGAATTCCATTACCTCGCCGCCAGCCGGGATCCCGGCCTGGTCAGCGGTAGGCCAGCCGTACTCGCCCTGCTCCCACTTCTTCGCGCCCCAGGCGTCGAAGATCGCACCGTACTTGATGAACTTCGCGCCGGTGGCGGGCGACCAGTAGATGTTGCCGTGTTCGAACTCCTGGAAGGCGCCGCCGTTGATGCGAATCTCGTTGGACTTCGGGTAGCCCAGTGCGGAGTTGGCGGTATCCATTTCGCCGTACTTGACGCCGATGAGTCCACCTACCCAGTAGTTCTTGTTGTCCTTGGTGCGGACGACGTAGCCCTTCTGGAACTGCTGAACAAAGCCGCCGTTGACTTCCTTGGCGGGTGCCGTGGGGAAGCCCAGGTCACCGTTCTCGTAGCCGGTGGTTCCCCACATCTCGAACATGTCGCCCGGGATCTCCTGAGCGCCGGTGGACGGGCTCCAGTAGATCGACCCATTCTGGAAGTGGACGAAGCGACCGACGCCGTCCCGGGTCGGGGTCTCGCCCGTGGTCGGGAATCCGAGCCAACCGGACGGCCCACCAAGGGCGTTGTAGCGGGCGTTGATCGCGCCGAACAGCGCGTGCGCATCAGTGCCCGGGGACCAGTAGGCGGTGCCCGAACGGAAGTCTTGACGACGGCCCTCGTTGTCCTTGCCGGCTTCGTACTCGTCGTTGACACAGGAGCCGATGTTGACATTCTTCACGGCCTCGGCGATGGCGCCGCCGACGGTGCACTTGGCGCCGCGGTCTTCTTCAGAGAGCTTGAGCGCGTTGGCGATGTGCGGCCAGGCCTGCGTCATCTCGAACTGCCAGTACGGCCACGCGTGCACACCGGAGGGCCGGAAGTGGGCGATCGGCTCGATGCCAGCGGCCCGCGCCTCGTTGACGAACGTATGCGTGGTCATGTTGGAGAGGATCTCCAAGCCAATGCCGGCGGCTGCGGCCGGGCTGTTGGCCACGGAGCCGGGCTTGCCAAAGTCGTCAGTTCCCGAGCCGGAGGAGACGTAGACCGTCATGTCCTTGAGCGCGCCGATGCCAAAGCGAGGGTTGTGATCGATCCAATCCTGGCTGTTGTACGGACCCCACATGGCCTGGGAATCGTAGCCACCTGCGTCACGCTGCGCGGCAGTAATCGCGGGCTGCATTCCGGAGGAGGTGGTGTCCAGGTAGCCGGAGAAGGAGCCGACGAAGGAGAACAGGTGCGGGTGGCGCTGGGCGAGGTTCATCGCGGCGGTGCCGCCCATGGACAGACCGAACACGGCGCGCTGCTTGTTGGAGCGGAAGCCGTTGTCCAGGATCGGGATGAGCTCCTTGGTGAGGAAGGATTCCCACTTGTAGTTCTTGCCGTTGTTGGGCTGCTGCCAATCCGAGTAGAAGGAGGATTCGCCGCCGACTGGCAGGATGACGTTGACGTTCTTGTCAGCGTAGAACTGCTCGATGTTGGTCTCGATGGTCCAGCCGCTTTCATCCTCACGGGCGCGCAGTCCGTCGAGGGCCCACACCTCCGGGAAGTCGCGGTTGGGGCTGGAGTGCCAGTCGCGGGCCAGGAGCATCTGGACCTGGATCGGCGCATCTGGCATAGCGGCGGAATTGATGAAGATGGCGAGGCGGCGGTCGCTGAGCCACTCGACGCGGTTGACGGAAACGCCAGCCGGCAGGTTATCGACGGTCGGGTACTCAGTACTGATGGGCGTCCGCGCAGGGGGATCCGACGGGCGGATCTGATCAGACAGGCTCGAGCGGGAGCTCTGAGCGGTCGCGACCGGAGCGAGGCTCAGGCCGAGGGCGACGGTGGTGGGAATGACGGCAGCTGCCAAGCAGGCCTGGCGGAAGCGGCCAGCGCGCTGTGGGGAACGGAATGCGGTGTCGCGCATGGAGTTGTGGTCCTTGTTCTCGTGTCGTGGTTCGGATGACCCCGCGGTCGCTGTCAAGAGGGTCGCCGACGTAGGACCGCGCGGAAGCGGCCAGCTCCACCCCGGGGGTTCCCCGCCCTCGGGATCGTGCTATCGATCAACCCCGGCGTGCAGATAGCTTCCGGGAGCGTATGTGATTGTGTCGCCCGAGCGGGAAGGTCGCAGGCTTGGTGTGGGCCAAGGTCGCTACCGTCTCCGTAGGTCACGGTCAAGTTTAAGTTGAACTTGAGACTTTTGGGAGTGGGACACACCGAAACACCTGAGAATCACTTCAGCCCCGCCCAACCTCAGGGAGGTCAAAGCGGGGCTGTTGCGGCGTGGTGATTACCAGGCGTTCATAACGTCGAGGACGCGGTTCCTGGACTTCTCCAACTGGGAACCGAACTGAGTCCAGTTGTGGATGCCGGTGATCGGGTAGTCGGTGGCAACATTCAGACCAGCAGCGCGAGCCTTGCCCTCCCACAGGCGGGTGGTGACGCGAGCCAGCATCTCCAGAGGAGCGCCAGAAAGCTTCAGGTTCGCCGGGTAGTTGGCATCCTCCGGGCCGGGGATACCGGTAGCAGCGGAGATGTACACGTCGGAGTTAGCGAGGCCGTTCATGTTAAGGAACGGATCGTTTTCAAAGCGACGCGGGCTGACAATGCTGCCGTACATGGCGTTGAGGTTGAAACCACCAGCGTCGAGCAGGGCGACGCGGAGCATGGTCTGCATGCCCGGCAGGGTCGGGGTCAGGTAACCCGAGAAGGACAGCGCCTGGCGGAACTGGCCGGGGTGCTTGGCAGCCAGGTTCAGGGCGGCAGTTCCACCCATGGACAGGCCAGCAATGGAGTTGTTGTTCGGGGCGACGCCGAAGTTGTTGCGCAGGTAAGCGGGAAGCTCCGAGGTCAGGAAGGTCTC
Organism: Corynebacterium atrinae; assembly: GCF_030408455.1. NCBI lineage: Bacteria > Bacillati > Actinomycetota > Actinomycetes > Mycobacteriales > Corynebacteriaceae > Corynebacterium > Corynebacterium atrinae. The sequence continues at coordinate 2,570,265 of NZ_CP046977.1, forward strand.
CCACTGGTAGGTGACCGGGTTGTTCAGGTCGTAGGTAGCAGGACCCTCCCAGTCAGCGTAGAAGGAACCGGCACCACCGATGGGCATGACCAGGGTGATGTTGGTGCCTTCGTACACGGCCGGGGCATTTACGTCCACGGTCCAGGCGTTAGCGTGCTCCGTCGCGCGCAGGCCGTCCAAGAGGTAGAGGGCTGCGTTGCCGCCGCGGGCGGCGGGCTTGATCTGGACGGGGATGTTGCGGCCAGAAGCTGCAGACCACACGTCACAACGCTGGACGCCGTAGCCCACGCCATCCCAGTCGCAGGTACCCGTGGCATCGCCGCGGAGGTTGGCTTTGGCTTCACCGGCATTGACAAACACCATGAGAGCTAGGGCGGTGGCAAATGCGGTCAAGACGACGATGGCCTTTCGGCTCATACGTCGGGCTCCGGTCAGGAAGGTCATTGTTCTCCTCGGCTTTACAGTGGCTCTGGATGGCACTGATTGGTTTATCGGCACGAACCTAGACATCGTTAACAACGGCGGCTAACGGCAGTCAAAGAACGCACACGCATACTTCGCTCGGACATAGCTTAGACCACGCCGTGATGATTTACTCATCTGATTGTTATCACTTCGTGACTAAATTGCCGCTACCTGGGAGTATCTAAGGAAACTTCTGTCGGCCAAGCGATGCGCCTGCCCGAATCAGGGGGCCCCAGCTCCTTGATCGCCTCTTCTGGCTCGAACGCGATCTGCAATGTGCGGCCTTCTGTCAACGAGTAGCGGAGGTTAGCCAAGAAACGATCCCAGCTCATCGGCTCGCGGGAGGTCGCGAGCAGGTCAGCGATTTCGGGTGTTTGGAGAGCTTCGCGGGCTAGGCGGGTTTCCTCCGGCGGATACCAACCATAGAGGCGCTCAATATCGGCGTCCGTGTCGGCGGCCTGCCAGCTGAATGGAAGCCACTTATCGTGCCCGACCCGGCCGTCCTCATCTCGTGGCAAGCGCGCCGCCAACGGGGTAGTCAAACCAACGGTGTCGAGCACGCGGAAGTCCAACGGAGCATTCATGCTGGTCATGCCAAGATTCGTGTGGTACAACGTGGGACGCAGGTCTCCAAGTCCGGAGCCGTCGAGGAGGTTTGCCGTGGCGTCTTGGCGCGGATTGGTCATCCATGAGAAGTAGGCTGGATCGCCGGTCAGGTACTGCGACATTAACGCGGCATCCTCGGCCTCAGCCCGCTCCATTGTTGAGGAATAGTCCCTCAGTGCCTTATTTCCTGTGAAATCTGTGGCTAAGAGGGGAGGATCTCCCTGCTCGCGATTGGTGGCAAACGTCCAGAAGTCACGCTCGTCGACGATGCCGAGCTCATCACCGTATTCTTCCTCCCAATTAAGGGTGTGCCCGTCGGCGACCACGCTCAAGCCCCACCACGACAGGCCAACGAAGGCCAACAAAAGCGCACCATCAAATAGACGGCTAGAATGCGCTAGGTCGAGAACCGGCAGCACGAGAACGGGGAGCAAAGCCGCGAAAAGCGGGAGAAGCAGCATCCGGCCGTGCATGAAGTCACCACCAACTCGCAGCACATAGGTGGCGTGGAGTGCGGCGGCAAGCAGGATCAACCCGATGGCTGCGCCGGGAGTGCGCGCCAGCGCTGGCTGGTCGGAGTGGTGGGGTACGGAGGACGTCGACAAGCGCCACAGGACGATCGCCGCCATCGCTATGGCCAAGACCAACGCAATCCACAGGTAGTAGGGCTCGGAGAGGTCACGGGCGTAAGCCCAGCCATTAGCCCACTGAGCATCGCTGGCCGACTTGGCCACTGCCGTGTGCGGGGTGATCAGCCCGTAGTAGCCCATGCGGAAGATTTGGTAGCCGAGTGGGACGGGCAGCGCCGCCGCCATGACGAGCGCGCGTCCATTCCAACTGGAGGTGCCAATGAGGATGAGCAGGCCGACGAGGCCACCGTAGAGAGCCAGCTCCGGGCGGACGAGCCAAGACAGCCCACACCAGAACGCCAACCAATAGACAAGGGAATCGACTCCGGAGGCGGCATGGTGGCGACCGGACGTCGCCGTGGGGGTCGCCCAGGACACCAGCAACCACCACAGCACGGCAATCCAGAACAGGCTCAGACCCCACTCGAGTCCCGAGGTGGCGAAGTCACGCGCGGGAGGAACCGCGAAATAGATGAGCCCGCCGACCGGAAGGAGCACGACGGCGTGGTGCCGACGATAAAGCCGCGCCGTTCCCCAAGCACCGATGGCCAAGGCCGCGGTGGTGAAGATGAGGGCCAGCCACATGGCGATGATCTCAAGCCGGGCATCCGATACCAGCGCGACGAGATAGATAAGGTACTGCCACAGGGTCGAGGTATTCGCCTCGACCCGCTCACCGGCGTTGAAGACGGGGCCGTTCCCGGCCAAGAGGTTGCGAACAGTACGCAAGACGATGAGCCCATCATCGCTCATCCAGCGGCGGGTCCAGCCCCCCACGAAGGCGAGGACTCCCAAAGCGAGCACCCCTGCAAGAGCCGACCATCCGGTGATGGTTCCGCGGCCGATGAGCGAGGTCTGTGCTCGGCGGGAACCCTCCCGAACTGCTGTGGTCATGGTGGCAGATGTTACCAGGGTGAAATCGGCTTAGAGCGCAGGCACCAAGTAGACCGCCAGGACAATGCACACAACCCAGAGGAGGGCCAGCGCCTGCAGGACACGGTCCGACAGAGCCATCTCATCCGGGGCTCCGCCGGCCCCGCGGTCCACGTCCGCGGCATAACGCAGGATCGCGATGGTGAACGGAACCATGGAGACCTGGTACCACACGGCGGCGGCACCCTCGACGGCGTTGGACAGCTGGAAACCCCACAGGGCGTAGCTCATGACGACGGCGGTGGCGGCCAGCGTCCACACAAATCGCAGGTAGGTCGGGGTATAGCCCTGGAGGGACTTGCGGATCTTCTTGCCCGTCCGCTCGGCGAGCAACAGCTCCGAATAGCGCTTGCCGGAGGCCATGAACAACGAACCGAAGGCGGCGACCAGTAGGAACCACTGCGACAGTTCGATCCCGGCGGCCACGCCACCGGCCATCGCACGCAGCATGAAACCGGAGGACACCAGAGCAATATCAATCACGGGCAGGTGCTTCCAGCCGAAGCAGTATCCCAGTTGCAAGGCGATGTACACCGCCACCACAACCGCCAGCCCCCACCCGGAGGAAGCGAGGAAGGACAATCCCACGGAGGCAATGATGAGGACCACTGCCATGGCATACGCCAGGTTGATCGGCAGCATTCCAGAGGCGATCGGGCGGAACTTCTTCGTGGGGTGCTCGCGGTCAGCATCGACATCGCGGGCATCATTGACCAGGTAGATCGACGAGGCAGCGAGGCAGAAGACAACGAAGGCGAGGAGAACGTCGACAAGCGTGCGGCCGTCGAGAAGCGCTTCCGCGCCGGCAGCGGCAGGAGCCGCAACAACCAGGACATTCTTAACCCACTGCTTCGGCCGCAGGGCCTTGATCATCGCATCGGGCAGGTTCTTCGGCGGCTGGCGCTTGCGCGTGTTGTCGATTCCCTCGGTATGGGGCTCAGATTGAAAGATCCCCGTCTTTTCCTCGGTCACGCTATCTTCCTCTCGATCGTGGTGACTGCGCGGCTCGTCACAACGCCCAGCAAGGCGCCCGCGAGAGTATCAGTCGGGTAATGCACCCCCAGGACCATACGCGAGACCATCATCACCGGAATTCCCGCCAGCGGAATCGTCGAACCGCTGAGGCTAGACAGCGAGGTCAGCGCCGCGGCCGTGGACGTGGCGTGTGACGAAGGAAACGACAGGCGCGACGGCGTGCCCACGCCCACGCGGATGCGTGGATCATGGGGGCGCTGACGCCGCACGACCCGCTTGATCACCACGGATGCCGCGTGCGAGGCGAAGGCAGACACGCCCACGCCCACCCACTGCCGACGCCGCCGTTCGTCCACCGCCGCGCCGAGCGCGGCCAGGGCCATCCACCCGAGCGCGTGCTCACCAAAGTGAGATAGGGCGCGGGCCCCAGGCACGAGGCCGGGCCGGTCGGCAAGGACCTCCTGGAGGCCGACGAGCAGATCTACCTCGGACTTCACCGGAAAATCTCCCCCCAGGACTCGCGGCTGACCAGCCGCGGCTCGGCCGCGCGGTAGCGCTCCCGCATCTCATCGAAACGCTCTTCGATCTCCGACTGCAACTCCCACGTCTGCTTGAGCAGTTCCTTCGCCTTGGCGCGGTCACGCTTACGGAAGGACACGCCGTTGTTGCCAGCGGTGGTGACGGTCGCACCGTCAAGACGCGAGAGCGTGAACCAGCGCGCCTGATCCGGCGAGAGGTTGGCCTGCGGCACCTCGTGGTGGCGCGGGTCTTCCTGGCTCAGCGAATGCTTGAGGCCCTTGATGAGCCAATTCAACTTGCGCACCTTGTTCAAGCGGCCGCCCACATCCTTCATGGGCACTCCCGGCGCGCCAGAGACCGGCGGCAGCTCAGAGGAAGAGGGGATGACGACGGCGTCAGGATAGTCCTTGCGGATAGCGGCGATGCGCGGCAAGGAAGACTCAAGGATGTCAAAGAGCTGGTCCGGGCCGGCCAGGAAGTCGCGCATGGACTCCAGCTGGATGGCCAGCGTGGAGTACTCCATGCACATCAGGTGCTTGAACATGGACTTGCGCAGGCTCGTGATGATGCCCTCGACCGGGCCGTCGAAGTTTAGTGCCGCAACGATGAGGCGGTTGCGCAGGTGGAAGTACGCCTGCCAGTCAATCGCATCATCCTTGTCGGTCCAGGCCATGTGCCAAATAGCAACGCCCGGCCAGGTCACCGTCGGGAAACCCTTCTTGGCGGCGCGAAGCGAATATTCCGTGTCATCCCACTTAATGAACAGCGGCAGCGGCTGGCCGTTGGCCTGCGCAACGACGCGCGGGAACATGCACATCCACCAGCCGTTGTAATCGACGTCGATGCGGCGGTGCAGGTCGCGGGAGTTGATCGCGTCCGGGTCCTTCGCATCGCGCGGATCACCGAGGTAGTTGAGCGGGTAGGCGGCGAAATCGTGATCCTCCACCGAGTGCGGGGCCTTGCCCCACATGAAATCCGTGCCGCCGACGATCTCGCCCATGGTGCGCAGCTGGCTGCGTTCCTGCAGGTTGAGCATCTGGCCGCCGATGATGATGGGGCTGGCCGCATAACGGCCAACCTGGATGGCCCGGAGGATCGACTCAGGCTCGATGGCAATGTCGTCATCCATGTACAAAATGAACGGGGACTGCGCCGCACCCGCCGGGCCATCACCCAGGGCCTCAAACATGATGCGCGAATAGCCGCCCGAGCCGCCGAGGTTGCCCTGGCGGAACTCGTGGAAACGCTCGCCGAAGTGGGCAACCGCCTCGTCGTAGCCGGGGAAATCGGCCGGATGCTGATTGCCCTGATCGGGCATGATGACGGCGTCGATCGCGGCGTCGACAAGCGGGTCCTCCGCCAACGCCTGCAAGGCGGCGACCGCATCGGCCGGGCGGTTGAACGTCGGGATACCGACGGTGGCGCGCTTATCGAAGGGGCCAACCTGCGTGCCATCCGGCATCGTCTGCGGCCCCGGCTCCTGGTCCGAATACCAGCCGGCCTCAGTGATCGTCGTCGCCGTTTCCGCCGTCACGTCGAACCACAGCCAACCACCATCCTCGAAATGAGACAGCGGGATGGAAAACTCCACGACATCGTCGACGACGAGTTGGCCATCGACCGACACGCGCGTCCCATCAATCTTCGAGCGATACACATCCACGCTCGCCGTACCAGCCACGTTCATCCGCAGCAGCACATGATCCAGCTGCGACCAGCGCCGCCAATAGCTCGCCGGGAAGGCGTTGAAATACGTCTCAAAGGACGCCTCGGCACCAGCCGGAACCGTCACCGTCACCCGATCAGACCAGGTCAGGCGATCCTTATTCTGCTCCGCCTCGAGCAGGTAGAGGCTGCGCACATCATGTGGCTCACCACGCTTGGGCAGCAAAATCCGCTGCAACATCTCGCGCACGTTTTGGGCTCCGGTCTGCTTCACGTCCGTCAACTCTGCCTTTCGACTATTCATCTCCCGACTAAGGGTAGTGCGCGGGACCGACTTTTCGCGTCACACACGCAATGCACCTGCGTAACATCGCGTTCATGAGAAGCCGAATCCTCCTAGTTCTCGTGGCCCTAGGCTTCATTGTGGCTACTTCTCCCCTGCTTATCGACGCCTCCCCTCCCGCTACCGCCCAATCCACATCGGTCGCCCAGGTCGACGTCGTCGACCTCGCCGGTGAACTCAGCCCCGGCGACGTCGACCTACTCACCTCCCAAACCCCCACCATCCCCCTGCCCGCCGATGTCACCACAGTGAACTACTTGCTGTTCGCCACCAACGACGACAACCTCAACGACACCGTCCTGGACTACGCCAAACAAGACCGCCCCGACCTCATTTCCGCCGACGGCGACAAATGGGCACCTGGCCACCTCCTCGTCGCCGTGGGACTGGATCCTAAAAGAATGGGCGTGTACTGCGGAGATGACGTCTGCGCCTCGATCGGCCTCTACGAGTCCGGCCGCCTCGACGGCATCCTCGACCGCATGGAACCCCCGCTCAAGGACGGCAACTGGGCCGCCGGCCTCCTCCAAGGCGCCATGGCAGCGGCCGATCCGACGGCCACCCGTAACAACGGCGGTGGCGGGTCTGGAGACAACACGGGCCTCTACCTTGCCGCCGGTCTCACCGGCCTCGGCGGGGTCGCGGCCGTTGGCCTCGGCGGTGCCATGGTAGCCCGCAGCCGCAAGAACAAGGCAGCAACCGCCCGCTCCCAGTTCGACGACCTGCAACGCAACTACGGGCGCGTGGCCCAAGAGCTACCCGCCATCGACGTTCGGGCCACCTCACTGACCTCCCCCCTGGCCAACGATGCCTTAAGGCGGCAGTGGGCAGAAGTCCGCGACGGCTTCCTCGCCATTCACTCCGACATGGATGCCCTGGGCGAGCTCAGCGCCTCCTCCGATGACAAGCGCTTCCGCTCCCACGCTGCGCGGATATCCAGCGCGCATGAGAAGCTCACCCGACTGACCACGGCGGAAGAGAATATCGAAATGCTCGCCAGCATGGAACACGGCGATGCCTCAGTGCGTAGGCGAGAGCTCAGCACACTCCACGAAGACATCCTCGAAGCACTCGCCGCCGAACCCGAGTCCGATTTGGTTCCCCAGCTCGAAGAACTCGGCCGCGATGTCGTTGCCCTGCGCTCAGACCTGGAGGCTCCCAGCTTTATGGACCGCTTCGCCGACCTGCTGACCAGGCATCGCGTCCTCGTCGAGGCCGCCACGAAACGCCTTTACGACGCTTCCGACGTCGAGGCCTCCGACGAACACCACGCACCGGCGCTGTGGGAATCGACGTGGCGCCCCGGCTACGGCTTCCAGGGATATGTGCCGTTCGCCATCACCAGCGCGTGGCATCACCAAGACGTGGAGGCGCATGCCGCGGCCGCGTCATCGTCTAGCGCGACGACCGGCTACTCCAGTCCCGGCTTCTCCGGCGGGGGCGGGTCGCGCGGGTTCTAGGGTTGCACAAATTCTCTAGAATGTGGAACCCGTCTGCTCGCGAACTGGGAAAACGTCAGGAGGGCACGCGCATTCTAGAGAATTTTGGCACCTGCGTTCCGGTTAAGCCGCCAGGGGCTCCGCATCTTGTGCGAGGGGACGGATGTCGAGGTCCTGGAGGAGGCGGGCGACGGCGCCTTCGAGCTCATCAGCAAACTGACGAGTAGCAGTCAGGTCCATACCGTCGGTGTGAGAAACGTCCCAGTGCACGTAGCGGCGCCCTGGCAGATCAGCGTCCTCATCCATTCCGAGGTAGACAACCAGGTCGGGGGCATCGAGGGTTCGGTCGTGGGCGCTCACCGCGGCACCTGCAAGGCCACGCTCAGAGATGACCCATTCGATGAGGTTATCTTCGCGGTTTTCCGGGTGGGTAGCGGCGGTGGTTGCTACGACGCCATTGTTGCTCAGGCGGCGAGCAAGGCCGGCGGCCAGGACGGCGACGGGGGCGTTACTGCGGTTAACGAAGAGGATCTTCTTCCGTGGTGTTCCAACGTCTCCATGTGTCCAGGCGTGGTCTTCGATCTGCTCGGCGGCATCGCGGGCGATGAAGATGGGGAGAAAATCAGTCACCTTCGCCGTCGCAGTGTGACGGGTGATGACCTTGTCCAGGATGGAGTCAATGATCCGCGCGTCGCAGGCGTGGCCGTAGCGGGTGTAGAGGTCGCGGCGGACGAGGAAGAAAGAGTTGTTGTTCATGATGAATGCTCGCTTTCGTGTGCGGGGAGAAAGGTTAATTCCCTCACCCCGGTTGTTAACCTTGCGTTCACCTTACGTTACTCAAGGCGCGCCCGGCAAGCATTATCCAGCGGTTTTATCTCAACCCGCAACATAACCGCAGGTCACAGCGGTTCATCTTTCGTTAACTTAAGGTTAATCGGCCACGAGGTTGAACATCCACAGCACCCCGAAACGGTCGCGCACCTGCCCGTAGAGAGATCCCCACGCCTGCTTCTCCAAAGGCATGTGGACCTCGCCGCCCTCGGCGAGCGCGTCGAACCACTCGAGGGCCGCGGGGTTGGGGCGGTCGGATCCGATGCACAGGCTGCGGGAGGGATTTCCGTCGCCCTCACCATCCGTGTCATCGCAATCGGAAGCCATGAAGGTCCAGCCATCAGCAGTTTCGAGGTGGGCGTGCATGATCCTCTCGTCATCATCAGGCACGCCGAAGTCAGCCCCGGTAGCGATGTCGAGTTGGCCACCGAAGACGGAGTGGTAAAAGGTCATCGCCTCGCGGGCATTACCAAGGAACTGCAGGTAGGGATTGATCCACGTAGTCATGGTTTGATTCTAGGCCGGAAAAGTTGCCACGTGGCCAGGGAAACCGCGCCACCCAGGACTAGGCCACCAAGCAAGTCAGTTACCCAATGAACTCCCAGGTAGAGCCGGGTCCAGCAGACGAACAGCACTGCCAGCCAGGCCAGGCCGATGGCCCAGCGATGGCGCGGCCACCACCACACGGTGAGCATCGTAGCCAGCGCAGCGACCGCGGTGGCATGGCCGGAGGGGAATGCGAAGTTAGTTTCCTCAATGAGCCGGCCCTCAACCGGCGGCCGATCCCGCCCGATCACCGCCTTGAGCAGGTGGCTCAACAGATTGGCGACGAGCACCGCCACCGGTGCTGCCACCCACCACACCTGGCGAGTGCGCAGGACCTGCACCGCCGCGATGACGATGGCCAGCAGGGCCATCGCCGTGGGGCCGGTGAGGTGGCTCAGGACGGTGAGCACGGGGGCGTCGAAAAGCTAGCTACACGGCGCTGAAGTTGGACTTCCCCAGCTCAACGACAAGATCCTTGATGTGGGCCTCGATGTCATCGGCGATGGCTCGGACTTCATCGAGGGATTTGCCGGCGGGGTCGGCGATATCCCAGCGCTCGATGCGATCGCCCGGGATGCCGGGGAGCTCGTCGACGCCCATGAGCACAATGACGCTGGAGCGGTGGACCGTGCGGGGGACGATTTCCTTTTGGTACAGGTGGGCGTTAGGGATGCCGCGCTCTTCCAGCACTTCGATGACCTGCGGGTCAATCCCGCCGACGGGGTTGAGGCCGACGGAGCGGACGAAAACGCGATCGCCGATGACGTGATTCATGATGGCGGAGGCGAGCTGCGAACGACCGGCGTTACGCTCGCAGACGAACAGCACCTCCGGGCGGGCGGTACCGCTGCGACCGGCGGCCTCGGCGCGGCTTTCGAGCTCCTCCGATACCTCGCGCTCGACGATGATGGGCAAGAACGTCTCGATTTTTGCGCGGGCCTCGGCCTCCGCGATGGCTTTATCCATGAGCTCATCGATGGTTCCGGCGTAGAAGTATTGCCCGTAACGGCGGTGCATGTCTTCGCGGACGATGGCGTAGCGGTCGTTGGACGTGGTGCTCATGGCGTGCCTCCCGGGGAGCGCTGTTTCTATTTTGTTAACCTGCAGTTAACCTTAAGGCACCCCGGGGGCTGTGACAAGTCGCCTTTAGTGGCCGCGCCCCTGCTCAAGTGCCGCACCCTCGTCAAAGAAGGGCACCAGCTTGTTCTCGAACATCGTCAGCGCCGAAGCGATGGCCATGTGCATGTCCAGGTACTGGTACGTTCCCAGCCGACCACCGAAAAGCACCTGGTTATCGCGGGCTTCCGCGGCGGCGAGCTCGCGGTAGGCCAGGAGCTTCTCACGATCGTCGGGGGTGTTGATCGGGTAGTAGGGCTCGTCGCCCTCCTCGGCGAAGCGGGAGTATTCCTTCATGATGACCGTCTTGTCCTTGGGATAGACGTCCTCGCGCTCCGGGTGGAAGTGACGGAACTCGTGGATGCGGGTGTAAGGAACCTCAGCATCGTTGTAGTTCATCACCGGCGTGCCCTGGAAGTCGCCCGTCTCCAGCACCTCGGTTTCGAAGTCGAGCGTGCGCCAGCCCAGTTCGCCGGCGGAGTAGTCAAAGTAGCGATCGAGGGGGCCGGTGTAGATGACCGGGGCGTCGGGGGACGCTGCGCGCAGCTCGTCGCGCACGACGAACCAGTCGGTGTCCAGGGCGACGTCGATAAGCTCATTGTCCGCCATGCGCTGCAGCCAGGCAGCATAGCCGTCGACCGGTAGGCCTTCGTAGGTGTCATTGAAGTAGCGGTTATTGAAGGTATAGCGGACGGGCAGACGAGTGATGTTGCCCGCCGGCAAGTTCTTGGGGTCCGTCTGCCACTGCTTGGCGGTGTAATCGCGGATGAACGCCTCGTAGAGCGGGCGGCCGATGAGCGAGATCGCCTTTTCTTCCAGGTTGGTCGCGTCGGCGGAATCGATCTCGGCGGCCTGCTCCTTGATCAAAGCCTTCGCCTCGTCGGGCGAGTAGTACTGGCCGAAGAACTGGTTAATCAGCCCCAGGCCCATGGGGAACTGGTACGCCGTGCCGTCGTGCATGGCGAAGACACGATGCTGGTAACCCGTGAAATCCGTGAACTGGTTGACGTAGTCCCACACCTTCTTATTAGAGGTATGGAACAAGTGCGCGCCGTACTTGTGGATCTCGATGCCCGTGTTCGGCTCAGCCTCCGAGTAGGCGTTTCCGCCAAGGTGATCGCGGCGCTCGACGATGAGCACCCGCTTGCCCAGTTGGGTAGCCGCCCTTTCGGCCACGGTAAGGCCGAATAGTCCCGAGCCGACAACGATGAGGTCATAGGTTTCCGTCATGCCAGTCAGGCTAATCGACGCCCGCCCACCCCGCGCAATGCGACACCTTCGACGTCGCCATGCGGCGACACTCCAGTCACATTGGTACCAATTGCCCCGACTATGTACTAGAGTTTACTATCGACCCAACCTGCAACACCTGCATCACCAATCATAGGGAGCCCCATCGTGCAGCAACGACGCCGAATCGCCACGTCCCGGCAAGCCAGCGTCAATCCGACGTTGGCTATTGTCCTGTCCACCGCCCTGGTCGTATCCGCCGCCTTCGGCGGCAACCAGATCCTCAAGACCCAGGAAACCGGCGGCAATCCCATCGACGCCGCCATGGCCACGGACTCCTTCGCCTCCGGCGCCAACGTGGTCGTCGAAGACGCCGCGATCTCCGCCCAGTCAGGCGAGCCCGGACCCCGCACCGTTAAGGAATTCACCCGCGACGAGCAGTTCTCCATGTTCGCCGTCACGTGGGACGGCGACCGTGACATCGCCGCCTACATCCGCGCCGAAAGCGCCGACGGCACCTGGGGACCCTGGTACAACGCCGAGCCCATCGGCCTCGAGGAGGGCGGCACCGCCAACGGCACCGACCTCATCTACGTCGAGCCGACCAACAAGGTCCAGGTTTCCGTCGCCGGCGTCGACATCATCGGCGACCAGGCTGTCGACGTCACCGTGCCGGGCGAGGGCAACGCCGAACAGGCCGAAGCCGCCGCCCCCGCAGTCGTGCCGGAGGCAGCCGCCCCCGCCCCTGCTCCTGCACCTGCTCCCGCTCCGGTGGAAGAACCCGCCCCCGCGGCCGCACCGGCTCAGGTCTCCACCACCGACGGTGGCCTGGCTCCCCTGCCCACCAACTACGGCGACATCAAGCCCGTCGCGGACGTCGCTGCCCAAGACGACCTAGGCGTAGTGTTCATCGACGGTAAGGCCGATGAAGGCGGCATCGCCCTCGCCACCAACTCGACGACCTACGGCATGCCCAACGTGGTGAGCCGCGCTGGCTGGGGAGCCAACGAAAGCATCCGCTGCAGTTCCCCGTCCTACGACAGCTTCACCCAGGCGGCGGCCGTGCACCACACAGCCGGATCGAACAACTACACCCAGGCACAGGCCGCCGGCATCATGCGCGGCATGTACGACTACCACGCGAAGGCGCTCGGCTGGTGCGACCTCGGCTACAACGCCGTCGTGGATAAGTTCGGCACGATCTACGAAGGCCGCGCCGGTGGCTTGGACAAGTCCGTTCAGGGCGCTCACGTGGGTGGATACAACCACAACACCTTCGGCATCTCCATGATGGGCAACTACGACACCGCCGTGCCCTCCACCGCCCTCATCAACTCCGTGGGCGAGATGATCGGCTGGAAGGCCGCAGTCGCCGGCTTCAGCCCGATGGGTAGCAAGTCCTACACTCCGCGAGCCTTCAGCGGGAACAAGTACCCGGCCGGGGTTCCCATGACCCTGCAAAACGTGTTCGCACACCGCGACGCTCAGGTCAACACCTGCCCGGGCCAGTACGGATACGCCCAGATGGGCAACATCCGCAGCATCGCGGAAAAGAAGTACCAGCAGATCAAGGGCGGAACCGCCAGCACTGGTTCCAACCCGATCATCACCAATCCGACGGTCCCGACGAACCCGGTAGTGACCGACCCGAACCGCCCCGCACCGCAGACTCTGCCGGCCCAGTTGAGCAGCGCCATCAACGGTGACACCACCGCCATCGCCAGCATCGTGGGAACCCTGGCTGCGGTCGCCATTGGCGCCGCTGTCGCAAACGGCTCCCTTCCGGGTGGAGTAAACAAGGTCGGTGACGTGGAGGTCATCCAGGGCCTGAAGATCGCAGACCTCAAGCCCTTCGCCGATACCGCCATCTCCATGTCGGGCAATTCCGACATCGAGAAGACCTGGAGCCGGATTTCCACCACGCTCGGCCCCGTTCTCGGTGCCTCCCGCGGCGGCATCAGCACCACCGGCACCACCACCGGCATCTCGGCTATCGACGGCCTCCTGCTCGGCGCCGGCGGCGGCAAGGGAAGCACCGACTACGCGGTCTTTGACAACGGCATCATCCTCAACAACCAAGAGGTGGGCACCAAGGCGCTGTGGGGTGTGATCGCCGATACCTGGGCTGGCCAGGGCTTCGATCTCGGCCCGCTCGGCCTGCCCACCAGCGAAGAGTACGCCTCGGGCAACACCCTCCGCGTAGATTTCCAGGGCGGCTACATCACTTACGATCCCGCCACCGGCACCGTCGACGTCAAGCTGACTTAGGCCCAGTCGACGGAACGCTCCACGGCCTTGTCCCACAGGGCCACCAGTTCCTCCCGCTCCTGCGTCCCCCACTCCGGGGACCAGGAGCGGTCTTCTTTTTGCAGCGACCTCACAGAGTCAAGCGAGGGCCAGAAACCAGCACCGATGCCCGCGGCGAAGGCCGCACCCATGACCGTGGTCTCGATATTCGCCGGCCGGACCACGCTGGAACCAAGGACATCGGCCTGCAGTTGCATGAGCAAATCATTGGCCACCATGCCGCCATCGACCCGCAGCTCATTGAGCGAGAGCCCCGAGTCCGCGATCATCGCCTCCACCACCTCTTTGGTTTGCAGGGCCGTGGCTTCCAGGGCGGCTCGGGCGATGTGACGGCGATCAGCGAAGCGGGTGAGGCCGACAATGACGCCGCGGGCGTCGGGACGCCAGCGGGGAGCGAACAGCCCCGAGAAGGCAGGAACGATGACCACACCACCGTTGTCGTCGACCCGAGCGGCGAGTGTCTCAATTTCTTGAGCCGAGCGGATAATTCCCAGCTGGTCCCGCAGCCATTGGATGAGCGACCCACCCACCGCGACTGACCCTTCTAGGGCGTAGACCGGCTTCTCCCCCTCGATCTCGTAGAGGACGGTACTCAGCAGTCCGTGCTGGCTCACCATCGGCTCCGAACCGGTATTGAGCAGGAGAAATAGTCCGGTGCCATAAGTATTCTTTGCATCACCTTCCGCGAAACAGCCCTGCCCGAACATCGCGGATTGCTGGTCCCCGAGGATGCCGGTGATTGGTACGGCGCGCAGGGTGCCGCGGCGGCGCACCTGACCAAAGCGCCCCACCGACGGTCGGATCTCCGGGAGCATCTGGAGGGGAACGCCGACGGCGTCACACAGCTCGGGGTCCCACTGCCGGGTCCGCAGGTCCATGAGCAAGGTGCGCGAGGCGTTGGTCACGTCCGTGGCGTGCACTGCCGCGCGGCCCTCGTCACCGCGGGCGCCACCGGTGAGGTTCCACAGCAGCCAGGTATCCATCGTCCCGGCGAGCAACTCTCCCGATTCGGCCCTCTTCCGCGTGCCCTCCACATGATCGAGGATCCACGCAATCTTTGGGCCGGCGGAGTAGGAATTAGCCAGCAGACCCGTTCGCTCAAACCAGCGGCGCGGGTTATCCCCGGCGATGTCTTCGGTACGGGTGTCTTGCCAGACAATGGCGTTGTAGATAGGCCGCCCGGTCGCTCTGTCCCACACGACGGTGGTCTCGCGTTGGTTGGTCACCCCGAGGGCAGCAAAATTCTCTGGCGACGCATCGATGCTCACCATCGCCTCCGACACCGCCAGCCGGGTATTTGACCAAATTTCCATCGGGTCGTGTTCGACCCAGCCTTGCCGGGGCATGATCTGCTCGTGCTCGAACTGGGCGGAGGAGACTACGTCACCCGCCTGGTTGACAATGACACAGCGTGTCGACGTCGTCCCCTGGTCGATCGCGACCACATACGGCTTTTCCTGGGATACATTCACGGTCTTAGAACCAGCGCTCGAGGACTTGCGCCAAACCTTCGTCATTGTTGGTGGCTGTGACGAAATCGGCGGCGTCTTTAACCGAATCCCGGGCGTTGCCCATCGCCACGCCGAGACCCGCCCATTGGAGCATCTCGATATCGTTGGGCATGTCTCCCAGGCAGAGGACCTCTGACCTATCGACGCCGTGGAGCTCCGCGAGCGTCGATACGCCCAAAGCCTTGGTGACGCCAGGGGCGGCGATTTCGAGCAGCCCTTCATTCATGGAGTAGGTGACGTGCGCGAGGTCGGGGTCGATGAAGGGGAAGATTTTGTCGAACATCTCAGGCGCGCTCAGCCCTTCGTGGCGCAAGATCATCTTCGCCGCCGGCTGGGAGATGACCTCGTGTTCGGGGAGCACTCCGTACCCCTGCTCCTCCCAGGTATGGAGGAACCCGGGTGTGATGACGAAGATTTCTTCCTCCGGGTCGAAGGCGGACTGGCCGACGCGCTCGCATCCGACGGCGACCCCACCGACGTCGTAAAACGCCTCCTTCGCCGACTCCAGCACGAGGGTCATGGTCTCCGGGTCGAGGACATGGGAACGCAGGACGCGATCAGTCGCGGAATCATAGAGCACGGCCCCGTTGGAGGTGACGCACACGGGGCGCACGGTCAGCTGGTCCAACACCGGGAAGATCCAGCGATGAGGGCGGCCGGTAGCCAAAGCCACTTCGGTGCCGGCCTCCACTGCTCGGACGATCACATCACGCACCCGGGGAGTCACCCTGTCCTGGGAGTTGAGCAACGTCCCATCGACATCGCTGGCGACCAGCTTTGGTGCGTGATCCATGTTATCGCTTCCTGAACAGGTTCTTGAGTCGGGCTCTAACAGTGCGTGCGTTGCCAAGGGCCGCATCCGCGCGCTTGTTCAACCGCTCCGAAACCTTGGCTTCCTTGCGTTCCTTCCGCGCTTCACGCTCTTCGGCGTCGAGGCGGGCGGCGTCGAAAAGCGTCGGGGCGCTGCCGCCCTGATCGGAAGGGATCCAGAACTCCCCGGAAGGAAACGGGCCGTAGGCCCGGGTGTAGTCATCGCGGACTTGGTCAAGCATCCCGTTCATGACGGACTTCAAGCGTTCGGTGGCCACGTCCGGATCGCCGGTCGGGTCGACTGGCTCCCCAACGCGGATAAAGATCGGGGTATTGCTCCGCCCAAGCCGCTTGGGGTGATCCTTGGTCCACACGCGCTGCGAACCCCAGATGACCACCGGCAATAGCGGGGCATCGGCTTCCTCGGCGATGCGGACCGCACCGTTTTTGAAATCCTTGAGCTGGAATGCGCGGGAGATCGTCGCCTCAGGGAAGATCCCCACCAACTGCCCCCGGCGCAGCCGGGCGACGGCCTCGGTGCGGGAGGAACCTCCGGCGGCGCGGTCGACCGGCAAATGATCCATCGAGCGCATGAGTTTGCCGATGACGGGAACGTTAAACACTTCCTGCTTCGACATGAACCGGACCAAGCGCTTCCCCCGCAGGAGAGCTGGGATGCCAGCGAAGATGAAGTCGTAGAAACCGGTGTGATTAATGGCGAGCAACGCGGGACCCGAGGTCGGAACATTCTCCGCTCCGAACACTGTGATGGTCAAGCCCTGGGCGGACATGATCTTTCGCAGGAGCGGAATCATCACCCGGTTGTAGGGTGCTTCTTTCGCCTCTTGGGGGTGGTCGGGCACGGTGGGAAAGCCGCGGGGAACGTAGAAACCGCCGCGGCGTTCAAAACGAGTATGTCCGCTCATGGTTACCTTTTCGGTTCGATGACGTCCTTGCCCACGAAGGGGCGCAACGCCTCGGGGACGACGACGGAACCATCGGCCTGCTGGTTGTTTTCCAAAATGGCAACGAGCCAACGAGTCGTAGCCAGCGTTCCGTTGAGGGTGGCGGCTACCTGCGCCTTGCCGTTCTCATCGCGGTAGCGGGTCTGCAGGCGACGGCCCTGGAAAGTGGTGCAGTTCGAGGTGGAGGTCAGCTCACGGTAGGTCCCTTGGGTGGGCACCCAGCCTTCGGTGTCGAACTTGCGGGCGGCGGAGGCTCCGAGGTCACCGCCAGCAATATCGATGACCCGGTAGGGAACCTGCATTGCGGCAAGCATCTCGCGTTCCATGGCGAGCAGGGCCTGGTGCTGCACCTCAGCTTCCTCCGGTTTGCAGTAGACGAACATTTCCACCTTGTCGAACTGGTGGACGCGGATGATGCCGCGGGTGTCCTTGCCATAGGAACCGGCTTCGCGTCGGAAGCACGAGGACCAGCCGGCATACTTGAGCGGGCCATTGCGCAGGTCAATGATCTCGTCTTTGTGGTAACCGGCCAGGGCAACCTCGGAGGTACCCACCAGGTACAGGTCATCGCGCTCGAGGTAGTAGATCTCCTCGGAGTGGTCCCCCAGGAAACCGGTGCCCTGCATGATCTCCGGGCGCACGAGCACCGGCGGGATCATCAGCTGGAAGCCAGCCGCACGGGCCTTCTGGGCCGCCAGCAACATCATGCCCAACTGGAGGAAGGCCCCGTCACCGGTGAGGTAATAGAAGCGGGAACCGCCGACCTTAGTACCGCGCTCCATGTCGATGAGCCCCAAATTGGTGCCCAGTTCTAAGTGGTCCTTCGGCTCGAAATCGAAGGTGGTGGGCTCCCCGACCGTGTCCAGTACGATGAAGTCGTCCTCGCCGCCCGCCGGGGCACCGGCGACGACATTAGACAGGCGCATCTGGATCTCAAAGACCTTGTCCTCGGCGGATTTCTGGCCTTCTTCGGCTTCCTTAACCTTGGCCTTCAGCTCATTGGATCCTGCTAGCAAGGCGGAGCGATCCTCCGGCGCGGCCTGGCCGATTTTCTTGCCAAAAGACTTCTGCTCGTTGCGCAGGGCGTCGGCGGCCTGGATGGCCTCGCGGCGGATTTCATCGGCGGCTAGCAGTTCGTCGACCAGCCCGGGATCCTCGCCGCGGGTCACCTGAGAGGCGCGGACTACGTCGGGATTCTCACGAAGGAATTTGAGATCAATCACGCCCCGAGCCTACCGCGCGCAGGGGTCAACAGCAGATATCAGTTGCCCACTCCCCCGGGCTCTCATCTAATTTTGAGCTAAAACCTAAAGGCATTCCTATGCTGTACATAGTTTTTCACTCCCTAAATGCACACTGGTAATAACCAGCCCTCTAGAATAGGACTATGCCAACTTCTTCTCGGAAGTCACCTGCCCCAGAGCTACCCGATCGAATCATTGTTGATGGACCGATTCCCAAGCACGCTCAACTCAGGTCGATTTTGGAAGAAATGTGTACCACGCAACTACACCCTGGCGATATTCTGCCCGGCGAACGGGCACTGGAGGAAGCCTATGGCGTCTCCCGCATCACGGTCCGCCGCGCCATTGGCGATCTCGTCGCTTCCAACCGCTTGCGCCGCGTCCGCGGACGAGGCACCTTCGTCGCCCCGAGCCCCCTGGTATCGCGACTGCACCTCGCCTCCTTCAGCTCGGAAATGAAGTCCCAGAATGTCGTCGCCTCCTCGAAGATCCTCATGGCCGGGCGCGCCTGCGCCCCACCCGAGGTGGCGAGTTTCTTTGGTGCCACCCCCAGCCTGCTCCACACCCACCTGCGCCGACTGCGGCTAGGCGACGGTGAACCCTATTCCATCGATGACGGTTGGTACAACGCGACTTACGTCCCCAATTTGCTGGAAAACGACGTGTACAACTCCGTCTACGCCATCGTGGAACGTGACTACGACCTACCCATCACGGAAGCTGACCAGGTTGTCACTGCGGTGGAAGCGGACGACCATCAGGCCGAGCTGCTCGAGGTCCCTCCGGGCACCGCATTGCTCCACATCGTGCGTTTTTCCCGGTCCAATTCCTTACCCATTGAGTGGTGTTCCTCGGTGTATCGCACGGATCGTTACCGCTTGAATACACGCGTCTCCAGGGCCGAAGGGCTCTAATAGCTCTTCTAAAAGGTCTTGGAATCGCGTGGCGCGTTGGTATCGTCAACTCCAACTGGGCACAATGGGAGAACTATGAACCTGCGATCCGCTCGATCAGCGACAGCCGTGCGCACCGGCCTCGTGGCGACTTTGTGCGCGGCCACCGCGATCGGGACCTTCAGCTATGTCACTGGCCACCCGGTCGGCGGTGACTCCACCCATGATGGTTCGATCAACGCCTCCGCCGACGATCCAGCATCGTTCACCACGGCCGATGTTGGTGCCTGCCTCACGTGGAATGTCTCCGACTCGGGGGAAGTGACCAACTTCGAGCAGACCCCATGCGATAGCGAGCACCGCTTCGAGGTCTCCGCCCGGGAAAACCTGGGCACTTATCCGTCCTCTGAGTTTGGCGATGAGGCGCCCCGCCCGGATCTCACCCGCCAAGCCCAGCTGCGCGAAGAACTGTGCCAAGCCCCGACGCTTCGCTTCCTCAACGGGCGTTTCGACCCGGTCGGCCGCTACTCCATCGCCCCGATTTTGCCGCCCGCCGCTGCGTGGGAGGCCGGGGATCGGACGATGTTGTGCGGGTTGCAGTCCACCGATTCCTCGGGCATGCCCATGCTCACCGTCGGCAGTGCCTCCACGCAGGACCAGGCGCGGGTATCCAAGCCGGGGGAGTGCGTCTTGGTGGATAATTCCCATTCGCTGCGGACGGTCGATTGTTCTGAGGACCACAACTTGGAGATCACGCAGGTGGTTGACCTCACCGCACAGTTCCCCGAGGGTGTTCCTTCGGTGGAGGACCAGGACCGCTACCTGTCCGGGGTGTGCACCCAGGCCGCCATGGACTACCTCGGCGGGGAAGAGCAGCTCTATCAATCCACCCTGCAGCCCTATTGGGGCACCTTGGAGCAACCGTCGTGGATCGGTGGTTCCCGCTCGGTAAACTGCGCGCTCACCTTCGCCCGCGAGGACGGGGCCTTTGCCACCGTGACCGGTTCCGCAAAGGACGGCCGCGAAGCCCTCAAGGTGGACGGCCAGACCCCCGCCGCCCCGCCGGAGCGTGATCCTCTCCGAGACGCCGCTCGCACCCCGTGATCGAGGTCTCTGATGCCTCCTTCGAGGAAATGGTCAATGACGCCATTGATCTCATCCCCGAGGAGTTCGCCCGCCACTTAGGCAACGTCGTCTTCCTCGTGCAGGAGTTCAACGAGGCCAACCCAGAGATCCTCGGTCTCTACGAGGGCGTGATGCTCACCGAGCGCACCTTCGACCACACCGGGTTCCTGCCCGACACGATCTCCATCTACAAGGGCGCGCTCCAGCGTTTCTGCGACACCGAAGAGCAACTGGCAGCGGAGATCAAGGTGACGGTGTTCCACGAGGTCGGGCACTACTTCGGGCTCGAGGAGCACGAGCTGCACGAACTCGGCTGGGGCTAACTCAGGGCTAGCCCACAATCTCAGCCCGGCAGATCCCCATCCGCCCAGCGCAGAATGTCCCAGCTACCGAACTCCTTGCCCACCGGGTCAAGCACGATGAAGCGACAATTGCCCAGGTAGCTGGCGAAGGCGTAGTCGGGGTCGACGCCGGAGGCGTGGGCGGCAACAGTCCGGATCGCTGCCCCGTGGCTGACCACAAGGACGTCATCCTCCTGCCCATCGGCGAGGTTATCTTCGACCAAGCCTTCGAGCACCGGTTGGAAGCGATCGAGCACCTGACCGTAGGTTTCGCCACCGGGAGTAGCCGCGAATTCGTCGCCTCCCAGCCAGCCCCGCAGGGCCTGGTAGTAGTGCAGTTGGGATTTTTCATCACTGCGCAGTTCGAGGTCTCCGGCGAAAATCTCGTGCACACCGGGGAGCACATCGATGCGTTGGCTCCCCTCCGGCAAGCCTGCGGCTTCCTCGTATGCCTGGACGGCGAGGACTGCGGTCTGTTGGGCGCGCAGGGCGACGGAGGAGGCGACCGTCGATAAGCGACTGTATTTTGCCAGTTCGAAGCCGACTTCCCGGGCTTGGGCACGGCCTTTGGCCGTGAGTTCGGCGCCGGGCGGGCGGGTGTCCAGGCGACGATTGACGTTGCTGTGGGTCTGCCCGTGGCGCAAGAGGATGAGGCGTCCGGGCATGCTAGGCGACCCCGCCTTCGAGACCTTCGCGCGCGGCCAGCACCCAATCGGTGGCGAGTTGCAGGCGGTTGAGGTTCGATTCCAGCTCCTCGGGCCGGCCCTCCTCGCGCGGGATCGGCCACGATCCGAGGTAGGTGATGTCCTCCGCTCGGAGCCACAGGGCGCGGAGCGCTTCGGCGAGGGGGGCGTCGTCGATGTGGCCGATGAGGTCGACATAGAAGTGGTAGGTGCCGAATTCCTGGCGGGTGGGCCGCGACTCAATGCGGCTCATGTCGACGCCCCGCAGCGCGAACTCAGTGAGCGCGCCGACGAGGGTGCCAGGCTCGTTGGGGAGGGTGAACACGACCGTCGTGGAATCGTTGCCGGTGCGGGCGGTGGGGACGCCGCGGGCACCGACGACAACGAAGCGAGTGCGCGCTCCGGCCAGGTCAGCGACGTTCTCTGCCAAAACATCAAGCCCGAAGAGGGCGGCGGCACGGTCGGGGGCGGCAGCAGCATCGGCGCGCCCCTCCGCGACGGCCTCGGCGGCGGCCGCGTTAGAGGAGGCCGGGATGAAGCTCGCCCCGGGGATGTTCTCAGCCAGCCACTTGCGAACCTGCTGGTGGGCGACGGGGTGCGTGGCAAAAGTCCGCACGTCCTCCAACGCCATGCCGGGCCGCACCATGATGGAGAAGGCGATCTCGAGTTCCAACTCGCGGTAGATCTGCACTCCCCCGTCCTCAACGAGGGCATCGAGCGTCGACGTCACCGAACCATCCACGGAGTTCTCGATCGCCACGCAGGCGAAACTCGCTGCCCCGGTGCGCACCGCGTCGAGCGCCTCCCGCGGTGAACTCACTGGTAGTGGGGTGATGTCCGCCTCCCCGAAGGCCCCGGCCTCGGCGAAGCGCAGGAGCGCTGCCTCCGTAAAAGTTCCGGCGGGCCCGAGGTAAGCGACAGTGGTGGTCATGACTGACAGCCTATCCAGTCGTAATGTGGTCGGCATGGTTTCCTCCGTCCGCGCGACCGTCGCCGCGCTTCGTCGTGGTGAGCTCAGCGCCGTCTCCCAGGTGGAGAAGTTGGCGCGCCGCCTGGATGGCCTCACCCCCGCCGAGCACGGTTTCAGTCATGTGGACCTTGATGCCGCCTATTCGGCGGCCATGCTTATCGACGCCGTCCCTCCCGCACCCCGCAGCCGCCTCCACGGTCTACTCATGCCCATCAAAGACCTGTCGAACGTCGCCGGGATGCCCACCACCTCCGGGTCTGCCCGGCGCGCCCGCCTGGCACACCACAACGACGTGTTCGTGGACGAACTGCTCGCGGAGGGGGTGGTCATCCCGGGGAAGAGTGCCGCGGCGGAGCTGGGGTTGACCATTTATACCGAACCGCCGGGGCTGCCCTTCCCAGATAATCCGCTGTGGCCTGGGCGGACCCCCGCTGGTTCTTCTGGTGGGGCGGCGGTGTTGGTGGCCCGGGGCATCCTGCCCGCTGCTCATGCCTCGGATGGGGGTGGCTCGATTCGGGTGCCGGCTGCGGCCTGCGGGGTCGTGGGCTTCAAACCTTCCGCCCCGCAGTTGGCAGCGCAGGGCTTCATCACGCGCACGGTTGACGATGCAGCGTTCTTGCATGGGTACCCCGGGGGCGTCGGTCCCCGACGGCGGATCGGGGTCTTGGCCGAGCCGCTATTCGCCGAGGCAGAGGTGGATGAGGTGATGCTGGCGGCGTTGGCGTCGGCTGCTTCCGAGTTGGCGGAGGCGGGACACGAGGTCGTGGCGGTGGACCCGTACCCGCAGGCGGCGGATACCTTTGCGGCCTTTCGCACCATCTTTACCTCCAAGCTCGCCGGGTTGCGCGGGCCCACCGAGGGCATTGTCGCCTGGCTGCGCGCTCATGGCCGCGCGGTGACCCGCTCCCAGTTCGCCGAGGCCACGGCACACGCGAGCGCGCTATCCGACCTGCTGGTGCGGACCTGGGACGTCGACGCCCTGCTCACCCCCATGACCACCACCGCCGCTCCCCCACCGATCGGCTACTTCGCGAGCCTCGACCCGGAGGAGAACTTCCTCGCCCAGACCCGCTGGTCGCCCTGGGGGTCACTGTTCAACATGTCCGGGCGCGGGGCGATCTCGGTGCCGTGGGCTGTGGTCGGCGGACCTCCGGTGGGCGTGAACCTCGGGTCGATCACCCTCGACGACGCAGCCCTCCTCCAGCTGGCCACGGAGCTTGAACGATGACTACGCCACGCCTGCAAAGGGTGCGCCTGGAAATCCTCCTGGTCCTCGCCATCACCTTCGGCATCTCCGGGCTGCGGGCCTCGCTCCGGCTCATCGATTCCCTCCTCAGCCCCACTCCCCTCAACGAGCAGCAAGTCACGCTCAACACCACCATGTCCTCGTCCGTGTGGATCGATCTGGGGCTGCAATTGTGTTCGGCCGGGGTGCTCGTCGCCTACGGGTGCCTCGCCCTCTTCCTCCTCGCCGGTGATGGGATCACGCTCCATCGCCCGCGCTGGAGCGACGTGGCCTGGGGCGCTGGGTTGGCGGCGATCATTGGGATTCCCGGCCTGGTTTTCTACGCCTCCGCCGTTCACCTCGGCCTCTCCCGGGTAGTGATCCCCACCACGTTGACGCACCCGTGGACGGAAGTGCCAGTGCAGTTGCTGAGGTCCGGGGCGAACGCCTTTGGCGAGGAAATCGTCGTCGTCTTCTACCTGCTCACCCGGCTGCGCGGCCTCGGCTGGGGTATGCCCGCCGCGCTCGCCGCCTCCAGCGTGCTGCGCGGCAGCTACCACCTCTACCAGGGGGTATCCGCCGGCTTCGGCAATATCCTCATGGGCCTGCTCTACGGCTGGTTTTATTGGCGCACGGGGCGCGTGTGGCCCTTGGTCATCGCTCACTTCCTCATCGATGCCTTCGCCTTCGTCGGCTACTCCTTCCTGGCCGGCAACCTCTCGTTCCTGGGACTGTGACAGGTAACCTCTTATCCATGGATGAACGGGATTACCGAGACGACCGCAGGCCACCCCGCCCGCGATCTACCGACCCACGCGATTCGGGCGACATCGTCCGTGGGCGCGACGGCCGTCCCCTCGTCGATCGTTTCGGCCGCCCCGTTCGCCGCCGTCCGGATGCTCGCAATGCTCCGCAGCGTCGCCCGCGTCGCGACGCCCCGCCTCCCGCAGCTGAGCCCACCCGCTACGAATCGCCGCGGCAGTACATTCCCCCGCGTGAGGTTCCCCGTCGGCCCCAGCCTGTGCCATCAGCCCAGCCGGTGCCGCGATCCATTCGTCCCCAGCCGGCCGCGGTACCCCGCAAGCGTCGCCGCGCTCCCCGGCCGGGTGGGTGCCTCCGCTCGCTCGGCGGGCTGCTCGCCGTGGTGTTGGTGTTGGGCATATCGATGCTCTTCTGGGTCGATTCCAAGCTCACCCGCGTCGAGGCAACCCCGTCCCCCCAGGTGGCCAACACCGCCGGAACGAACTGGCTGCTCGTGGGTTCCGATTCCCGTCAGGGCATGAGCGAGGAGGACGTCGCCAGGCTGGGCACCGGCGGTGACATTGGCATCGGCCGCACCGACACCATCATGGTGCTGCACATCCCCAACGGCGGCCAGGCCCGACTCGTGTCGCTGCCCCGCGATAGCTACGTTTCCATCCCCGGATACGGCGAAGACAAGATCAACGCCGCCTTCACTTACGGCGGTCCGACCTTGTTGGCGTCCACGGTTGAACAGGCCACTGGCCTGCGCATTGACCACTACGCGGAGATCGGCATGGGCGGACTAGCCAACGTCGTCGACGCCATCGGCGGGGTCGAGCTGTGCCCCACCGAGCCCATCAATGATCCGCTGGCCAATCTCAATATCGTTGCGGGCTGCCAGAAGATGGACGGGCCCACCGCCTTGGGATACGTGCGCACCCGCGCCACGGCCATGGGTGACCTCGACCGGGTGGATCGCCAACGGGAGTTCTTCGGCGCCCTCATGACTGAGGCCACTCGCCCGTCGACGTTGCTCAACCCCTTCGAGTTCTTCCCGCTTGTGTCCAACACGGCCAACTCGTTCACCGTGGGCAAGGGCGACCACGCCTGGCACTTGGCGCGGGTCGCGTTGGCGATGCGCAGCGGCGTCACCACGGAAACCGTCCCCGTTGCCGGCTTCGCGGACTATGCCGTGGGCAACGTCGTCCTCTGGGATGACGCCGGCGCGCAGGCGCTGTGGAGCTCGATGAAGTAGCCCGCTAGCGGATGGTCACCTGGCGGGACTTGATGTTCTGCAACTGCTTGCGCTCATCGGCGCTGAGCTGGGAATCATTATCCAGTTCGGCGTCGACGGCCTTGGACACGCGCTGCAGTTCCTCGTCGTATTCCAGGTGAGTGACCACCGGGTCAAGGTCGAAGACCGGCACGACGATGCCGTGCGTGCGGAACACACCGGCGAACTTCGTTCCCTCGCCGAGGTTGAGCTCACCGCGGGCGGCGATGCGGGCCAGGGCGCTGAGCAGGGCATCCTCGTTGTCCACCGGGCGGACCCACCGGATGTGGGCCTTGCCGCTGCCCGGATCAACCCACCAGACGGCACCGGGGATCTCGACGTTGATGCGGTACGATTCGACCACGGCGTCATTCGCGGCCTGCATGCCCTGCGCCGTCGCCGCATCCAGCTGGGTGCCTTCCGGAATCCACCAATTGAAGTCCTGGTGTTCGGTAATCTCCAGCTCGGCGTCGGCGGGAATGAGCTCGCTCAGCGCCGGCTCGGTGCCGTCCGCCTGACCGTTGTCCAGCGTCTGACCCGGCGTGGCATCCTTCACCCACGCCAGGGCCTTGGCCAGGTCACGGCCAGGGTTGGCGCTGCGGATCGGCAGCTGCAAGGCGACGAAGGCCTCGCCGGAATCGCGCACCAGTGCTGCTCCGCCGCCGGGCAGCACCGTCGCCACGTACACGTCCCGGTCGATGCCGGTGACATCAAGCTTGGCGACGGCCGAGGGCACAAACTCCTGCAAAGCCACCAGGTCAGCCTCTGCCGCCAGCCCACCGTAGGGGCGGGGATCGCGGTCCAGGGCAGCGCGCTCGGCGACGCGAGCTGCCAACTTCGCTTGTCGACGGCTCATGCCTTCCGGCAGGACTTCAGCATTCTTCTTATTCTTCTTGGCCATGGCGTCCAAGATACCTGGGCGCTAGGACTGGCTCGGACCCAACACCCGCAGGGCCAATTCCGGCTCATCCGTCGCGATCATGTCGACGCCCGCGTCGCGGGCCCACAGCATGTCCTTGGGGTCATTGACCGTCCACACGTACGTCGGCAGGCCCCGCTTCCCGATGAGCTCCGGTCGGCTCCGTGCCCGCGCGAGAGACAAGCCGAGGCCGGTCGGGGTACCGGGATGAGTATCGATGGGGTTGAGCCAACGCTCGATCTTGCGGCGCAGGTGAAAACGATCGACCTGCGGGGCGATCTGTTTCATCCGGACCACCGCGGACGCGGCGAAGGAAATGATGTGGATGCGGGGGTCGTCGACAAGCCCGCGGTGCCGCAGGCACTGCACGACCTGCTCCTCCAGCATGCGCCCGTAGCGCATCGGGTGCTTGGTTTCGATGTAGATGTGCTTGTCGTCGTGCTCGGTGACCATGTCCAGCAAGTCGCCGAGAGTGAGCACTTCCTGGGGGTCGAGGGCGGTGCCGAAGTTGAAGTCCCGCAAGCGGGAGAGCGTGAGCGCGGAGACGCGCCCGGAACCATCGGCGACGCGGTCGATGATGGGATCGTGGATGACCACGACCTCGCCGTCGAGAGTCAATCGCACATCGCATTCGACGCCGTGAATTGGCAGGGCCAGGGCGGCCTCGAAGGCGCGCCGGGTCAGTTCGGGATAACGCGCGGAATAGCCGCGGTGAGCAATGATCTTCATGGCATTTAAGACCAGCTGCCGATTCGGCGCAGCAGCTGGCGATTTTTGCGCTGGGAGCGGCCCAGCTTGGCGGATAGGACGTTGAGAACCCGAATGGCATCGGTGATGTGCGGGCCCTTGTTCAGCATGACAGCCTCGCTGCGCAGGGCGTACGCGGCGTCGGTGATCTCCGCCCGGGAGGGCAGGCCGGACTTGGCCAGATTCTCCAGGACTTGGGTGGCCATGATGGTGGGCACGTGCGCGGCCTCCGCCATCTGCGCAATGAGGCGGGGCACCTCAGCCATCCGGTCAAAGCCCAGCTCCACGGCTAGATCGCCGCGAGCGATCATGATGCCTAGGTTGGCGTGCCGCAGGCCCTCCAGCAGGATGAGGGCGAGGTTTTCAAAGGCCGGGATGGTCTCGATCTTGAGCACGATGCCGAGGTTGCGCACCCGCTCCGGGTCCTCGGACTCCTCCGCGATGCCTTCCAGGGTTTCCAGGAGGAAAGCCACGTCCGCCGGGTTGCGAATGAAAGAAACATTGGCGATGTCCCCGTGATGCGCCACAAACCTCAACGCCTCGATATCTTCCGGGCTCAGGCTAGGCAGGGGCAAGTCCGTGTCGGGCAGGTTGATGCCCTTATAGGCAGCAAGATTGGTGCCGTTGGCACCGGCGTAGTCGATGTCGAGGATGACCTCAGTGAACCCCTCGGCGGTGACTCGCTTGTCTGTTGCGACCGCGCCAATCGAGCCATCATCGAACAACACCCGCTGGCCGACTTCGATGGCGGTGACCGCCTCCGCGAGGGTGCAGCTGATCCGCGGTGTCCAGCCCGGCGCGGGCGCCGCCGGGGTCGGATCATCGGTGAGGATGAGGCGATCGCCGACGTACAGCCGCAACTTCTGCTCCGTGGCCGGGATGCCGCTGACGCGGGCCTTGCGCCAGTCGTGCTGCAAGAGAGTCGAGTTGGAAATGTAGGCATTGCGCTGGCCCTCGGCGAGGGCAGCGCCGTCCGCCAGCGTGGTGACGGTGAAGGTGCGCTTGGCATCGCGATTATCCACCAGCGTGATCTTGCTGCCCACCTCTAAAGCTTGGAACCACTCCTCGTCCACCTGGACCGGCAACGCCGGACGGCCGGCAAGGAAGGGCATCTGCGGGACAGGCGAGCCGGTGGGGGTGATCCACAGTTTCGCCGGAGTAGTCACCAACCCGGTCTCGGTGCGGGTGACGCGCGCGCGTCCCACCTCAGGTCCGGGGACGATGGCACCGGTGCGGACCTTCGGACCCGCGAGATCCATGGCGACCCTGACGGGGCGACCTGCCTCGCTGGCTGCGACGCGGACATTGGCGATCATCTGCTCCCATGCTTCTGGGCCATCGTGAGCACAATTGATGCGAGCGAGCTCCATGCCCGCGTCGACGAATCCGCGGACGAGCTCCAGGTCGGTGGCCGCCTCCGTCGGGAGCGTAACCATGATGCGGGAACTCGTCTCCTCCAACGTCTCACCCAACAGAGTGTCCGCGTGCTGCTCCAAAATGTCATCCGCCCGCGCGAACGCAGTGCCCACCTCGGAGGACGTGTACTTCAACTCCTCTCCGGCATAAGCCGAAAGGACATTGCGGGCAGCCTGGAGGCGCGGCAGGACAGAAGGTTCCGTCGTGGTCAAACGAGTCGCCCCCACCGACGACAATCCACCCTGGATAGGACGAATATCATGCTGCCGCAGGGCCGCATAGTGCACCAGGTTGAGCGCACCATCCCGATGCGTGTCTGCGACCCGGGCAATCGCCTCTTCGTGGATCTTCGCGTCCTCATTGAGGTCGACGATGAGCTTGTCGACCTTGGTGATCAATTCCTGCAGCCTGGACTCGTCCACGTGCCTCGTCTCCCTCGTGAGTACTACTCACCACATTGTGCCTGTGCCGGGGGGATTCGGCACCTCGGCACAGGTGAGAATTGGTGAGTTGAGGACTCTTCGGTTAGTGCGAGTTTCTATGTATTGCTGGCTCGGCGTGTGTGCGGTGTGGAACTGCGTTTGAACGAGGCAGGTGAGTCAAAGCAGCAGTAGGCACCAGAAGGCTCAAAAAAGGACCTCGGCGCTCGCTTGGTCGGGCAGATATGCGAACATCGCTGAGGCTTCGATCTATCAGAGCTCCGTGCGGCGTATTCACAGTCAATGGACTCCGTCTTGATACGGGCGTTGAACTCTTGGATGTCTATCGACGATTTTCGGCACGTTGGGCGGGGGTCGATAGTCTGCCCGAATGCCACCCTAGTCGTTCGACGAGCTATGGAGAGACAGACATAGAAGGCCACTGACAGCAACGTAAGAAGTCCAGGTCCAAAAGGCAGAAATTTGGGGTCACATTGTGATTGTGATTCGCCAAGATAACCCTGGCCACCGACGCGATAGAAAGGCCAATTCACCTACCCACAAGGTAAGCTACCCCGTACAGTGTCGTACGTATCCGACAGGATGTGGTCCGGTTTGTCTCAGCGATTCGCTTCGCCCTCTCTTAAATAATGGAGCATCGAATGATTGATCAAGAGGGTTCAGAAAAGCAGAGCATATCGTCCGATCGGCTACCGGCGTGGGAGTAGCTTACCGGACATAAGTACTCACACCTACTACCGACGCCCTGGCTATCGGACACCGAATTGGAGGACTTCGTTGAGGCTCTCCTCTTTTCGGAGCGGGTTCTCGGAAACACTGCTCGCCACGTGCAGCACGTTGAGCGATGGGGTGTCCCTGGCGACAAGCAAGATGGCATCGACTTCTTTGGCCGCTTTAACGATGGAACGCCAGCGGCCTGGCAGGTGAAGCAGCTCGAGAAGCTCACTCGTGGAGTGGTCCGAGATGCCGTTCGGGCGACGACTTTCGACAAAGCCGATGAGCTGTATCTCGTTTTCGGCGGAATAGCTACCGTACAGGCACGCAAGGAGATGCTCACTTACCCGAACTGGACACTCCTGGATCGAAGGACACTCACGGAAATGCTGAGGATCCTGCCGACTCAGACGCAACACGACATCGTCGAACGATTCTGGGGAGCTCAGGTCCGGCGACAGTTCGTCGCTGCGCTGGGTGACGCGATGATTCCCTTTGACCGTTTCCTGACCTCCCGACAGAACCCTGCATCCATCATCAATGACCTCGGCCAGCTAGCTGGCCGAGAGGATGAACTGGATCGCCTCGCCAGCGAGTTGGACGGGTCACACGAGGGAGCGCCCCAAATTCTCGTCATCAGCGGCCCAGGTGGTCGAGGAAAGACTCGCCTGTGGAACGAGGCTCTCTGTGCCGTGATCGCACGTGATCCGAGTCGCGTCATCAGCTGCCTCGCACCGAACTGGACCTTCGACGTGAGTGCGATGCGTGATCTGCACTCAGGCACAGACATTGTCGTGATCGACGACGCGCACAACGACCCATCCGCGTTAGACCCCCTGCTCGCCTTCGCGCGCAGCCATTCCGACCTTCGGATCATCCTCGCTACCCGACCAAGCGGTCTCCCTTCAATACAAGGTGCGATCGCACGTGCCTCCTTCGCACCAGACGACCAACTCCTTATCTCCCTCAATGAACTGAGTCTCTCCGCAGCCAGAAAGCTCGTGGCAGGACTTACGTCCGGTCTTGACCTAAGCTTCGGTCTTCGCAACTACCTCGCCGAACAAGCCCGACACAGCCCACACATCGCTGTCATCCTGACGAACCTCATACGGAGAGGGCAAGTTAGCGGGGCAATAGCGGTCAACGCGAACCTTCGGCGGGTCGTGCTCTCGCGATACCAGGAGGTCATGGTCCCGAGCGGCTTCGAAGGATTTGACAGCGAGATGGTCCATCGAGTGATCGCGACATACGCTTGTGTACAACCTGACGCCAGCGAGTTGACGGCCGAACGAGCGCGGATCGCAGACTTCTGTAAACTCAGCTTGCTACAACTCTCCCGGCTAACTAAACAACTCATCGACTGCGGGATCTTAATTGATACCGACGGCCGACTTCGCGTGGTGCCGGACGTACTTGCCGACCAGATCGTCGAAGGTGTCGCGGTGTTCGCGGATTTCGACACTGGCTTCGTTTCTGAACTTTGGCAGTCCTTCGGACCGAACCACTACCAGCGACTAACGATCACACTTGGCGAGCTCGACTGGCGCGTAAGTCAACGAGGCGGGCCCGCGGTTATGGCTGCCGTTTGGAACGCAATTCGAACTCGGCTCGACTCACCGCACCCTGCAGCACTTACGCGAGAGCTGGATCAGATCGCGCCGCTCGCAGCGACGCAACCCGCCGCCCTAGTGGCCGCGATCGAGGATGTACGCATTCGCCTCGATCGAGACGACGTCTGGCAAGTTCCTGAGGTAGACGACGCACGCGACGCGGACGAACAACTCCATCGGCGGATCTGGCCAGGCTCTCGGTATATCATCGGCCGGTCCGACGTGCGCGCGAAGTTGCCAAGACTCTACGGTCGCGCAGCGATATATGACTCCAGCACTCTCGAGACCGCCGTCGACGCGCTGTTGGCTCTCGCATGTGTGGACTCCCGGCCCCCACACTCACACCCGGATCACCCCAGTCGCGTTCTTTCCGATGAACTCTGCAATCTGGCGACACTCCCAGACCATTCCTACGCAACCCGGATCGTCGCACGAGTGGAGTCATTCATCTCCTCGCACAGCGATGCCGAAGCGGTCGTCGCGCTATCGGCGCTCAAACCACTACTCGCAAAGGAGGTGGTCGAGACCACCCAGTTCTCGCATCACCAGCTATCCTTCACACCGCACCTGATCTCTGCGACCGAAATGCGGCTCGTGCGTGACCATATTCGAGCACTACTTGTCGACGAAGCATCGTCTAACAGCCTCTTACGAGCCGGAGCCGCTATCGAACTGTTGAGGCAAGCACTACGAGCGCCTCACGGCTACTTCGGAAACGCCGTGAGCGCGGATGCCGTGCTTACCTGGGAAGACGACGACCTCGCGACCCTGGACACACTCACGCAGGCCGCCGCACGCACTCCTTATGCGACCATCCGCCGCATGATCCGAGGCGCGATCGACTGGAACGCCAAACATGCCCAGTCGCTCCTCATTCAGCATGCGGCCCTGTCCCTGCAGCACGAGCTCGATATCTCCGACAACCTCCGAGACGCACTTGCTGACTATGCCACCGGATTGCCATGGCAGTTGGCCAGCGAAAAAGTTGAATATGTTCCGGACCTTGCCGAACTAAAAACCCGGAGAGACGCGAGACGCGCCGAAACGGAAGGACTATCGGAGCAAGAGCAGCGCGAGAGGAGACAGGCTGCCTCGTCCGCGAGAATCGCTGCCAAACGCGCCCGCATCTCGACCGTCAACAGTGCCCTGGCCCAACGGCTACTCAATCTCGGCACGGCGGCCGAGATCCTCGCCATCATTGGCGATGTGAGCGTCGAGTCGCAAGGGCTCGGCAAGCAGCAGTCGTTCTATGGAATTTGGCAAGCCATCGGTGACCTTCAGGCACCGATCGTGCCCGACCTCGTTCGCATGATCGCCTCCACACCGGAGGACCACCCTTTGGACCAGGATCTCCCAGTCCTGATCACTCAATGGAGTGGCAGCGCCATGGAAGAAACCCTTGCGTGGGCGGCAGGCGCTATCGTGTCCTCGCGGACTGGAGTGCGACTTGCTCTGGCCACATTCGTAAACGGTGTTCCCTGGACGCAGAACCAAGAGGTATTTCTCGAAATCTGGCGCACTGGCATCGCGGATCCTGACATCGACATCGCGACCGCATTCCTCGGGAGCAGCGGGTGGTATCTCCACACCAACCCTCGAGAGACATCCGCAATGCTCCTAGCACACGACGTTCCGCCACGTGCGGCTGCGAACGCACTCATGGGCGCATGGAGTTACGATAACGACACCGGACAAACAGAGCGTGATCAGGCTACCCATTCAGCGCTGCTGTCAATCGCAGCACGTGCTGGACTCAACGACTTCATCGCCCAAGAAGTAGTCACCACCGCAGCCCGCGCGCACCCCAAACTGGCTCTGGACTTCCTACTCGACACCATCCGCAAAGGCGAGAAAATAGATGACGGTTTTCCTGACCTTCACGCCGCCTTTGAGAAAAACGTAGACGAATTTTCGGACTGGCTCATCGAGCATCTCCACGACGGCTCCGATGATCTAGGAGAGGTTGTCTCAGCTGCACTGAGCAACCAACTCCTCCCGGACCAAGCAGCATCTCTCACCTCGATGGTCCCGGGCCTTCGCTCCAACGAACTCATCATCTTCGTGCGAGTACTTGGGTCCCTGAGGCTCTGGGTCCCGAGCAACCTCGCGCTGGCGGATGCCTGTGTGAACCGAGCTGAGAGCGACGACGTTCTCGACGACGTCTTGCCTGAGCTCCAGCGAGGGATGCGTCTGAATACATGGGGATGGGTGGGGAACGAGTCATCTGAACTGAATGCCGCACGCGACGCGTGCGCAGCGGCCGCAGAGAAGACGACGTCTACGTACCTTTGTTCCCAGTTGAGCCAAGCAGCCGACTGGTTTCAACAGATAATTGACGAACTTCGATACAGGGAACGAGAGGAAGACTGGTGAGCTTTACCGATAACTCAGGTGGCCAAGACCCGACGACACCTGCCGCCGACAGCGACGATCCGAGCGACCTGGCAAGTGGTAAGTACCTATACGAATCGGGGCATGGCGAGGCCGCCGCCAGTATCCTCGATCGCCTTGGAGCCACCGCTGGTGACCCTCTGGCGATATCGCTAGCCTGTCACGCAGACGCTGAGTTCGTTGAGTTGCCGCTCGACCTTCAGTCCGAGTTGACTACTTTGCTCGGGTTCGAATTGGACGACGAGGCGATAGACGGCAGCGTTGCGCTCACACCACTATCGGGCCCACGCACTTTCTTGCAGGTGAGACCCATCCCGGCCGCGACTCGGGAGTCACACAACTTATGGCGATCCCTGCTAGCAAGCACAAACCTGCCGATCTTGGTTGCCCTGCTATGCGACTCCCTACTTACATCCGGTGCCGAGATCGGCGTCGAGCATGCCGCGAGGTCAGTGGCTGCCTACACCGAACTCGGAGCCGACGGCACAGTCGACAACCTCCACCGCGCTCTAGCGATCGCTAGAGCCAACACGATCGCGCGACGTCGGCGGATGCCTGAAGAGGAAGGCATTCGTAAAGAGGCGCTCAGATTCGCTAAATCCGCGATCGGCGATCACATGCCAGACGGAGTGGTCTCTCGGGTGGCGATTCCGCTCTCGGCTGGCCCCGCAACCTACTCGATGGCGAACGACGAACGTGCACAGGTACGGGCTGTCCTGGATCAGGCTGCGACGGAGTATCAAGACCCCTCGACTGCCGATTGGATAGCAGACTGCCGGCGCAGTCTCGCGACGACTGATTCCGAGCGACTGGAAGCGACACGCCAGCAAGTTGACATATATCTGACCACGGCGGAATTGGAGGAAGTAGGTTTCCGGCGAATGCACTGGGCCTCCGCAGCGGCCGACGTTGCCAGTCGCTACGGCGACACAGAATCGCGCGACAGAGCCGTCAAGATTATGCAGTCCGTGCCTCCAGAGTCGATGGGATGGCAATCCCACGAGGCAACCCTCATCGTGCCGACCAGCGCCTTCCGCAGCCACGTGCGGC
The DNA here is from genome assembly GCF_030408455.1 of Corynebacterium atrinae. Classification (NCBI taxonomy): domain Bacteria; kingdom Bacillati; phylum Actinomycetota; class Actinomycetes; order Mycobacteriales; family Corynebacteriaceae; genus Corynebacterium; species Corynebacterium atrinae. Next base: position 2,604,940 of record NZ_CP046977.1, read on the forward strand.
GATACAAGCTGGCTGCCGACTGGCGCTACGCGCTGCGGATCTTTCTGGCATCGACATCCCCAGCGGGCAGCCACGCCGAGAACGTTGCAACTTCTAAGGCATCGTCAGCAGGCAGCATCCGGCGTCTGGTTTCGCGCATAGCATTCGGATCCCACGGTCTACCAGAACGAAGCGACGGTGACTTCGATGAGGAAGAGCTTGTGCGAACGGAGCAATTTGCGATCGGTATCCACGGGATACTACTCAATCTGGAGTTGACCGAAATTGAGCGAAGGTTTGGACGGCCTGCGGAGTCAGAGATTGCTTCCTGGATGTGCGCAACCTTTGGCGGTGACCCCACTCATGCGTCTCAATTCGCCCACTCTCTCCACCTGCACTGGCGCGGGGAGCCGTCGGATAGTGCGCGTCTCGCTATCCCGCTGATCGAAGCAGGAGCGCGACGCCTACTCCTGCTGCTCGATGAACCGATCTACAGGCTCGAGCGGGGGGCATCACCTGGCAGGTTCCCAGCCATGGATTTCTACGTAGACAAACTTGAAGGGCTGAACCTAGACGTGGACTGGGTCCGCGCGTTGCGAACAACGCTCCTAAACCCCGGCATGAACTTACGCAACATGTCGGCTCACGGATTCAAGTTTAACTTCGTCTCTTCCGAGTCCGCAGTCCTATTGCGTCTGGCGGGCTTGTTCTGCGCATTGCCGATCAAACAAGAAAGCGAATCTGACCGTGAAATGCTGAAGCGCCCCACTGAAGGAGCGCGTCGAACCTTGCGGCGTCGACTTTCTTGGACTTGGCGCTAGCTCCCGCGCCAGGCGAGAGCTGCACCGTTCACTCTTGCTCTGTCCAGCGGCGTTGGGGAAGGCATTGACCTATTCGACGGCCGATTCGAGATTCCAGTGACCTACGTGGAGGTCAAACAGTGGTCGACTTTCACTAATGAGGTGCCCAAACCCTGTTTTCTGCTCCCACTACAGTCAGGACCAAAACCGCCTACGCACAGCCGCAAACCAAAAGACCTGACCCACAAAATCCCGCAGGTCAGGCCTTAAGGCCACAAGGCAAAGCTCTTAGGGCGCGTCGGGGAAGAACTCGTTCTTGATCTCGCGCAGGGTGTTCACGGAGTGCTGGAAGCGCTCCTTCTCGTGCTCGTTGAGGCGCAGCTCGACGACGCGGCCGATGCCGCCGCGGTTCACCACGGCGGGGGTGCCGATGTAGAGGTCCTTCTCGCCGTACTGGCCGTCAAGGTATGCGGAGACCGGCAGGGCGACGTCCTGGTTCTTGATGATGGCCTTGGTGATGCGGGCCAGGCCCATGCCGATGCCGTAGGAGGTGGAGCCCTTGGCGTCGATAATGTCGTAGGCGGCGTCGCGGGTTTCTTCGAAGATCTTCTCGATGCGCTCGTCGAAGTCCGGGTCGTTTTCGGAGTTCGCGGACAGCGGAACACCGGCGACGGTGGCGGAGGAGACGACGGGGAGCTCGGTGTCGCCGTGCTCGCCGATGATGTAGGCGTGGATCGAGGAGGGGGCGGTGTGGGTCAGCTCGCCGAGCATGAAGCGGTAGCGGGCGGAGTCGAGGACGGTGCCCGAGCCGATGACGCGGTGGCTTTCCAGGCCGGAGTAGCGCCATGCGCCGTAGGTGAGCAGGTCGACCGGGTTGCTGGCGATGAGGAAGATGCCGTCGAAGCCGTTGGCCATGACCTCGTCGACGATGCCCTTCATGATGCGCATGTTCTTCTCAACCAGCTGCAGGCGGGTCTCGCCCGGCTTCTGGGCGGCGCCGGCGCAGATGACGACCATGGCTGCGTCTTCGCAGTCGGCGTAGGTTCCTTCGGTGACGCGGGTTCGGGAGCTAGACCACACCACGCCGTGGTTGAGGTCCATCACGTTGCCGCGAAGCTTCTTCGCGTCGATGTCGATGATGGCGAGGTGGTCGACGGTTCCTTGGTTAACCAGGGCGTAGGCGTATGCCACTCCCACGTCACCGGCTCCGATGAGAACGACCTTGTTTCCGATTGTCTTCCGCATTGACAGCTGTCCTCCCGTTGGGGGGTTTGGATTCGGGCACCAGACGAAAAGTCTGATTGCTTCCTATTATCTCCCTTTTTGTCCGTTTGTGCACCACCTTTTCGGCTACATTCCCGCCCAGGGGCTGCGAGACGGGCGTTCCTCTGCCAGACTTAACACCATGGGCTCAACCCGCTCCTTCCTGCTCAGAGGCCTTGCCCGGGGTGCCGTCGGGGCACTCAAGGGCACCGCTTTTGCGCTCGCGGTGGTAGCCGATATCACACCTGGCCTGCGGATGACTAAGCGTCGTCACTTCTCTGAGCGGCTGCTGCCCGGGATTGTGGGCGCGGAGATCGCGACGTGGTGGGCGGTGTCTCCCTCCCTGCTCCCGAGGCCGTGGTGGGCCATCGCCGCCAATGTGGCCGTGTGTCAGGGCGTGGGGCATGCCATCGGCACCGGTGCGGCGTGGACCATGTCGAAGGCGTTCGACCGGGCCGGGCACCGCCCGCAACGACTCATTACCTTAGCTACCTTGCACGCCGGTCACCTCGCCATCGCCTCGATCACGGTGGCGGCCGCCGCGCTCAGTTTGAGGCGGCAGGATCAACAATCCCAGCTCGTCGGCCTCGGGCACCTGCGTGGGGCAAAGCAGGCGGCCGTGGGGGCGGCGGTGGGAACGGCCGGGTACGGCGCCCTCCTCCTGCTGGGGGAGGCCGCCCAGCTCAGCGTCGATCGTCTGGGGCGCCGGCTCTCCCGGATCATGCCGCCGTGGCTGGGGTGGCCGCTGGCGACGATGGGCGTGGCGGGCGCCGCCTTCATCCTCAGCGACCGCCTCCTTATGCGGCGCATCATCGCCCGCTTGGCACGGCGGGCCGCTCACCTCAACCAGGCGGTGTTCCCGGGAGTCGCAATGCCGTGGGAGCCGGAGCGTTCAGGAAGCCCCTGGTCGCGGGAGAATTGGACCCGGGTGGGCGCCCAAGGCAGAGCCGTTTTAGCTCTCGGACCCCGCGCCCGGGACATCGCGAAGGTCACGGGGCTGGAGGAGGTCCACGAGCCCATCCGAATCTTCGTTGGCCTCGTCCCGGGGCGCTCCTTCGCTTCCGCTACGCAACAAGTCCTGGCCGAGATGGACCGCACGGGGGCCTTTCGGCGCGACACCCTCGTCATCCAAACGTCGACCGGTACGGGGTGGATCACCGACTGGTCGGTCGACGCCGTGGAATTTCTCACCGGCGGCAATTGCGCCACCATGTCCATGCAGTACTCCTACCTTCCCTCGGCAGTGTCCTATTACCTCGACCGTGATACCCCGGTGCGCGCCAGCCGCATCCTCGTGGCCGCGGTCCTCTCCCGCTTGGAGCAGATGGATCCGGACGATCGTCCCAAGCTGTACGTCGCCGGGGAATCCTTGGGCGCCTACGGGATGGTCACCGCGTTCGAGGACCTTGAGGATCTGCTCACTCGGGTCGATGGTGCCGTGTTTTCCGGGGCACCCCGCTTCACCCGGCTGACCCAGGAGCTCACCGCCACCCGGGATGCCGGCTCCCCTGAGCGGCTTCCCATCGTGGATGGCGGTAAGCACGTCCGATTTACTGCTCACGAAAGCCACCTGACAAGGGACTTTAATGGGTTGGAGTATCGCAATGATTGGTTAAAGCCAAAAATCATCTTTGCCCAACATGCGTCTGATCCCATCGTCTGGTGGGATATTCCGCTGATCTGGCGCCGACCCGCCTGGCTCACCGAGCCGGGCACGCGTGGTCGGCCGGCCCCGCGCGCCCAACGCCTCGACGTGGTCACCGGTATCCGCTGGATTCCTTTCATTACGTCCTGGCAGATCGGGCTGGATCAGCTGACGTCGAATGCCACCGCCGGGGGCCATGGACACAACTATCACGAGGAAATGCTGTGGTACTGGGACGCGGTGCTGGGCGCGGACGCCGCCGTGCGCCTGGCCCCCTCTCTCGCCGCGAAAGCGGCGGAGTTTATCCGTCGGGATTCCGTCATACGGTGAGCTGCGCGCCGTCGTAAAGCATTGTGTGAGCGGTGGATACTCCGGAACCGGCGACAGTCACATCGGACACTCGTTGCCATGACATCTCGACCGCATCATGGTGGATAAGGAGAGTGGAGTAGCCGTGCGCGTCCAGGTCGACGTGGGCGATGTGCGGATTGTGCGCCCGCACGTGGGTCTCCGCGACCAGGGAGGTGGCGCTGTCGACCGGCAGCCGCAGCAGGTCATCCACGTTGGCGGCAGTCACGGAAGAACAGACGAGTTCCGCCGCGACCACCCGATCACCTGCCCAGATGTGGTTGGCCCACTCCGAGTGAATATCGCCGGTGAGAAACACCGTCCGGCCATGGGCGTGCGTCCGCGCCAGCTGATCCAGTAGGCGCTGGCGGTCAGCCTGGTAGCCATCCCACTGGTCCACGTTGATGGTCGTGCCCGCCAGATCGACACCGATCATGGACAGCAGCTGCGTTTTCACCTCCTGCGCGATGTTGATGAGATCGAGCGGGGCCATCATCACCGAGGTCCCGATGAGGTTCCACCGCGTGGAGGCAGTGGCCAGCCGCGCCGAGAGCCAGCGGAACTGCTCGGAGCCCATGATCGTGCGATCCTCGCCGCGCGACAGCGGATTGTGCAGGCCAGGGGCACTGCGATAGGAACGCAGGTCCAGCATGTGCAGCTCCGCGAGGGTGCCGTAGCGCAGAGTGCGATAGATATGCCCACCACGCGAGGGGGAGGTGCCGCGGACCGGCAACCATTCGAGGTAAGCCTGCATCGCGTGGTCCCGGCGCGCCGCCCAATCGCCGTGCGCCCCGGTGTGTTCACTGGCCCCACCCGCCCAGGCATTGTTGGCGATCTCATGATCATCCCAGGTCACCACCCACGGCAGCGCGGCGTGCGCGGCCTGCAGGTCGGGGTCGAGGCGGTAGTGGCCGTAGCGCGAGCGGTAGTCCGGCAGGGCGGTTAACTCCCACGTCGGCACGTGCGGGCGCACCACCCCGTCCTTACCGGCGTACTCCCCCGAGGCGTATTCATACAGGTAGTCCCCCATGTGCACTGCCACATCGATCTCCCCGGCGTGGGCGCGGCGGGCGATGTCGGCATAGGCCTGGAAGTACCCGGCTTCGTAGTTCGCGCAGGAGCACACGGCCAGGCGCCATTGCCCCGGGTTCGTGTCGTCGCTTGGGTGCGTCAGCGTCCGCCCCACCGGCGACACCTGCCCGGCCAGCGGCCCGTCGAGGATGGTGAACCGGTAGAAGTAGGTGGTTGCGGGGTTTAGGTGGAAAGGGTCGACGTGAACGGTGTGATCGGTGGCAGCCGTAGCAAGCGTCGTTTCGCCCCGCTCCACCACCCGAAAGTCCTCCCAACGGGAGATCTCCCACCCCACCTGCACGGCCGGCCCGATGCCCGCCCCGGGCACGGCCTCCGGCGACGGGGTCACCCGCGTCCATAAGATCACCGACGTCGGCAGTGGGTCACCCGATGCCACTCCGTGCAGGAACGCCCGATGCTCGCTCGCCGTGGACACCCCCGGCACTGCCATCACTGCCCCAGCCAAGAGGGTGCCCTGCAGCAGCCCTCGCCGGGTAAGTTGTCGCTGTCCGCGCTGATCATTGGTAGTCACGGCCACATTGTGACCCGCCCGGCGGCGGAACGAGCCCTACATGAAGGACATCTCATGCCCGCTTCACATAGGTGCCGCCTACACTAAAGCCCCATGTATCGCGCCGTGCTTTTCGATCTCGACGGCACCCTCGTCGATCACGCCTCCGCCGCCCGCCTCGGCGTCGACGAGTGGTGCCGGGAACTGGGCCTGCCCACCGGCCAGTGGTCCCGCTGGTCCTATATAGAGAAGAAGTGGTTCACGCGTTTCGAAAACGGCGAGGTAAGCCACGTCGGCCAACGAGTCGAGCGCTGCAAGGAGTTCCTCGGCCGCCCGTCCCTCTCCGATGAGGAAGCACTCGAGCTGTACGAAGGCTATCTGCGCGTCTATCGCTCCAGCTGGCGCGCCTACGACGACGCCCGGCCCGCGCTCACCGATTCCCTCGCCGCCGGACTGCGCGTGGGCATCCTCACCAACGGAGCGGAGAAACTACAGCGCGCCAAACTCGAACGCACCGGACTGCTTATCGACGCCGTCCTCCTCCTCGCCACCGTCGAACTCGGCGCACCCAAACCGCAACCGGCGGCTTACGCCGCCGCCCTTTCTCGCCTAGGTGCCAGCGCCGAAGACACCCTCATGGTTGGTGATTCCTGGACCAACGATGTCGCCGGTCCCCGCGCCGCCGGCATGGATGCTGTCTTGTTGCAGCGCGCGGACCAACCGCGTGACCCGGCCGCACCGGCGGATGAGAGGGTCATGTCGTCGCTGACGGGCGTGGTCGACCTACTCCGGGCCTAAAGCCCCTAGTCCGGAATGCGGCAGGCCACACCAGTGGAGTGGTGCGGGCAGTAGCCGTTGGGCACCTTGTGCAGGTACTGCTGGTGCTCATCCTCGGCCAGGTAGTAGGCACCGGAGGCGGTCTCTGCGAGGGTCTTTACCTCGGTGGTGACCTCGCCGAAACCGTGGCCAGCCAGCTGTTCAGCATAGGAATCCACGATCGCCTGGATCTCCTGCTTCTCCTCCTCCGCGTGCTCACCCGTGGTGTAGAAGGCCGAACGGTACTGCGTGCCCACGTCATTGCCTTGGCGCATGCCTTGGGTCGGGTCGTGGGCCTCCAAAGCGGCCACCACGATGTCCTTGAGGGAGATCACGGCCGGGTTGTAGACCACTTCCACTACCTCGGCGTGGTTGGTGCGGCCTGAGCAGACTTCCCGGTAGGTGGGGTTGATCGTGGCGCCTCCGGCGTAACCCACCGAGGTTGACTCCACCCCTTCCATCTCCCAGTAGATCTTTTCCACGCCCCAGAAGCAGCCGATACCGATGTAGAGCACGCGCTGGTCCTCGCGCCAGGGGCCGGTGATGGGGGTGCCCAGGACGGCATGCGGGCGCGGGTGAGGCAGAACTGGGGCCCGGCCGCCCTTGAGAGCTTCGCTAGTAGGGACAAGTTCGGGAGTGCGTTGAAACATCCATGCCATGCGCCCACCCTAGTACCACGTGAGAGCATTTTGGGAACACAATCGTTGCCAATTTCTCGAATATGCCTATCATGGGGAACAGCGCGCCGCTTGACGGTGCGACGTCTACGAAAGGACTGAAGAGAAAAATGGCTGTCTACGAACTTCCCGAGCTCGATTACGCATACGACGCTCTCGAGCCCCACATTGCCGCCGAGATCATGGAGCTGCACCACTCCAAGCACCACCAGAACTACGTCAATGGTGCTAACGCCGCCCTGGAGAAGCTTGCCGACGCCCGCGAGAACGGCTACATCGGCGTCGCCGCCGCCGCACTCTCCAAGGACCTCGCCTTCAACCTGGGTGGACACACCAACCACTCCATCTTCTGGAAGAACCTTTCCCCCAACGGTGGCGGCGAGCCGACCGGCGAGCTCGCTGAGGCCATCGTCCGCGACTTTGGTTCCTTCGACGCTTTCAAGGAGCACTTCAACGCGGCAGCTCTGGGCCTGCAGGGCTCTGGCTGGGCCGTGCTTGGTTATGACCACGTCGCTGACCGCCTCGTCATCGAGCAGCTCACCGACCAGCAGGGCAACATCTCCATCAACCTGACCCCGCTGCTCATGCTCGACATGTGGGAGCACGCCTTCTACCTGCAGTACAAGAACGTCAAGGCCGATTACGTCAAGGCCGTGTGGAACGTCTTCAACTGGGACGACGTCGCACAGCGTTACGCTTCCGCCAAGTAATTCCCCCTAGCTAGTACCTGACGAGCCGCCGGACCAAGTGTCCGGCGGCTTTTTGGCCCACTGCATTGGCAAAACCGGCACTTCCTAACAACTTGGCGGTTTTGGAAGAGGAATTGACCCCGGAGTTGTTAGATAGAGCGGGTTTCGAGTTCCCGACACCTCAGCCCCTTAACCCACGATGAACTCCCGGAAGCGATCGACCGGCGGCGCCTCCGAGGCCCCGGCGCGCCACACCAACCCCAGTTCCCGGTGGGCGGGCGGGTCGAGGGGGCGCAGAACGATGCCGCGGGGCGCGAGGTAGGGATCATCGAGCGGCAGGAGGGCGACTCCGAGGCCAGCGGAGACGAGGCCCGCGACTGTCGTCAGCTCCATCGATTCGAAGACGAGGCGCGGGTGGAAGCCCGCTTCTTCGGTGACGCGGTCGAGCAGCAGCCGGGTGCCGTAGCCGGGGAGCATGCCGACGAAGCCTTCGTCGCGGGCGTCGCGAATGTCGATGGGCACGGGGCCCGGTAGGGCTAGGGGGTGGTCCTCGGGGACGGCTAGTGCCAGGCGCTGGACGCGGAGTTGGTGCCAGCCGATCTCGGTGCCCACCTCGGGTGGGCGGGGTCCGACGAGGGCGAGGTCGGCGGCGTCGATAAGCACTCTGTCCACGAGTTCGCGGGCAGCACCCTGGTGGAGGCGGATGTCGACGTGGGGGTGGAGCGCCCGGTAGTCGCGGAGGAGGTCGGGGACCATCCAGGTGCCGAGCGAGTGCATGAAGTCGAGGCGGACGGTGCCGTGGTCGGGGTCCATGAGGCGGCCGACTTTGGCGGTGCCGTCCGCGAGCTCGGCGACGATGGTGCGCGCGTGGGGTAGGAAGGCGCGGCCGCGAGCGTTGAGGGCGATGCGGCGGCCGGAGCGGTCGAAGAGGTCGGCGCCGATGGCCCGTTCGAGGCGCTGGATGCGGCGCGTGAGAGTGGGCTGGGACACATCGAGGACCTCGGAGGCTTCGGTGAGGTGCCCGGATTCCGCGACGGCTAGCAGTCCCTGCAGGTCAGAGAGGGAGAAGTCACTCATGCGCCTATCGTATCGAACTACTCAATTCCGTACATTTTACACATGCCCCCTGCTCGGCCACCATGATGGGCATGACTCCTAAGCAGCCGGGATTGCGCCGTGGTGACCGTCTCTATCGCCGCGCCGTTTTCGCCGTGCTGCTGGCGGGGCTCGCTTCCTTCAATGCCCTCTACGCCACGCAAGCCCTGCTGCCCACGCTCGTCGAAGACCTCCACCTCACTCCCAGCGTCGCCGCCCTCACCGTCTCCGCCACGACGGGCATGCTCGCGCTGTGCATCGTGCCCGCGTCGATCCTCTCCGAGCGTTTCGGCCGCGGCCGCATTCTCATCTTTTCCGCGCTGCTGGCCACCTCGATCGGGATGCTGCTGCCGCTCGCGCCGGACGGCGCCTCCCTCATCGCCCTGCGCGGTCTCCAGGGGCTCGTCATCGCTGGAGTCCCCGCGGTCGCCATGGCCTGGCTCGCCGAGGAGCTTCACCCCGAGGACCTCCCGCGCGCGATGGGCATCTACGTCGCCGGTACCTCCGTCGGCGGGCTGAGCGGTCGCCTCATGCCGGCCGGGTTATTGGAGGTCGTCGATTGGCGCACCTCCCTGGTCATCAGTTCGCTCATCACCTTCTCTATCGCAATCGCCATGGCCTTCCTCCTGCCCCGCCAGCGTCGCTTCGTGCCGAAAGAGATCGGCATGCGTTCGGAATTCGCCGCCATGGTCGGGCACCTGCGCAATCCTCACCTGCTAGCACTATTTGCGATCGCGTTTGTGGGCATGGGCGTGTTCGTATCCATGTATAACTTCTTCGGCTTCCGCATGATCGATCACTTCGGGTTGTCGCCCGGGCTCGTCGGCTTGGTGTTCATCATGTATCTGTCCGGCACGTGGAGTTCCGCCCGCGCCGGCGCCATCGCGGGCCGCTATGGTCGCGGGCCGACGCTGCTGACCTGCACGATCCTCATGGTGCTGAGCACGCTGGCGACCGCCTCCGGATGGCTTCCCCTCGCCCTGCTTGGCCTGTTGGTGTTCACGGCGGCGTTTTTCGCCATGCACTCCCTGGCGTCGAGTTGGATCGGCCTGGCCGCCACCGAACACCGCGCCGAGGCGTCGAGCATGTACCTGTTTAGCTACTACGCAGGGTCATCGATCATCGGGGCGTTGACCGGCCTGGTGTTCGCGCAGCTGTCTTGGACTGGGTTCACGCTCACCCTCGCGGCAGTCTTGCTGCTGCTCGTGGCGCTGAGCCTGACCCTCAATCGTCGCGGCGCCCGCTGATCGGTGGGGTGCCCGGCGCGCCTGCCCGCATCCACTCCCGGACCCGCGCGGTCGCTCGGCAATCGTCTTCGTTGTAGCGCAGGAGACGGCTGCGCGTCTCCAGCGCCTGCTTATCGACGCCCCGCGCCACCCGCCGGGCATTCACTGATTCCTCGCCGTCGAAGTCACCGTCCGCCCACGAGTACCCCGCCACCGGCGCCACGACCTTGAGCCCCAGGCCATAGGGCCCCACGAGTTGGCGGCGCACCTCGGCGAACATGTCCACCCAGTCGGGGGAGCCGATGAACTCCATGACGTCGGCTTCCGAGGGAACCACCACATCGGCGAAGCGCTGTCCGCCGAAGCGGCGGGCACTCATGCGCATCCAGTGGTTCTCCCCGTGCGCGGACCAACAGTAGGAAGCGAAGCTGCGTCCCTCGCTGTGTGCCTGCCGCCTCAGCTCCTGCAACCGGGCCCAAAAGCGGGCGAAGTTCTCCGCCTCGGCGTCGCCGCCGAGGGGCTCCCACGTGGCGAAGGCATGATAGTCCTGCCCGTCGAACACGCCCCACAGGTAGGCCCCCTGATCGAGGTAAGCCTCCATGTCCACGTCGACTTCTACGTCCGCTCGCGGAGCAGTAACGGCGTCCACCCTGCGCAGCAGGGGGATGCCCTCGCGCCATGCGTGGGCGAGGGCGGAGGGCTCGCCGAGCTGGGCGTCGATAAGCTCTTTTACGGTGCCTATTCCCTGCTCACGGTAGGGCTGCGCGCGATCGCCCGGGAGGACGAGGCTGATGTCGTCCGAGGCGGTCAGTTCGACGTCACAACGGGGCCAGAAGCGACAGGTGCTGCATTCTTTGACGCGGCGTGGCTGATCGGGGAGCCGCAGGTGCAGGGCGGCATCCAGTGCAGGTTGAAAGGAGGCGGTGCGCTCAAGGAAAGCCCTCGAGCGATCTTGGCCGATCGTCCCTCCCCAACCGCTATCGAGGTCTAGTTCAGCAAGGGCACGGGCCGCCAAACCCAGGCGATAGCCATCGACGGCGTGGTGCCGCAGCCGGAATTGCGCGTCGACGGGTTCCCCCAACCCCAGCCGACCCGTAGCCACCACCGCCGTGGTGTGATTCTGAGAAGCGCGCGCAACCCGGTGATTGCTCACTATCACCGGCAGATACGTTCCTTCCGGGCGGCGAACAAGAATGTCCACCTCGACGCGCCACTGGGCATTGCTGAACACCGCCCCGGTAATGAGCGTCGCTCGTTGCGCTAACGCCTCCAAGGTTGCCAGCTCTGCGGCGAACTCATCCCCCGCTGGAATGTCGACCCGCAAGAAACGGCGCGAACGCCCATCCCCCAGGGCCGGGCGCTGCGGCAGCAAATCACGGACCGCCTGCTGAGCAACCCGCATGCGCGCCAGCCGTGCCTCCGCAGTGCGGGTGCGGGGAACCTCCGGGTAGCGCGCACGCTGAACCAACCGGTAACGGCAACCGACCAGATCAGATGCCGTCACAGTTCCGCAGCTTTCCAAAGCACTCACAATGGCGTGAGCATATCCCACTAACCCAGGTAGTGTTGAACGCGAACATCGATGAATCGCCATTAACCGGGAAGTTAAGGTCGCAATCACATGGGCATTATTAAATCCATCCGCCGAAGCCGCGCAAAGTCTAAGGCCGAGATCAAGGCCGCGAAGGTCCGGGCCCGCCAAACCGTCAAAGAAGATGCCAAGCTTCAGCTGCGCCGTGAAAAGCTCCTAGCCAAAGCGGAAAAAGATCTGCTCAAGCAGGAAGCCCGTGGTCTCAAGGACCGCCGCAAGCATGAGCGGAAGATGGCCGAGAACACCCTGGCTCAAATCAAACAGGGTCGGATCAATTCCGCCAATGTTCGCCGATGGGCCGGAGCCGCCCGCCTGGCCCTTCCCCTTTTGCTACCCCTGATTTATCGCGCAATTACCGCCGGCCGCGAGCAGGTCGCCGAGGCAAAGGCACGCAAGGTAGGAGTTTCCGTAGACGAACTAGCTCGCTTTTCCGGTCACGGATCCGAACTCAAAGCCCGCACCCACGGCGTACGGCAGACCTTGAGCGAAGAAACTCATCCCGTTGGCTTCGTCCGCGACGTGAACGAGCGCCTCGACGAGCTGGACAAGGCCGTGGACAACGCAGAGTTCATGACCCCAGAGCAGCGCCGCCGAGCCCACGGCACTATCTCACGCGATATTGATGCGGTAACTCAGGAGATTCAGGACCGCCTTCGTCGCCCCTAATACGAGGTCATTGCGCCTCTTTTTCTCATGTGAATTGCTTGTGAGATTGCACCATTACCTGCACTTCTAGCATTGAATTTGTTGAATGCCTCAACAAATTAGCCTATGTTCGAATGCGGAGTTTGCTTTTAGTCGGCATAATGGTCGATACACTAAAACAATCCCCCGTATCACCAGTACGGGCTTTCATTTCACCTTGAGGAGTTTCCCATGGCACGCCGCGAAATCACCCAGTACTACGACGACATCGATGGCTCGCCCCTAGCCGCCGAAGATGTCGATTCCATTCGCTTCTCCCTTGACGGCTCGCATTACGTCGTTGACCTTTCGGCCAAGAACGCCGCAGCTTTCCGCGAAGCCCTGGCTCCCTACATCAAGGTAGCCAGCGCGGCTCCTGCCCTGGGTCGCCGTGGGCGAGGCACCGGTGGAGTTAAGCGCTCCAACACCCGCAAGGTCCGCGAGTGGGCCCGCGAAGAGGGCATCCGAGTATCCGACCGTGGCACCTTGCCCGCCCACGTCTACGAGGCTTATGACAAGGCCCACTCCTAGCGGTTAGAGCATTCCCTGCTCTCGGGCTGCCGCCACGGCGGAGGTGCGAGAGCGCACGCCCAACTTGTCATAAATATGGACGAGGTGGGATTTCACGGTCGCCTCGGAGAGCATGAGGGTGTGCCCGATCTCGCGGTTGGAGGAGCCCTCCGACACGAGCTTGAGCACCTCCAGCTCACGGGGCGTCAATGATGTGCGCGGGGTCCGCACCCGCGTCATCAGTCGATCCGCCACAACGGGAGACAGCGCAGAGTCACCCTCGGCTGCGGAACGCACGGCGGCGAGGAGCTCGGCCGGTGGGGCATCTTTGAGCATGTACCCGACCGCTCCGGCTTCAATCGCGCCGAGAATGTCCGCATCGGTGTCATAGTTGGTCACCACGAGCACTTTGGGCGGCTTCGCCATCGATGCCTTGATCTCTGCTGTGGCCTCCGCCCCGTTCATCACTCGCGTGCCTTCGACGCCGGCCCCGAATCGTAGGTCCATGAGCAAGACGTCGATCCCACCGGCTTGGGCGGCTGCGATGGCGGCCTCCGCAGTGGCGACTTCCCCGACCACTTCAATGTCCTCAGCGTCCTCTAGGACGGCTCGAAGCCCCATCCGGACAATTTCATGATCGTCGGCCAGCAGCACTCGGATCATGCTTGCCACCTTTCCTCTTCTTCGTTGTGGTTGTGTTCAAGTGTAGTAGTTAGCGTTGCCTCAGTATGAGTCACGGTGTCCACCGGGATAGCCACCGACACCGCCGTGCCAAATCCGGGCGTCGACTCGACCTCCAGCACCCCGCCTTGCTCGGCGGCGCGCTGCCGCATCGCGTCGAGTCCAATGTGGCCCAGGCTGGCTGGCCTTTCCTCGACCTCAGTCGGATCGAAGCCATCACCATTGTCGACGACGTCGAGGCGCACCTCATCCGGCTCGTAGGTCACCGTCACCTGGCACTTCGTGGCATGTGCATGCTTTGCGACGTTGCCCACCGCCCCCTGGGCAATCCTCAACAGGCAGGTTTCCGTCCGCATCGGCAGCTGAGTTTCTTGGCCCTCCAACTTGACGCTGATGTCCACCTCCGCGGCCGCCGCGAAACTCCGCGACATTCGCTCCAGGGCCCCTTCCAGCGACGTCTCCGATAGGGAGGCAGGCTGGAGGGTCGCGATCATCGCACGCGTTTCCCCCAGATTCTCCGCAGCGGTGGTTCGCGCCAGTTCCAACAAACGTCGCGGGTTAGCTGTCTGCTCTTCCGGCAACCCGAAGCCCTGGATGTCACGCTCCACCGAATGAAGCAGGAGCTGGATGCTCGATAAGCCTTGGGCAACCGTGTCATGGATTTCGTGGGCCAAGCGCTGGCGCTCCTCCACCACGCCCGCCGCCCTCTCGGTCTCGGCGAGCTGCGAACGGGTAGCGATGAGTTGATCAATGAGCTCCTCCCGCTCCCGGTTGATGCGCCACATCGTGCGGAAGGCGTAGTGAATAGCCAATACGACGCCCGCCGACACCGCTGGGCCCATCACCCCACCAACCGTCAATCCGTTGGGGATCTGCGTAATGACCGATACCGCCGCGGCAAACAACACCGAGGCGACGCCCCGAATATCGTCCATCACCCGCAAGTAAAGGAAGAACAAAGAAAACACCAGATAGATGCCAACGGGGGCGACGAGCATCGCCAGGATCCATACCCCGGTTAGCGCCACCAGCCACAGCAACTGGGTGGTTTCTCGCCACCGCGGGAGCTGCGACGATCCGTAGAAATAGAGGACGGCAAATCCGGAGCACAGCAGCAGATTCAAGGCTGCCTCACCGAAGGGAAGACGGATGGAGCTGAGCAACGCCACAACCAACAGCAGCGCGGTAAGAATGTGGACTCCGTCGGTCAACACTTCCTCATCGGGGGCATAGGTGCGCTCCCGTGACTCTTCGCTGGTCTCCATGTACATGAGCCTACTCAGCGGATCCTCAATTTTTCATCATGCCCCAGTCGCATTATGGGTCGGCCATTCGTGAGATCCGTCGTGCATGGATAGGATCGGAACAGCGAATGGTGAGCAGGTCAGGTGGCCTTGCTCTCGACTACTGTGAGGATGGTTGACTCGACTGTGCTGGAACCGTTTATCTATCTGGTCTCCGGGGTCCTGAAGCTTTGGCACCTCCTGATCCACAACCTGCTGGGAGTCAACGACTCAACCGCCTGGGCACTCTCCCTGCTCGGCCTTGTGATTACCGTCCGCGGCCTCATCACACCGATTTCCTGGATCCAATACTTGTCCTCGCGGCGCTCCATTGTCATGCGTCCCGAGCTCGAGGCCCTCAACAAGGAGTATGAGTCTCGCACCGATAAGGAGTCGGTCGCGGAGTTGGAAGTCAAGCGCAAGGAACTGCGCCAACGCCACAATTACAATCCGATGGCCGGCTGCTTGCCCATGCTCATCCAGATTCCCATCTTCTTGGGGCTCTACCGCGTCGTCGTGCAGATGTCCCGACCCTCCGAGACCTTGGAAGTGCCAGAGGGCGCCTCCGTGGGATTGCTCAACGCCACAGAGATGCGATCATTCATCAACGCGGAGTTGTTCGGCTATCCCCTGCCTGCCTACGTGGCCATGTCTGAAGAACATCTCGCGGCCTTGGGAACCACCCGCAGTGAAGTCATGCAGTTCGTGTTGCCGACGTTGCTGCTGGCCGTCTTCTTCACCATGTTCAACCTCTTCCAGACCGTACGCCGGAACCGCTTGACCATGGATTGGTCCTCCAAGCTCTCCCGCGGTGCGAACAAGATGATCGTCTTTATGATCCCGTTCATCCCCGTCATGCTTATCAGCTTCGGCCTCACCGGCCAGGCCCCCGTGGCCATCATCGCCTACTGGTTTGCGAACAACCTGTGGACACTAGCCCAAACCTCCTACATCCGCTTCCGGATCGACCAGCTCATGCCCCTCTCTGATGTGCATCTTGCTGCTACCGATGAAGCGAAGGAGGCCTTCCTCAGCGACCTCCGGGAGCGGCGCGCCCACCGGAGGGCAGTGCGACGTCGAAAAGCAACCGGCGCCATTAAGCCGTGGAAGATCCCCGAGATTCGCCGAGAGCTCAAAGCTGAAAATGCAGAACGCCGCGAAAAGGCGACCGCCGAGAAGGCTGAACGAAAACGAATCAGGAAAGAACAGTCCGCCGCACGCACCGAACTCATCAAGGAAAAGAACGAGCGCAAGCGCCAAGCACGCCTAGCGAAGAAAAACCCTGACGCTGCGGCTAAATTGAATAATCCGCCGGAGGAGCCAGCAACATCTGACGAGCCAAATCCCGAGCCGTCTCCAACGGACTAACGTGCCGGACGAAACGGGCGCCCGCCAAGCCGCCGTCGAGGAAGATGAGCAACTGGTTCGCCTGCGTCGATGAGGGGTAGCCGTTCTTCGCGGTGAGGAGATCCGTCATCGTCTTGTGCATCCACGTCCGATGCGCCAGACAGGCAGCGATGATGCCCCGTTCGGAATCAGTTTCCGGCTTCGGGTACTCATTCGCGGCGTTTTGAAAGTGAGATCCACGGAAGTCTTTCGCGGGTTCCTCCGCGATAGCCATGTCAAAGAACGCGAGGATCTTGTCCTCTGCGTCGGCCATGTTCCTCGTTCTATCCTCCCACGCCTGCCGAGACTGCTCATCGAGCGCCTCCAAATAGGCGATGACCAACGCGTCCTTCGAACCAAACAGAGAATAAAGAGAAGCCTTGGCGACGTCCGCCTCCCGCAGGATGCGATCAATTCCGATGACCCGGATGCCCTCAGTGGAAAAAAGGTTCGTTGCCGAATCCAGAAGGCGCTGGCGCGGGCTAGGACGGTTGCGCCGGCGGGTAACAGTGGTCTTCTTTTTAGGTGTGCTGGGAGCCACGAAATAGCCGTCCTTCCAAGGGTCGAGGGGGAATGTGCGGTTGCTTCTACTCAATATAGACAAACCGGTACGTATAGCAAGCACGCACCCCCGGCCTTGGTGTCTCACGGCCCTCGCACTGGCCTCAGAAACGCCAGACGCCCGCCGCCCCCACAGGGAAGCAACGGGCGCTGAGGTGCTCGGTCTTACTTTCGGACCGCCTGCACAATAGAGAGCAGAATGACCGCTCCGAGGAGGCAGGTAAAGAAACTGAAAATCCATCCACCTGCAGCCACATCGAAGAAGAAGCCCAGCAGCCAGCCAATGAGGAGGCCACCCAGGACGCCAACAATGATGTTGAGCAGGATGCCCTGCTGGGCGTCGGTGCCCTTGATCTTGGAAGCAACCCAACCAGCGAGGCCGCCGATGATAATCCAACCCAAGAAACTCAGACCAGGCATTTTGTTCTCCTTCTCACGTTCGTTTCACTCAGCCAGCATTGGCGCCAACCGATATTGAGCTATGTCGGTCCCTGGCAGCTCACGTGAAAGTGCCATCCAGCGATCACATGTACAGCTTTGCATGGATAGGAAGGAAATGCACGTTTAAGCAAGTATCGTGACCGGATCGTTGTGACTATGCTTCCGAAACGTTTTGTTTTTCAGCGTCACCCTTGCTGTCAGTCTGGTTGTGAAGCTATTTCCCCCGCTTCTAAGGAGACGACCATGACCGTGACCATCCCACCCACAATCGAACAGGAATGGACAACTGAGCAGATGAGGGAACACGCCCTGGCCTACACAACCACCCGCCACGGGTACAAAGGCACCTACCTCGCCGTCCACGGTATTTCCCGCTTTCAGATGCGCCGGTTCGTGGCACTGACCGCCGACGGGGATCTTGCCACCGGGCGTGGACCACGTTTAACTGGCAGCATGACCACCGATGACGCCGCTGAAATCCGACGGCTGGAGGCAACCATCACCGACCTCACCGACAGACTCGCTACCGCCGAAGCCTGTGCTACTACCGCTGAGCATCAACGCGACACCCAAGCCGAGACGGATTCGGCGAGTATTACCGAACTTAAAGAAGTGATCGGCGCCTTGGGAAAAGCTATCGCCACCATGCAGGAAGCTGGCACGCGTGTCGACGTGGCGGAAAACAACTCACCCCAGCCGAGCACACAACCCTAGAACACCTGCAAGAGCAGGAAGAAGACATCCTCACGAAGCTACGTACTGCTGGGTGGACGAAGAAAAACGCCCTTGACCTGGTAGGCCTGTCGGAATCGACCTACCACTACCGCCACCGTCCCCGACCACGCGTAACCAACCCGATCCCGCATACACAGCGGTGCGGGTTAGTTCGACTCAGTGATCAGGAAAAGGACAAGATTCGCGCCCTGCTGACCGCCGGTAGGGCGGAAGGGTTAAGCGTGGCTGAGATCTACTGGCGTCACGTAGATGACCGGCGGGAACCCTACCTGGGATCACAGTCAAGTTTTTACCGTCTGGCCCGGATGATGCGCGCGTTCACACCGGTGCCACGGGCACGCACCCGCCCGGCACGCAGCCCGGTACCGCAGGTCACGGCGACGGGACCGGGGCAGGTGTTTGTGTGGGATGTGACCTGGATTCTAGGGAGCTTGGTCCGTCAGAAATGGGCACTGTATCAGGTCATGGATTTGTATTCGCGCAAGATCGTTGGATGGACAATCCAGCCTGGTGAAGACACCGTGATTGCTACCGACCTCATTGAGCAGTGCCTCGTTGATCAGGGGATCGGCACGGTGAAGATCGTGCATTCAGATAACGGGTCCATCATGACCAGCAAGGCCATGACTGCCCTGCTGGGGAGGTACAACGTGACTCAATCGTTGATCCGTCCGTCGGTGAGCAACGATAACCCGCAGTGTGAGTCATTGCACCGTACTGTCAAGCGGCACCGTTTGGCGTTGGAGGTCTACACCGATATCACCCAGGCGTATGAGACTATCGCGGCTGTTATCGAGGCGTACAACACTACTGATCATCATTCGGGGATAGCGTCGTTTACTCCTGAGGAGGTGTTCACCGGTGAATGGGTGGCGACGTTGGAGCACCGTCGGCGTCGTAAGGGTGTCTATTACCGTGATCATCGCCAGCGGTTTCATGCCCCGCCGAAGGTCTGGACGGTGCCGCATGCGGTGACGATCAATCTTGCTAAGCCGCCTGAGGAGTTCGTCCTTGCCCAGTAGTCACCCCCCCTTTTTCTTCACAACTACTTGACACCCAGCGTCACATCGCATTTGCCAGCTTCCCGAAAAACACGAAACCCGCACCCCATGGAGGGGAATGCGGGTAACGGGCAGGACTATCTTTAAGAATCGATAGGACGAACAACCATCATCGGGCAGGGTGCAGACTGCAACAATGCGCGCGAGGTCGACCCCAAGAGCATGCCCTTGAAACCGCCGCGGCCGTGGGAGCCAACAACGAGCAGCTGGGCTCCTTCGGAATTCTCGACGAGGGCGCGAACCGGGCGATCGCGGGTAATGACCTTCCGCACCTCAACGTTGGGGTACTTCTCCGTCATCGGAGCCAGGCGCTCGGAGAGCATCTCGATTTGCTCGCGCTCAACCTCTTCCCACTGGAGCTGCGCCGCAGACAATCCAGCCAGAGATGCCTGAACCTGCATGTCCATCCAGGTGTGGACGGTCACGAGCTCGCAATTACGTGCCTCCGCCTCGGCGAAAGCAATCTCCGTGGCCCTCTGAGAGACATCAGAACCATCGACGCCCACGACGACAGGACCGTACTTCGTCGCTTCCTGCACCGGATTGTCATCGCGGACGACAACAACGGGGCATTCAGCGTGAGACACGACTGCCGCCGACACCGAACCCATGACCATGCCGGACAGGCCGCCCAAGCCGCGGGAGCCCATGACGATCATGGTGACGTCCTTCGACATTTCCAGGAGCATGTCGATCGGCGAGCCCTCGGCGATAGTGTGGCCGATCTTGATGTCGGGAGCGATCTCATGAGCAATGACGCGAGCCTGATCGATCTTCTCCATGGTCTCAGCCTGAAGATCATCAAATAATTCTTGTGGCGGAACCATTCCCTCGGCGTAGAGGAACTGCGGCATAGTGTACGACGATGCCAGACGCAGCGGAATCCCGCGCTTATTAGCGGTATTGGCGGCCCAACGAACTGCGTTGTGCGAGGCTTCAGAGCCGTCGACTGCTACGACGACAATGTCTTCCTTAGTCATTTCGATCGCCCTTTCATGTTAAGGATCGATTTTTCTTCGGTGTCTATGTCAATTGTAGCGCCGCCCATCCTAGCTTGGGCAGAGGTTAGTACCAGTTAGGGGGCGAGCGGGACGTGTGTGGCGGCGTCAGAGTTCGCGGGGAAGAGGATTCCGTAGATGACCTTAGCGAAGTCCGTGAGCATCTTACCGATACCCTCAGAGGAGAAAGCGGTAGCCTGTTCGAGGATGGCATCAAAGTTCATGAATAACAGGGTAGCTCAACCACGCGGCCAGCGCTCGCCCTTGCCCGTCCGTGACGGGCTGACTTCCACGCGCGCCCGCCTGCCCGCCGACGCTGCTCCCATTCGGGCATGGGACTTCGTGCAGCACCTCATCAGCACTCAACGTCACCGACATCCTGCCGACGACAGCACAGCCCTACACAAGCGTTTCGACGCCGGCCTGGTCGTCCGCCGTTCCGGCGTCCCCTTCGAACCAGACACAATCGTATATCCGGGTGAAGACGTCTTCTTCTACCGGATGCCGGCCCCCGAGCCGTCAGTCCCGTACAAGATCGACATCCTCCATCGCGACGAAGACATTCTCGTCGTAGACAAACCACCCTTCTTAGCCACCATGCCTCGTGGCAAACACATCACCGAAACCGTGACGGTCCGGCTCCGACGCCTTTTGGATCTACCCGAGCTCGTTCCCGCCCACCGCCTCGACCGTCTCACCTCCGGGGTCCTACTCTTCACCCTCCGGAAGGAAGTACGCGGTTCTTATCAACGACTTTTCGCTGATCGCGCCGTGACGAAAACCTACGAAGCAATCGCTCCACTCAGAGACTTCACCACCCCCTTGGACTGGTCGTCACACATGATCAAAACCCCCGGCGACATTCAAGGATTCATCACCCCCGGAGAGCCCAATGCACACACAACACTTCTCGTCGTGCAGCCAGTCGCTCCCGATGAACAAGTAGCACTGACTAGCGTCCACGGCCCCCTAGAACCCCAGGGTCGCTATGTGCTCCAACCGAAAACAGGTCGGACGCACCAGCTGCGTCTCCACATGTGGGCCGCCGGCGTGCCGATTATCGGCGATCCCGTGTACCCACGCATCCACACCGAAGCCGAAGAAGACTTCCGCGTTCCCATGCATCTAAGGGCTAGCGGGCTCAGGTTCATCGATCCTCTGAGTGGCAAGGAGCGGAGTTTTGCTGCGCCGTCACGGCTGTTTCCGACTATGAGCTAGCGCCAGGTGCGCGACAATCAACTTCTCGTTGTTGTGGTGTCACCGGCGATGCCAATAGCTAACCCACCCTCTTTTGGCATGCATGCAAAAGAAAAAGGCTCTGTACCACCAACCCACCAAGGGATCAATCGTACAGAGCCTTCCAACTTCTTGTTAAATTTTTAGCGTCGGCGGTAACCTACTCTCCCACACCCTCCCAGGTGCAGTACCATCAGCGCAACCAGGCTTAGCTTCCGGGTTCGGAAAGGGACCGGGCGTTTCCCTGCTGCCATCAACCACCGACACACCCACCGAAACAACACCACCCACCCCACACAAGGCAAGGCACGTGAACTGTTTCGTGACACGATGTGTTGTGTCAGACACTGCATAATGGACGCGAACCAACCACCACAAGGGCGATCATTGGTTTATTTTTGTTACGTTGCGCAACACCACCACACTCAATCACTCAAGCGTGCGCGTGTGTTTCGTCGGTCTATTAGTACCAGTCACCTCCACACCTTACAATGCGTCCAGATCTGGCCTATCAACCCCGTCATCTCCAGGGGACCTCACATGAAACCTCATCTCGAAACAGGCTTCCCGCTTAGATGCTTTCAGCGGTTATCCCTTCCGTACGTAGCCAACCAGCCCTGCTCCTGGCGGAACAACTGGCACACCAGAGGTACGTCCGTCCCGGTCCTCTCGTACTAGGGACAGCCTTCCACAAGTTTCTACGCGCGCGGCGGATAGAGACCGAACTGTCTCACGACGTTCTAAACCCAGCTCGCGTGCCGCTTTAATGGGCGAACAGCCCAACCCTTGGGACCTACTCCAGCCCCAGGATGCGACGAGCCGACATCGAGGTGCCAAACCATCCCGTCGATATGGACTCTTGGGGAAGATCAGCCTGTTATCCCCGGGGTACCTTTTATCCGTTGAGCGACACCACTTCCACAAGTAGGTGCCGGATCACTAGTCCCGACTTTCGTCCCTGCTCGAGCTGTCACTCTCACAGTCAAGCTCCCTTGTGCACTTACACTCACCACCTGATTACCAACCAGGCTGAGGGAACCTTTGGGCGCCTCCGTTACATTTTGGGAGGCAACCGCCCCAGTTAAACTACCCACCAGGCACTGTCCCCAACCCAGATCATGGGCCAAGGTTCAGGTATCCAATCCGATCAGAGTGGTATTTCAACAACGACTCACACACAACTAGCGTCACATGATCTAAGTCTCCCACCTATCCTACACAAACCGAACCGAACACCAATACCAAGCTATAGTGAAGGTCCCGGGGTCTTTTCGTCCTGCCGCGCGTAACGAGCATCTTTACTCGTACTGCAATTTCACCGGGCCTGTGGTTGAGACAGCAGGGAAGTCGTTACGCCATTCGTGCAGGTCGGAACTTACCCGACAAGGAATTTCGCTACCTTAGGATGGTTATAGTTACCACCGCCGTTTACTGGGGCTTAAATTCTCCGCTTCGACCCCACAAGTGAGATCTAACAGGTCCTCTTAACCTTCCAGCACCGGGCAGGCGTCAGTCCGTATACCTCAACTTCAACGTTTTCGCACGGACCTGTGTTTTTAATAAACAGTCGCTTCCCTCTATTCTCTGCGACCACCACCAGCAACCACACCGCAAAGATGTGTCACCAACAGTGGCCCCCCTTCTCCCGAAGTTACGGGGGCATTTTGCCGAGTTCCTTAACCACAGTTCACCCGAACGCCTTAGTATTCTCTACCTGACTACCTGTGTCGGTTTAGGGTACGGGCCATATACATACATCGCTAGAGGCTTTTCTCGACAGTACGGGATCACCAACTTCACCCCAAAGGGGCTACGCATCACGCCTCACACTAAATGAGGGGCGGATTTACCACTCCCCTCGTGCCACACGCTTACACCACAATCCAATAAGTGGCTTAGCTACCCCACTGCGTCACCCCATCACTTGGCTACTACCAGTTCAGGCCCCACGCACTCACACCACCAACCACAGCAAAACTGCAGTCAGGCGATGATCGCGGGCGGTTAGTATCACTGATTCACACATGGGCGCACATACACGGGTACCAGAATATCAACTGGTTGTCCATCGACTACGCCTGTCGGCCTCGCCTTAGGTCCCGACTCACCCTGGGAAGACGAACTTGACCCAGGAACCCTTAGTCATCCGGCGGATGAGATTCTCACTCATCAATCGTTACTCATGCCTGCATTCTCACTCGCACACACTCCACGCCCCCTCACGGTAACGCTTCACAGCTGTGCACGACGCTCCCCTACCCAACACCCACCCCAAAAGGCGGGTTGTTGCCGCGGCTTCGGCGGTGTACTTGAGCCCCACTACATTGTCGGCGCAGAACCACTCGACCAGTGAGCTATTACGCACTCTTTCAAGGATGGCTGCTTCTAAGCCAACCTCCTGGCTGTCTTCGCGATCCCACATCCTTTTCCACTTAGTACACGCTTAGGGGCCTTAGCCGGCGATCTGGGCTGTTTCCCTCTCGACTATGAAGCTTATCCCCCACAGTCTCACTGCTGTGCTCAACTTAACCGGCATTCGGAGTTTGGCTGACATTGCTAAGATTGTCGTCCCGCTCAACCAACCAGTAGCTCTACCTCCAGCAAGCAACACACAACGCTGCACCTAAATGCATTTCGGGGAGAACCAGCTATCACGGAGTTTGATTGGCCTTTCACCCCTACCCACAACTCATCCCCTCAGTTTTCAACCTAAGTGGGTTCGCGCCTCCACAAAGTCTTACCTCTGCTTCACACTGGCCATGGGTAGATCACTCCGCTTCGGGTCCAGGACATGCCACTAACAACACCCTCGTTAGGATTCGCTTTCGCTACGACTACCCCACACGGGTTAACCTCGCGACATGCCGCTGACTCGCAGGCTCATTCTTCAAAAGGCACGCCATCACACACAAGAGGTGCTCTGACGGATTGTAAGCACATGGTTTCAGGTACTATTTCACTCCCCTCCCGGGGTACTTTTCACCATTCCCTCACGGTACTATCCGCTATCGGTCACACTGAGTATTTAGGCTTACCGGGTGGTCCCGGCAGATTCACAGCAGATTTCACGAGCCCGCTGCTACTCGGGACAACACCAACACACACCACAAGCTATTAACGTACGGGACTCTCACCCACTCCGGCAGGCCATCCCAAACCACTTCCGCTCAACTCATAGTAATGCGCGGCGGGTCAACAGCCCCACCACAGGTGCATCCCACAACACCGCATGCGCAACCCCTGTCAGGTATCACACACACACACGGTTTAGCCTCATCCACGTTCGCTCGCCACTACTAGCGGAATCATTATTTATTTTCCTCTCCTGCGGGTACTGAGATGTTTCACTTCCCCGCGTCAACCTCCACCACGACTATGAATTCATCGTGAGGTGACCACCCATAACGATGGCCGGGTTCCCCCATTCGGACATCCTCGGATCAACGCTTAGTTGTCAACTCCCCGAGGCTTAACGCAGACTCACACGTCCTTCATCGGCTCAGCATGCCAAGGCATCCACCATGTGCCCTTACACAAACACACACCCACACACACCAACCACCCAACCCCCAGCCCACCCAAAAAAAGGGCACACCAAGGAACCAAGGCAACCAGCGCGTGTGCGGTGAACACACAACACAAAACACTTACAAAATGCTCTCTACCAAAAATAAAGATGCTCGCGTCCACTATACAGTTCTCACACAACACACCACCCCCACACCACACCACCACCCACCAGGACATAAACCCAGGTCAGACACGACGATGCGACACAGACATGATCACGAAACAACAAAAACGATGTTGTCCCAGACACCCAACAGCATGCCAATGCACCATAATTTACGCTTGCGACAACAATCACCTGTCAACCACACGTGGTATGCGATCCACCCGATAATTTACGATGGCGGGTCAACACTTGTGACCACCAACCACCAACCACCCACCAGACACACACCCACCGACCACAACTGTGACCAGCAAGAAAATGGTGACTACTCAACGTGAGTGAGAAAAATATTTAAGCTCCTTAGAAAGGAGGTGATCCAGCCGCACCTTCCGGTACGGCTACCTTGTTACGACTTCGTCCCAATCGCCGATCCCACCTTCGACAGCTCCCCCCTGTAAACAGGTTGGGCCACTGGCTTCGGGTGTTACCAACTTTCATGACGTGACGGGCGGTGTGTACAAGGCCCGGGAACGTATTCACCGCAGCGTTGCTGATCTGCGATTACTAGCGACTCCGACTTCATGGGGTCGAGTTGCAGACCCCAATCCGAACTGAGGCCGGCTTTCAGCGATTAGCGCACCCTCACGGGCTGGCAACGCGTTGTACCGACCATTGTAGCATGTGTGAAGCCCTGGACATAAGGGGCATGATGATTTGACGTCATCCCCACCTTCCTCCGAGTTGACCCCGGCAGTCTCTCATGAGTCCCCACCATAACGTGCTGGCAACATAAGACAAGGGTTGCGCTCGTTGCGGGACTTAACCCAACATCTCACGACACGAGCTGACGACAACCATGCACCACCTGTATACGAGCCACAAGGGAAACCACATCTCTGCGGCGATCCCGTATATGTCAAGCCCAGGTAAGGTTCTTCGCGTTGCATCGAATTAATCCACATGCTCCGCCGCTTGTGCGGGCCCCCGTCAATTCCTTTGAGTTTTAGCCTTGCGGCCGTACTCCCCAGGCGGGGCGCTTAATGCGTTAGCTACGGCACAGAAGTCGTGGAAGACCCCTACACCTAGCGCCCACCGTTTACGGCATGGACTACCAGGGTATCTAATCCTGTTCGCTACCCATGCTTTCGCTCCTCAGCGTCAGTTACTGCCCAGAGACCTGCCTTCGCCATTGGTGTTCCTCCTGATATCTGCGCATTTCACCGCTACACCAGGAATTCCAGTCTCCCCTACAGCACTCAAGTATTGCCCGTATCGCCTGCACGCCCGGAGTTAAGCCCCGGAATTTCACAGACGACGCGACAAACCACCTACGAGCTCTTTACGCCCAGTAATTCCGGACAACGCTCGCACCCTACGTATTACCGCGGCTGCTGGCACGTAGTTAGCCGGTGCTTCTTATCCAGGTACCGTCACCACCCCACAAAGGGCAGCTTCGTCCCTAGCGAAAGAGGTTTACAACCCGAAGGCCGTCATCCCCCACGCGGCGTCGCTGCATCAGGCTTGCGCCCATTGTGCAATATTCCCCACTGCTGCCTCCCGTAGGAGTCTGGGCCGTATCTCAGTCCCAATGTGGCCGTCCACCCTCTCAGGCCGGCTACCCGTCGACGCCTTGGTAGGCCATTACCCCACCAACAAGCTGATAGGCCGCGGGCTCATCTCGTACCGAAAAACTTTCCACCCACCACACTAAAGGAAGGTTATATCCGGTATTAGACCCAGTTTCCCAAGCTTATCCCGAAGTACGAGGCAGATCACCCACGTGTTACTCACCCGTTCGCCACTCGAGTACCCCAGCAAGCTGAGGCCTTTCCGTTCGACTTGCATGTGTTAAGCACGCCGCCAGCGTTCGTCCTGAGCCAGGATCAAACTCTCCATAAAAAAATTTCAGAAGAAACAATTCCAGGCAGAGCCCAAAACCCAACCAAAAAACAAACAACCAACGATTAAAAAATCATCAACTGCTCACACCCACCCCCACAACCCGACGGGGAAGATACAAGGTGGGCAAAAAAATATACGACAACGATATACATCACTGCACGTACCGGACACACTCACCACCCACACACCCCACCACACAGGCAAGGACATGCACATGGCGCGTTATTTACCGTGGCACCCGATCCAAGAAGAGGTACCACCCGGCACACACCAACCACACCCACCAAACAACACGCCGGAGGGCACAGCTGGCCAACAGCACAATCATCATCACAAACAAAAGTACATTGGCACACTATTGAGTTCTCACACAACATCACCACACCACACCAACCACACCCCCACAAGGGCACAGCCGTGATAGCAGGCTAGCTAAAATGTTTGGTCAGGGCCTGTTTTCCTCTCGCCTGCACGCACTCCAGATCCTCTTGCGAGTCTCTGTCTGCGGGGCGCTGTCGGTCGCGCTGACTTCATTAAAGTTACACACCCACCCAGACCAACACAACTCCCCAGGTCAGAGCTAAGAAATCGGTTGCACTATGTCGAAGGTTTAGCGTTCAATCCGAGCCAATCACTCATGCCGCCGCCGAAGGGCGTGAATCGACGAGCCATGGTCGGAAGCCAAACGGAGAAGGCCAAATAGAAGGTAGCTGCAGCTGCCACGCCTACCCAACCGCTGATGAGGCCAAACAGCAGGGACAGGGCCAGTCCACCGGCAGCAGTAGATAAGAGGAGGGCGACCGGCCAAGTTCTGCGATCGGTCAGCTCCAAGGTGAGGGCGAAAAGAGGCGCGAGGAATCCGAGGACAACAAAGCTCAGTGATTCGTCGAGGTGCCCAGGAAAGAGGAGGAGGTGGTCGACTCCGGCTACGAGGACGCTAAATCCAACGCTCAGAAGTCCGGCAAAAGCCGATGCGCTCGCCCAGTCCTTCCTGGTTCCTCCCATGCTTTGCCAGTCCCGCAGCGAGCGACCAATCGCGCTCATTCCGAATAGTGACCCGACTATGGTCGCTAACCACACGATTAGCCTGACCTGCATCGCCCCGTCGAGGAAGCTACCACGAGTGTAAAAGAGCGCCGCCAGGAGCAAAAGCAAGGCGAGCCCGCCGCCCCACGTCATCAGCCAGGTGAGAGCCTGCGGCCGGTAGATGATTGCGGACTTGGTGGATTCACTCGGAGTATCACCCGAAACAAGCAGCCGTTCGATGCTCCGGGTGGGCTGCCCTGGCCACACCATGGCAATAAGCCACAAGGCGAGAATGCTGGACGGCAGTACCCAACGGGGATCTGCCGGGGACAGCAACGCGACCTCGAGTAGCAGCAAAGGTGCCACTGCGGTCACGGCCAGCCGCCGGTGCCGGCGCCAGGTCGCCTTGTTCAGACCCAACGCCTCATAGGGCTCCCAGGTTGGGCGAAGGACGGGATAGATGACGATGAGCAGTAGTCCCCACCAGCCACCGACAGTGGCAGCATTGAAGGTCACCGCCGGGGCGAAGATAAGGAAGTTGATGATGTTCTGAGGGGTTAACAGCAGGTAGCGGGCCATTCTCCACCGGTGAGCTACCGAGTTCATCTCTCCTCCTCACCCAGAGCTGCGACCGCCTTCTCGAGGGTGACCTCAGCGACGCGCACGCGACCGCCATTGTGGCAGGCGAGATCGAAGACGGCGTCGATAAGCTCTGGTTTCTCGCGGAGGTCGACGATGCTTCGGCTGCCCAAACTCATATCGGTTCGAGATAGCTCCCTCACGCCTAGTCGATTGAGCACGTGATCGATCTCCTCGGCGGGTCCGGTTAGCTCGATGATGCGCTCGGCGATGTCTCCCACTGGGCCGTTTATACGGACACAACCCGAGTCGATGAAGAGGATGCTGTCGAGAAGGCGCTCCGATTCATGCAAGTGATGTGTCGACATGACGATGGTGCGGGGCTGAGTTTCCATTTCTTCGCGGAGGGTGCGGTAGAAGGCCTCCCGCTTGCCGGCATCGAAGCCGAGGTAGGGTTCGTCGAGCAGCATGAGTTCACAACCGCTTGCGCAGGCATAAACAATGGAAGCGGCGGATTTTTGGCCGCGAGAGAGCTGGGAATATGAGGTGTGGCGGGGTACCTCGAAGCGCCGAGCGAGTTCCTCGGCGCGTTCAGCCCGCCAACCCCGGTGGCGGGCCGCGCCAACCACGCATACTTTCTCTAGATTCCATCCCTCAGGAAGCGGAGCGTCGATACCGGCCAGGACGGTGCGATCCAGGACAACTGGATTGTCGAAGGGCGCGGCACCGAAGACGGTGAGGCGGCCGTCGACAAGCAGGCGCCCGGCGAGGGCGCGGAGGAGGGTGGTTTTACCGGCACCGTTGGGGCCGATGAGGCCGTGGACCTGGCCAGCGGCAAGTGAGAAGTCCAGATCGGAGACGACCTGGCCGCGGCCGTATCCGACGGAGAGGCCTCTGGCATGGATCAGCGGGGTGGTCATCGGTAGAGACCTCGGCTTTCTGCAACGGCGTCGATGAGTCGGTGGATGTCGGTGCGGGTGATGTCGAGCTTGACGGCCTCGTCGATAAGCGGGACCAGGTAGGAGGCGGCGAACTCCTCGCTGCGGCGCGCGAGAATGATGTCACGAGCCTTGTCGGTGACGAACATGCCGATACCGCGTTTCTTTTCCAGCACCCCGCTTTCGACGAGGAGGGTGATGCCTTTCCGCGCAGTCGCCGGGTTGATCTGGTGAAACTCGGCCAGTTCGTTGGTTGAGGGGGCACGGGAGCCGGCAGGTAGGTTGCCATCGACGATGGAATCTTCGATGAGGTTGGCGATCTGTCGAAACAACGGGGCCGTCGAGTCGTCCATGCACCACCTCCCTGTTGGTTGGTTGGTTAGTTTGCTAACTAACTATAGGTCCGTAAATGCACCTGCACAAGGCTCAGCGCACTTTCGGGGACCAACATCGACGTGACAGCCCCAATTAGGGCATGCTGGTAATGAACAAATCGACTTAGAATCCCCGACAAACATAGAAATTAGGAGCCATGCTTGAACGCACATTGGTCCTCGTTGACACCTCCTACCTGCTCGCGAGCTTCTACAACTCGTGGGAGACGGGTGCCCGCGCCCAATTAGAAATCGACCTCCCGGAGGTGGTTAATGTCCTCGACTCGATGGTCCAAAATCAACTCCGCCAACCCATCCATCGGCAGCTGTGGTACGACGGCATCCCCGACAATGGTCCACACCGCTACCAACGCGCGCTACGCACCTGCGACGGCGTGCAGCTGCGCGCGGGCCAACTCATCGAGTGGGGCGAGCGCCGCACTCAAAAGGCAGTGGATACCCGCCTCGTAGCGGACATGGTTGCCGCTGCGGTCCGCCAGCAGTTCTCGGACTTCGTGCTCGTTTCTGGCGATGCCGACATGATCCCCGGCGTCCAAGAAGCCACCGAAAACGGAATCCGCGTGCACCTGTACGGATTCGGCTGGGACTCCATGTCCGCCGCGCTGCGCCACGCCTGCGATTCCACCACTATCCTCGACCCGCGCGAGGATTTCACCGACGCCATGCAGTTGCAAGTGCTCGAGGGCCCGCTGCCGCCGGTCGTTCGCTCCCGGCCGCTTGGTGATGCCGAACCCTTCGAGGAACCCGGCATGACCACCGTCCCGAACGGGGCAATCCCCTCGTTTCTGCCCCCGGAACCTCGCCAGGACCAGTCGCCCCCCATCCCCGCTGCTACCACAGAACCAGCATCCGCCCCACCTTCAGATGTTGAAATGTGCGACGTCGTGGAGCCCACCCCGGTTACCCCAACCGCGCAGGCGGAATACACCCCGGAGCGTGACACTCCCGAAGAGGAGCGCTCCGCGGTAGAGCAGGAGCTCTCCCGGGAGACTCCGAAGCCTGGACCGAAGGAGTTCGCGGAGGAGTCCTCGGTTGCTCCCACTCCGGCTTCCATTCCCAAACCGTCCATGATGGCACCGCGCCGCAAGCTGCGTTCGCGCTACGTGCCGTTGCCGGAAGAGGTGTGGACATCCGCCGGTTTCCAGACCCCCTTCGACGTGGGCCAACAGTATGCGACCTGGTGGTATGAGAATGCCGCCACCATCGATCAGCGCGACCAAGCGCACTTGCTCTCCGGCGGTGGCCTTCCCCCCGAGATCGATCGGCCCCTGCTGCAATTCGCGTGCGAAACTCTGCACGAGTACACGCTCAGCGAGACCCAGCGCGTCAATCTCCGGGACGGCTTCCACTCGGGGATCCGCGGGGTGCTGGTGAGCTACCGCCGCGAGTCCTAGAAAACCTAGGGGAAGGGGACTTGGTTAGTCCTTCTTCTCCTCGGTTTCGCCCACTTCTTCCACCACGACGGCTTCGTCCTCTGACGCTTCAGCAGTCTCGCCTGCTTCAATGGCTTCCGGCGCGGACTCTCCCGCCAGGGAAGCGCGGATTTCCGCCAGGCGCGCCGCGGCCTTCATGTCAGTGCCGGCGGTGGCAATTTCGGCCATGCGGTCGTCGACGGAGTGCTGGGCCAGTTCCTGCGCGCCGAGAGCCTCTGCGTATCGACGTTCGATCTTGTCGCGCACTGCGTCCAGCGTCGGCACGTTGTCGTTCGGACGCAGCTCGCTCATGGTGTCCATTGCCCGCGTGGTCTGCTCCTGCATGGCAGCCTGATCGGCCTGGGCGCGCAGCTGATCGATTTGGGCCAGCTGCTCTTTGAGGCGCATCTCGGACTCTTTTTGCTGCTGTTGCGCCTGGGCGGCGGCTTGCGTGGCCTGCTCGTGCAGAGCCTTCGTCTCCTCCAGCTGCTGCTCTACGGAAACGAGCTGAGTGGCGAAGATCTCGGCAGTGTTGCCGAACTCTTGGGCCTTTACCGCATCCCCATCGGCGGCGGCCTTGTCGGCGGCCATGATGGCGGTGCGGGCCTGCTCCTGATGCTCCGCCTGGGACTTAATCAGGCGGTCGAGTTTCATCTCCAGCTGCTTCTTATTACCGATGATGGCGGCCGCCTGCTCGGTGATCTGCTGGTGCTGCTGCTTGGCGGCTTCGGTGGCCTGCTGGATCTGGACCTTTGGATCGGCGTTCTGGTCGATCTTCGAGTCGAAAGAGGCCATGAGGTACTTCCAGCCCTTGCTCAGCGGGTTAGCCATGATGGGGGTCTCGCTTTCTCACTGCAGTGTTGTCGATCCCGGGAATCCGGATCCTTTAAACAAGTTTAGAGAGAACGGGCCCAGTGCGTCGCCTGCGAAATCAACCAAGAATCAGCAAAGCCGCCCCGATCTCTCGGGGCGGCTGTACGAGCGGAAGGGATTTAGCCCTGCTCTGCGTCGCTAGCGGCGTTGGCTTCGGCGACCTGGCGGCGAACCTCATCCATATCGAGGTCCTTGACCTGGGTAACCAAATCCTCCAGCGCGGCCGGCGGCAATGCGCCTGCCTCGCGGTAAACCATGATGCCGTCGCGGAAGATCATGAGCGTGGGAATCGACTGAATCTGCAGCGCAGAGGCGATACCCTGGTTAGCTTCGGTGTCTAGCTTGGCGAAGACTGCGTCGGTGTGCTTCTCCGATGCCTTCTCGTAGGTCGGGGCGAAAGCGCGACATGGGCCACACCAGCTGGCCCATGCATCGACGAGGACGATACCCTCGGCGGTGACGGTCTCTTCGAAAGTTGCTTCAGTAACGTCAATGGTGGCCAATTGATTACTCCTGACTAGCCGTTTTGTAAGGTCATTAGCGGACCGGAGCGATCCAGTCTCTTTTGTCACAACCCTACCTGGCCCTTCAATATTCCCCCGGGGAGTTTTCTCGGAGCATGGAAGGCGGCCGGGGCACGAGAGGAAGAACCCTGCCATGATCAAGAACTACGTCGTCGAAGGCATGACCTGTGAGCATTGCAAGGCCTCCGTTGAGGAGGAGATTGGTGACCTGCCAGGCACCCAGGGCGTAGAGGTCGATCTGGCTACCGGGCGCGTGTCCGTGACCGGTGTCGCCTTCACTGATGCCGATATCATCCGGGCCGTGGAAAATGCTGGCTACACGGTGAAGCAGGACGACTAGCCAGCCCCGGAGAACCCTTGCCAGCCCCGGAGAACCCTTGCCAGATACCCCATAGGGGTATAACGTGGTGGCCATAGATTAGATCCCCAACGGATGGGTCCACCATGATTAGCACCGCACCTGCCGCCGACGTCCTCGAGCTCGACCTGGGAGTCACCGGCATGACCTGCACCTCCTGCTCCGCCCGAGTCGAAAGAAAGCTCAACAAACTCGACGGAGTCGAGGCCACGGTCAATTTCGCCACGGAATCCGCGGCCATCACCTACGACCCCGCCAAGGCAGACCCTGACAAGCTCATCGACGTGGTGCGCGGCGCCGGGTACGACGCCTTCGAGCTGACTCCACCCGAGGCCGAGCCGACGGGGGCGCCGACGGGGGCGTCGATAAGCATCAGCCCCCAGGAGGCAGCCCGCCAGAGCGAGGCGGCCGACCTCAAGCGGCGGCTCATCGGATCCGCCGTCCTGACGGTGCCGATTGTCCTGCTCAGCATGATTCCCGCTCTCCAGTTCACCAACTGGCAGTGGGCGGTGCTGACGATGGCGACGCTCGTCTACGTCGTCGGCGGCGCACCCTTCCACACCGCCGCCCTGGCCAACCTGCGTCACGGCGCCTTCACTATGGATTCGCTGATTTCCCTAGGCACGACGGCGGCGTACCTGTGGAGCCTGTGGGCACTGTTCTTCGGGCACGCCGGCCACCCGGGCATGAAGATGGAAATGCATCTGTTCCCCTCGGACTCGACGATGGATGAGATCTATCTGGAGACCGCCGCGGTCGTCATCACCTTCCTCCTGCTCGGCCGCTGGTTTGAGACCCGCGCCAAGGGGCGCTCCTCCGAGGCACTGCGCGCCCTGCTCGACATGGGGGCAAAGGATGCCACCGTGCTTCGCGACGGCCGCGAGGCCCGCATCCCCATCTCCTCCCTCGCCGTCGGCGACACCATCGTCGTCCGCCCCGGGGAGAAGATCGCCGCCGATGGCACCGTCACCGAAGGCCGCTCCGCCGTCGATGAGTCCATGCTCACCGGCGAATCCCTCCCCGTCGACGTCGGACCGGGTTCGCGCGTCACCGGCGCCACGATCAACACCTCCGGGCGCCTACTCGTCGAGGTCAGCCGCGTGGGCGAAGACTCGACTCTGGCGCAGATGGCCAAGCTCGTGAGCGTTGCCCAGGCCCAGAAGGCCCCGGTGCAGCGGCTGGTGGATCGCATTTCCCAGGTCTTCGTGCCTGTCGTCATCGCGGTCTCCGTGCTCACTTTTGGGGCTCACCTGCTGCTGGGCAGCGGGCTCGCCCCCGCGTTCACCGCCGCCGTCGCCGTCCTCATCATCGCTTGCCCCTGTGCGCTCGGGCTAGCCACCCCCACGGCCCTGCTCGTGGGTACGGGTCGCGGTGCGCAGCTGGGTCTGCTCATTAAGGGCCCCGAGGTACTCGAGCAGACCCGGCGCGTGGACACCATCGTCATGGACAAGACCGGCACGGTCACCGAAGGTGCCATGTCTGTCACCTCAGTCACACCCGCCACCGGCTTCAATTCGACTGAGGTCGTGGAGGCGGCCGCCGCCGTGGAATCGGCCTCCGAGCACCCGATCGCCCGGGCTATTGCGGCCGAGGTTGCAGTACCCCCGCAGGTCACGGACTTCCGCAACGAACCTGGGGTCGGAGTGACCGGCACCGTCGGAGGCCGACAGGTGACGGTGGGACGGCCCACCGAAGACCTGCCCGCCGACCTGGAGCAGGCGTTCACGCAAGCCCAGGCCGAGGGTGCCACGCCCGTGGTCGTGCTTATCGACGCCGCCGTCGCCGGCATCATCGCCGTCCGCGACACCGTCAAGCCCAGCTCCGCCGAGGCAATCGCCGCGATGCGGTCGTTGGGATTGACCCCGATGCTGCTGACCGGCGACAACGCGGGCGCCGCCCAGGCGGTGGCCCGGGAAGTGGGCATCGATCCCGCAGAAGTTATCGCCGAGGTCATGCCAGCCGACAAGGTCAACGTCGTGTCGCGCCTGCAGCAAGAAGGCCGAAACGTCGCCATGGTGGGCGACGGCGTCAACGATGCCGCCGCCCTCGCGCAGGCGGACCTCGGCTTGGCCATGGGCGCAGGCACTGACGTCGCCATCGAGGCTTCCGACATCACCCTCATGAACAATGACCTCCGCTCGGCTGTCGACGCCATTCGGCTCTCCCGTAAGACCCTGACCACGATCAAGGGCAACCTGTTCTGGGCGTTCGCCTACAACGTGATCCTCATCCCGGTCGCGGCCCTTGGGTTCCTCAATCCGATGCTCGCGGGAATTGCCATGGCCTTTTCCTCGGTCTTCGTGGTCAGCAACTCCTTGCGCCTGAGAGGATTTAACGCCCTGCACTGAGCTCGACGTGGAGTAGTGTTTCCCACCATGAGCGACCAGTTGACCAGGAACGAAAGACTCGACCGGCTGCCGGTCACCCCCAAACACCGCCGACTACTCCTCGGCTCCGGCGTCGGCTGGGCCCTCGACGCCATGGACGTCGGCCTGATCTCCTTCATCATGGCGGCGTTGGCCGTCCACTGGGGTTTGAGCCCCACTCAGACTTCTTGGCTCGGTTCCATCGGTTTCGTGGGGATGGCCGTGGGCGCCACCTTTGGCGGATTGCTGGCCGACAAGATCGGACGTCGGCAAGTTTTTGCCCTCACCCTCCTGGTGTACGGCCTGGCCACAGGCGCGTCCGCCCTCGCCGGTGGCCTCGCGGTCCTCATCGCGCTGCGCTTCATTGTCGGCCTTGGCTTGGGCGCCGAGCTCCCCGTCGCCTCGACCCTCGTCTCCGAGTTCTCCCCCCGCCGGGTACGCGGACGCATGGTGGTCATCCTCGAAGCCTTCTGGGCGGTCGGCTGGATCGCCGCGGCAATGATCGGCGCCTTCGTGGTCACCTCCTCCGACAATGGCTGGCGTTGGGCCCTCGCCCTGGGAATGATTCCCGCCGTTTACGCCTTGGTCATCCGCCACGGCCTTCCCGAGTCCGTCCGTTTCCTCGAAGACAAGGGCCGTCATTCTGAGGCGGAGGAGGTGGTCTCCTCCTTCGAGGCCCAAGTGGACCCCGAAAAGCTTTCGCGTATCGACGCCGCCCTCCTCGCCGACCCCACCATCGTCCGGGAAGACTTCGACGACGCCACGTCCATCTGGGCACCGGGTCTGCGCCGCCGCACGGCCGCCTTATGGATCGTGTGGTTCTGCGTCAACCTCTCCTACTACGGGGCCTTCATCTGGATTCCCTCGCTGCTAGTGGCAGACGGTTTTACGCTGGTTAAATCCTTCCAATTCACATTGATCATCACATTTGCCCAGCTGCCCGGTTACGCCGTCGCCGCCTGGCTCATCGAGGCCTGGGGGCGCCGCTCCACCCTGGCGACCTTCCTCGCTGGTTCCGCCGCGGCCGCCATCTTCTTCGGCAATGCCGACGCTGAGTGGACGATCATCCTGGCTGGCTGCCTGCTGTCCTTCTTCAACCTGGGCGCCTGGGGAGCTCTCTACGCCATCGGCCCCGAGCTGTACCCCAGCCATATCCGCGGCGCGGGAACGGGCGCGGCCGCCGGATTTGGCCGCCTGGCGTCCATCTCCGCTCCCCTCATCGTGCCGCCGCTGTTGCTCTTTGGTGGCTCGGTCCTCCTCTTCGGACTGTTCGCCGTGTCCTTTGCCATAGCGGCGCTGACCACCCTCACGCTCCCCGAGCAGCGTGGCAAGGTCCTCGACGGCTAGGCGAACCAGCGCGCGATGCGCTGGATAAGCGTCTCCGGCTGGGTGGCGGCGGCGATGGCATCGAGGCTGCGCGGGAGATGCAAGATGGTGGCGCGCTCGGTGTGCTCGACGGAGATGTGCTCGTCCATGCGGGTAGTCATGATGCCCCTCCTTGGGTGCTCATCGTTGTTTACTCTGTGAGGCCTCATCGTAGGAGAGTTTGCGCAGCTCAAGCACCATTGCTAAGCCAACCTTAAGTAACTACGCCCTTAAATAGGTTTACCTAAAGGCTGCAAAGATGCAGGGTAACGCGGCGCTGCGGAGGGCGGTTCATCCCTTCCCCGAATCCACTCACTGTCCACCACCCCAATCCAGGGGTGACCGCATTGACCTCCCTCTTCCGCTAGCGTTGTCGGGAAGCTCACACCGTCAGTTAGGGGGCGAGATGGCCATTCGCGATTGGCTCCGCATCGGACTCGGCATGTTCGTCATCGCCTTCGGCGCAAACCTCTTCGCCCCATTGCTGCCCGCCTACCGCGAGGTCGCCGGGCTCACCCAATCGGACGTCACCTTCCTCCTGGGCATCTACGCCGCCGGACTCATCCCCGCCCTCCTCATCGGCGGTCCGCTTTCCGACGTCCGCGGTCGCCGCGCCATGGTCCGCCCCGCCCTGCTGCTCAGCGCCCTCGGGTCCCTCGTGTTGTGCGCCGGCGTCGGTGGGTCTTTCGTCTTCCTAGCCGCGGGCCGCTTCATCGTCGGCATGGCGGTGGGACTCGTGATGGCCGCGGGTGCCGCATGGTTGCAGGAAGTCTCCACAGGTCCGGTCCACGTGGGGGCCCGCCGCGCCACGGTCTTCCTCTCCGCGGGATTCGGGATGGGCCCGCTTGCCAGCGGGCTGGTAGCGCAATTCCTCCCCCGCCCCGACTTGCTGCCCTACCTCGTCCACCTCGCCCTGCTCGCGATTATCGCGCCGCTAGCCTGGCGAGCCCCCGGCGGCGCCGCCCACCCCGGAGCACGCCGACGCGCCTGGTTCCCCCGCAGCGTCCTCTCTTCTCGCTTCCTCTGGGCAGTTGCAGCCTGGGCGCCATGGGGTTTCGGCGCCGTGACCACCGCGTTCGCCGCCCTCACGGCACTCGTCATCGACCAGCTAGCGTGGCCGATCGCATACACCGGCCTCGTCGCCGCCGTCACGATGCTCACCGGAGTGTTTATCCAACCGGTTGCCACCCGCTTCGGCAGCGACCTCGTTCCACCCGCCATTCTCGGACTCGGGCTCGTCGTCATCGGCATGTTGCTCTCCGTAGCGGTCGCCGTCACCCTCTCCCCGTGGCTGGTCGTCCTCGCCGGTGTGGTCCTCGGCGCGGCCTACGGCATCATGATGGTCTCCGGCCTGCGGGAGGTCCGCCTCATCGCCCCGCCCGAGGACTTAGGAGCAGCGAACGGCATCTTCTACTCCCTGACCTACCTCGGCTTCTTCGCACCGTTCGTCATCTCCCTCGTGGGGCCGATCATTGGCTACCCCACGGTTTTCCTCATAGGTGCGGCGATAGCAGCGGTCTCAATTATCTCGGTCACTCGGATCGCTGCCCGGGAGGCGCGAGGGCGCTAGCCGCGCGCGAGGTCGACGAAACGCGAGTAGTGCAGCTGGTGCGCCACCGTCACAGTGTCGATGGGGCCACCACGGTGCTTGGCCAAGATGATGTCCGCCTCGCCCGAGCGCTCGTTTTCCTTATCCTGGGAATCCGGCCGGTAGAGCAACATGACCATGTCAGCATCCTGCTCCAGCGAACCGGACTCACGGAGGTCGGCGAGCTGGGGGCGCTTATCGGTGCGGGCTTCCGGTCCACGGTTAAGCTGCGAGATCGCGATGAGGGGGACATCGAGCTCTTTGGCTAGCAGCTTCAACTGACGGGAGAACTCGGAGACTTCCTGCTGGCGGGACTCGACCTTTTTGCCCGAGCTCATCAGCTGCAGATAGTCGAGGACGATGAGCTGGAGATCGTGCTTCTGCTTGAGGCGGCGGGCCTTAGAGCGGATCTCCATCATGGTGAGGTTCGGGGAATCGTCGATGAACAACGGGGCCTCGGCGATCTGCCCGACGCGGTTGGCCAGCTTCGTCCACTGGTCATCCGTCATCCGTCCGGCGCGCATGTCGGAAAGTTTGATTTCCGTCTCAGCGGACATGAGGCGCATCACGATTTCGGACTTGCTCATTTCCAGGGAAAAGATAGCGGAGGCCTTGCCGTGGCGGATTGAGGCCGAGCGCATGAAGTCCAGAGCAATCGTCGACTTACCCACACCAGGTCGTGCGGCGACGATGATCATCTGCCCGCCGTGCAGCCCATTGGTCAGGTTGTCGAGGTCGACGAAGCCGGTCGGAACGCCCTGGGCGAGTCCACCCAGGTTGGCGATTTTGTCGAGTTCCTCCATCGTCGGGTCGATGACATCGGCCAGCACGGCGTAGTCTTCGGTCTCTGTGCGTTGGGCGACCGAGAACACCTGCTGCTGGGCCATGTCCAGCACAGTGTCCAGCTCCGCACCCTCGGATCCTTCATAGCCCAGCTGCACGACGCGCGTACCGGCGTCCACCAGGCGACGCAGGACGGCCTTCTCGGCCACGATGTCCGCGTAGTAGCGAGCGTTAGCCGCCGTGGGCACGGAAGACATGAGGGTGATCAAATAGGGCGCCCCGCCGACGCGCTCAAGATCGTTATGCCGATCGAGGCGGGCTGAGACGATCACCGGGTCGATGTTGATGCCCTCTCCGAAGAGATCAATCATCGCGGAGAAGATCAGCTGGTGGGCCGGGTGATAGAAGTCCTCGGGGCCCAAGTCCCCGATGATTTCCATCACCGTGTTCGGGCTGACCAGCATGGCGCCTAGGACACCTTGCTCCGCTTCACGGTCATGCGGAGGTTTGCGGAACTCACTGAAGGCTGCTTGCGCGGCCGCCGCCTTGTCCCGCTGAAGGCGGGGGCGTGACGACGCCTGCCGTACAGGCAGTGCGTTATCGTCCGGCGGCAGCGGAACCCCAAAATCCTCCGAGGGTTCGGCGGGCGGAACGTAGTCGTCGTCGAAGCTCGCTCCGTTAAATCCCGAAGTCATGTCGCCTTCTTTCCTTCCGCTTGTCATCGCGCACTGCCCCCTCGAAGTGTAGTGGGCTGAAGCCTGTCCGGCTCACCCTTCGTGGGGTACCCCCGACGCGAAACTGCACAGAAATTCTCAAAAATGACGCCCCGAAACGGGCACGTTATCCACAGCCCCTGTGGACAACGTTAGGTGAACGGCCCGTTCGTGTCTCACCTTGTGCGCACACCTGTGGAAAACGTGTGGATAACCGTGAACTATCAACAAACACACATCAGCATAGTCACAGGTCACACCAGTAATCCGGGCTGTGAAGAACTAGGCCTGGCCAGTGAATAATTGGCTCTACCTGGCCATTTGACAGGTCCGCCTCGGGCCGCTAAACCTCACGCAGACGTAGCTAGCGGTGGTCCCGGGGGTAGCCGAGAGATGAATCACCACGAGTTATCCACAGTTTTCCACCGATGACCGACCCCAGCCTGGGCAGACGTACGGCCCCAACCGGGAGAACTGATGAAACACCAGTCATCCAGTGGGGCCGTAGGTCCGCTGTTGTCGTTGGGCAGGGCATCCCGGGTAGGGAAACCTGCCGCCGTCAGGCGCGTGTATTACGCGCCGACGACCTCAAAGTTGATTTTGCCAGTCACGTCATCGTGGAGCTTGACCTGAACCTGGTAGTTACCGGTCTTCTTCACGAGACCCTTGGGCAGCTCAATGTTGCGCTTGTCCAAGGTGGGGCCGCCGGCCTTCTTGACGGCATCTGCAATGTCGTCAGCCTTAACGGAGCCGAAGAGCTTGCCACTGTCGGCGGTGCGGACAGCGACGGAGACGCCAGTGAGGGCCTCCAGCTGCTCGCGGACTGCGCGGGCGTGGTCGAGGTCGCGGATACCGCGAGCCTCCTGGGCACGCTGGATGCCCTCGATCTGCTTCTCGGCACCACGGGTGGCCACAATGGCCAGACCGCGGGGAAGCAGGTAGTTGCGTCCGTAGCCGTTCTTGACCTCGACGATGTCGCCAGCGACTCCGAGGTTTTCAACGGCAGCGGTGAGGATCAGCTTCATGATCCCTCCCTTTCGTTGTGTGTCCCGCCGCTACGCACGGAGTGCGGGGCGGGAAAGTCTGTTGTGGTTGTGAAAATCTGCTCGATCAGAACGGAGGCTCATCATCAGCGGCACCACCGAAGCCACCGGCCGGCGGGGCGGAACCCCACGGGTCGTTGTTCGGAGTCTGCTGCTGGCCACCAGCACCCTGTTGCGGCTGCTGCGGGGACTGCTGCCCACCGCCGAAGCCACCCTGGGACTGCTGGCCTTGATTGCCGCCAAAACCACCACTGTTCTGAGACTGCTGGAATCCTCCGCCGCCACCGCCGCTGAAGTTGCCGCCACCCTCGCGAGGGTTGCGGTTGACTTGAGCAGAGGCGTACTTGAGGGAAGGGCCGACTTCGTCGACCTCAATCTCATACACAGTGCGGCTTTCGCCATCTTTGTTCTGGAAGGAACGCTGACGGAGGCGGCCGGTCACGATGACGCGCATGCCCTTCGAGATCGTCTCAGCGACGTTCTCAGCGGCCTGGCGCCACACGTTGCAGGTGAGGAACAGTGCTTCGCCATCTTCCCACTGGTTCGTCTGAGAGTTGAACCGACGGGGAGTAGAGGCGATACGGAAGTTGGCCACCGCTGCACCCGAGGGGGTGAAACGGAGTTCAGGATCATTGACGGCATTGCCGACGATCGTGATGTTGGTATCTCCCTGTGCCATGTGTTCTTACCTTCCTGCTACGCGAGTTCTCGTGACTGTTCTAATGACGTGCCTGGTTTGGAACTAGTATCCGCTCTTAGGCGTCGGCGCGCAGCACCTTGGTGCGCAGGACAGTGTCGTTCAGGTTAAGAACGCGATCGAGTTCAAGAACGGTCGCGGACTCGCACTCGAGGTCGACGACGGCGTAGATGCCCTCGTCCTTCTTGTTGATCGGGTAAGCAAGACGACGCTTGCCCCACACATCAACCTTCACAACCTTGCCGTCTTCCTTGCGGACGATCTCCAGGAACTTATCCAGGGACGGGGCTACAGTGCGCTCATCCTGGCTCGGATCCAGAATGATCATGATTTCGTAGTGACGCACGGACCTCATCACCTCCTATGGTCTAGTAATTGAATTCGGCCACGCCCCTTGTGGGCGTGACAGGAGGGTCTGTTGCGTCAAGCAACCTCACCAATGTACCCCACCTGCTGTTAATGCGGAAATCTCCGCCAAACAGATCAGCCAGGTGACGTCGCGTAGAACACCGCCAAGATCACCGGGATGACGGTGAGGAAGAAGAACGCCCCGATGCCCAAGCCGACGGAGATGCCCACTGGCTTCCGGTAGCTGTAGGCGATGAATGCGCCGGTAACGCAGAGCGCTCCGAGAACTATGGAGCTGATGCCCAGGATGGTGATTGTGCTCATGAGGTCCATCTTCCCCTATTGGCGACCGGCTCGGGCTCTCGCCCGAGCATCTGCCGGATGACCAGGACCACCATGACGGTGAGGATGACGAGGCGGGTGATGAGGGCGGCGTCGAGAAGGTCGTGTCGGATGCCGTTGTTTTCTACTCCCAGCATGTGCCACATGAGCAGGGGCCACACGAGGGCATCGACGGTCATCCAGGCGGCAAGTAGGCGCCAGCGCGGCAGAGCGAGGACGGCGGGGACGAGCAGCCAGAGGGAGTACTGCGGCGACCAGACTTTATTGAAGAGCAAGAACGCGGCGAGGATGAGGAAGATCAGCTCGGCGACGCGGGGGGTGCGCTCAACGCGCCACCCGAAGACTGCGATGGCCAGGCAGGCCAGCATAAAGAGCGCGAAGCTAACGGCGTTGAGGATCACGGGCGTGGTGCCAGCGGCATCGAATCCGCCCCAGCCGGTGAGGCGGGAGACGATGGCGTAGATCGTCGTCCATTCCCAGGAGCGCTCGCGGTTGAGGCGGAGGAACTCGTTCCACGCCTCGGGGTAGGCGATCATGATCGGCAAATTGAGGACCAGCCACGTGCCCACCGAGGTAGCAAGCATGGAGAGGAAGGGCCGGAATCGGCGGGACCGAACCGCCAACACGAGGTACGCGCCAAGGATGAATAGCGGCCACAGCTTCAACGCCGTGCCCACCCCGATGAGCACCCCGGCCCAGCCGTAGCGCCCACGGCTAGCCAGATACACAGCGCCGACCATCGCCGTGATGGAGGGGATGTCCCAGTTCGTGAACGCGTGGACGATGACCA
Source organism: Corynebacterium atrinae (assembly GCF_030408455.1). Taxonomy (NCBI): domain Bacteria; kingdom Bacillati; phylum Actinomycetota; class Actinomycetes; order Mycobacteriales; family Corynebacteriaceae; genus Corynebacterium; species Corynebacterium atrinae. The sequence continues at coordinate 2,647,945 of NZ_CP046977.1, forward strand.
GCGGGGAAGCGGCGACGAGGACGGTATCCCAGATACGATCACCAGCTAGTGCGGCGACGAGGCGGATGGTGAGGACCCACAGCGCCGACATCGCCAGGGCGGTGAGGGCGAAGTACCAGGAGGCGGCGGGGACGGCGCCCGGGAGGGCGTCGATAAGCGGGTAGCTGAGGCGGGCCAGCCACCCGAGGAAACCCTGAAACAGGCCCGTGAGAACGGGGTACTCCAGGTAACGGGTGAGGCCACCCTCCTGCCAAGAGAAGGCGTAGGGGAAGCCACCCTGTTCCAGTCCGCGCCCGCTGTAAAGCGGGACGATGTCGTTATAACAGGCGGAGACATATTGGCGGTTGCCGGACCAATTCAGCGACGCGGTCCCGTCTTCGCCGACTGTGCCCTGAAGGCAATTCGCCTTGGATAGGAAGCCAAAGGAGAGAAAGACCAGGGCCGTGCAGATGAGTACGCGCAGGGGCGTCCACCACCGTTGGCGACCCACCGCCGCGAATCGGCCGACGGGCCCACCGAGGAAGTCGGTGAGCCCGGCGGCCAGCAGCTCGGTCTCTGCGGGTGAGACCCGCGAGATAGTTCTCTCCACCGGTTTACTGGCGTAAGAGACCCGGAATGACGATGCCCGGCGCGATTTCCAAACCGTCAGTCGGCGGGGGCGGCAAGGTCGGCAGCTCGGGCAGGCGGATACCCGGCGGAGTCGCCTCCGGGTTTTCCTCCGGAGTCTCGGACGGCGTCTCCTCCTCGGAGGACGGTGCCTGCGAGGTGCTCGTCGGCGGGATGTAGGGCATCGGCGGCGGGCCGATACCGAAGTTGATGGGCGCCGGATCAGCGAAGTACTTGATTTCCTTGCCCTCGAGTGCCCCGTCCAGGGTCATCTTCCAGATGCGGGCCGGGGTGTTGGCGCCGTACATGTTGCCGCCCCACTCGTTGAAGATGGCGGAAGTGTTGTCCGCGGTACCCACCCAGACGGCCGTGGCCAGGTCGGGGGTGGTGCCGATCATCCAGGCATCCTTGTTCAGGCCGGTGTTGCCCAGCTGGGCGGTGCCGGTCTTGGCCGCCGAGGGGCGCCCACCGGCGAGGTTGCTGCCGTTGGAGTAGGCGGCAATGGGCTGCATCGCGGAGAGCAGGTTATCGGCCACGATCTGGGAGACGCGGCGCTCGCCGCCTCCGTTCTCATGCTGGTAGAGGACATCGCCGTTGCCGGTCTCGATCCGCTCAACCCAGTGGGTCTCGTGCCAAATTCCTCGGTTGGCCAGGGTGGCCAGCGCGGTGGCCATGTCGATGGCACGGGACTGGTACTGGCCGAGGATGATGCCCTCGTAGGGCTGGCCGCCGTTCTCCGTCAGCGTCTCCGGCACGCCCGGGATCGACCGCGCGACGCCCAAGGCGTGGGCCATGTCTGCGGTGTCCTGGGTGGTGTTGGCCAGATCCTGCTGCAGGCGGATGAAGGTGGTGTTGTAGGAGTGCTTGAGGGCGTCGGCGACAGTGGACGGCGCGGGGGTCGAGCGGTCGAAGTTGTTCACCGTGATGCCACCCGGGATGGCCACGGGGGCCGCAGAGTACATCGAACTCAGCGGGCGGCCCTGCTGGAGGGCGGCGGCCACGCCGAAGATCTTGAAGGTCGAGCCGGTTTGCAGGCCAGCGTCAGCGTAGTCCCACCCGGCGGCATCGTCGCCGCCGTAGTAGGAGCGCACGGCACCGGAGCCGGGTTCCACGGAGGCGACCGCGGTGCGGGCATCTTCCTGGAGGCCCGGCATCTGGGTGGCCACGGCGTTGAGGGTGGCGTTCTGAGCCTGCATGTCGATCGTGGTGGTGATCCGCAGGCCGCGGGTGGTCACGTCTTCCTCGGTGATGCCCAGTCGATCAAGCTCGGCCATGACGTGGTTCTTGATCATGCCGTTGGTACCGGTCGCTTCGGTATAGGCGGAGTACTCGGCGGGGTTCCGGGTCTCGGGGAAGACCATGCCGGCGCGCTGCTCGGCGGGGAGCACACCCATATCAACCATGCCGTCGAGGACGTAGTTCCAGCGGGTCTCAGCGCCCTCCGGGTTGTTCCACGGATCGAGCTGGCTCGGGAGCTGGATGGTGGCGGCCAACAGCGCGCCTTCCTCCGGGCCTAGCTCGTTGACGGGCTTATTAAAGTAGGCGTGCGAGGCGGCCTCGACACCGTAGGCGTTACGGCCCAGGTAGACGGTGTTGAGGTACGCGGCGAGGATGTCTTCCTTGCTCCACTCGTTGGTCATCTTGATCGAGTAGACGAGCTCGCGGGCCTTGCGGACATAGGAGTGATCATTACCCACCAGCGTGTTCTTCACGTACTGCTGGGTGATCGTGGAACCACCACCGGCGGAATCGTTGCCGGTCAACTGCCCCATGACCGCGCGGCCGAAGCCGGTGACGGAGAAGCCACTGTTGGTCCAAAACTCGCGGTCTTCGGCGGCGAGGACCGCGTTCTGGACGGATTCGGGGACGTCGCTAAGCGGCACCTGCCGGCGGTTTCCTTCCGGCGGCACGATGCGAGCCAACTCCGTCTGCCCGTCGGAGGCGTTGATGGTGGAGACCTGCTTGGAGGTCAGCTCCTCGGGCTGCGGGATGTCATATGTGGTGTAGGCGACGAGAAATACGCCCAGCGGGATGAGGATCATCGCCGCGATCATGCCTAGCACCCACTTGAGTACCGTGCGCCCACGCCCGGGGGTGGGCTTGCCGGTGGAGGCTTTGTTCTTCTTCTCTTCAGACACCTGTCGTCCCCGCTATAGCCGATGACACTGTTAACACAGTGAACACTACTTCCTTTAGCCCATCCTGGGGAATCCTTTGCCACTGCAAGGTGTGCCCGCTCACGCCCCCGGATAAGCCGTGGCGGCGTTGAGGAGATGGTTCCACCGGCAGTCCGGGCAGACTTCGACGGTGTGGACGACTGCTTCGCGGCCCGCGCTGACAATCGCCTCGATTTCCTCGCTACTGCGCGCGGTGCCCGACATGCGTCCGAGCTGATCTCCGTGAATCCACAGCACAACGCGTAGATTTTCGCCTTCGCACACGGGGCAGGGGTATCCGGCGGGTTGGCCATGATAGCGGGCGGCGGTAATGAGGAGGAAGTCAGCGTCGCAGATCTCCTCCCGCGTCACACTGCCGTCTCGCCAGCCTGCCAGCAGGGAATGACGCTCCCAGCGATGCGACACTTCGTTGCGATACTCAACCACCCAGCCAGGATACCGCCGCCCCCGAAGCCGAGGTACTTGATCGGTAAGGAAGGTTCACCTCACCTAAATCTGCACTTCAGCACCTTAGGATGAGGCCTCGAGCGCGATCAGCGACCGCTGTCCGCCAGTCTCAAGGAGTGAATTAGTAAATGAGTAAGGTTCGCGTAGCAATTGTGGGCGTTGGTAACTGCGCCACTTCTTTGGTGCAAGGCATCGAGTTCTACCGGGATGCCTCCCCCGATGAGAAGGTCCCCGGGCTCATGCACGTGGAGTTTGGCAAATACCACGTCGGTGATGTGGAGGTCGTCTGCGCCTTCGATGTGGACGAGCAGAAGGTGGGCACCGACGTCGCGGAGGCCATCGGGGCGTCGAAGAATTGCACCATCACCATCGCCGAGGTCCCGCCCACCGGCGTCACCGTCCAGCGTGGCCCCACCCTCGACGGGTTGGGGATTCACTACCGCCAGAGCATCGTCGAATCCTCCGCCGAGCCGATTGATGTGGCAGCCGTGCTTCGCGACGCCGCCGTCGATGTGGTCGTCTCCTACCTCCCGGTCGGCTCGGAGGAGGCCGATAAGTTCTACGCCCAGGCGGCCATTGACGCCGGCTGCGCCTTCGTCAATGCCCTGCCGGTGTTCATCGCCTCCGACCCCGAGTGGGCAAAAAAGTTCCGCGACGCCGGTCTGCCCATCGTCGGCGATGACATCAAGTCCCAGGTGGGAGCCACCATCACCCACCGGGTCTTGGCCAAGCTTTTCGAGGACCGCGGCGTGCGCCTCGAGCGCACCATGCAGCTCAACGTCGGCGGCAACATGGACTTTAAAAACATGCTCGACCGCGACCGGCTGGAGTCGAAGAAGATCTCCAAAACCCAGGCTGTGACGTCAAACTTGGTGGATTCGCCGCTCGCCGGAAAGACCGAGGACCGCAACGTCCACATCGGCCCCTCGGATTACGTGGAGTGGCTCGATGACCGCAAGTGGGCTTATGTTCGACTCGAGGGCACCGCCTTCGGCGAGGTCCCCCTCAACCTGGAGTACAAGTTGGAGGTGTGGGACTCGCCGAACTCGGCTGGCATTATTATCGACGCCGTCCGTGCGGCCAAGATCGCCCTCGACCGCGGAGTCGCAGGTCCGGTGCTCCCTGCCAGCGCTTACTTGATGAAGTCGCCGCCGGTGCAGTTGGGCGATGATGAGGCCCGCGCGCAGCTCGAGGCATTCATCATCGGAGCCGATGAATAGTATGTAGACCGTTTTAAGTGCAAACGTGTCTATCATGGGTTCTATGACAAAACCGAACCCTGAGGACATAGCTGCCCGGATTCGCCCGGCGCTGACAAAGCTCTACGTGATGTACTTCCGCATCGCCGAGCAGTCGGACCTGACAGGACCCCAGCTGTCCATCATGGCCCGCCTCAAGGACAACGGACCTTCCCGCATCAGCGAAATCGCTCGCGGGGAAGGTATCCGGATGCCCACCGCGTCGAATGCCCTTCACCAGCTGGAGCAGCGGGAATTGGTCGATCGCATCCGCGACGAGAATGATCGGCGCGGGGTGCGCGTCGCGTTGACCCCGCTGGGGGAAAGCGAGCTCAAGCGTGTCGGCGATGAGCGCACCAAGTACCTCGCCGATATGATTTCCACCCTCGATGACTCGGAGTTGGAGCGGGCATCGGAGCTGGCGGAGGTTATTAACAAGCTGGCGGAGGTCTATGGGGCGGATCTTATTGACACGAACAACGCTTAGACGGAAAAATTGGGTCCGTCATGGCACCCCATACCCCTGCTTCTGATACCTCCGAGCCTGCCGAGCCCGCCCGGCTCCTCATCGCTTGGCGCCCCGACTCGCCCGGCACCGAGGCGATTGAACTAGCGGCCTGGCTCAGCCGGACCACGAACGTCTCCATTCGTGTGGTCAGTACGTTCGTTCGCCCCTGGCCTGCCACCTCGTTGAGCAAGCTAGGCGGGAAGTACCGCAAGTGGTTCCACAAGGAGGCCGCTGCCAGCGAAGCAGCGGTGAAGCGGGCGCTGACCGCCGCGGGCATCGATAAGCATTTTTGGGACGAGACAATCAGTGTCTTCGCCGATGGGCCCTCCGAGACGGTGCTGCTCACCGAGGCCGCGGATGCTTTCGACGCGGACCTGGTCATCTTGGGCTCCGACGCCGCTGCCCCCAAGGGCCGCTTCCTCGCCGGTTCCACGACCGATGCCCTCCTACACTCTTCTCCCCGCCCGTTGGCGCTGGCCCCGCGCGCGGTGAAACTTTCCAAGCGCGGCGTCACTCGCGTCAACCTGGCCTACTTAGAGAGCAAGGGCGACGAGCGGGACGAATCGCTGCACTATGCCGCCAAGATCGCCCAGGAGTGGGCCGTCGGGCTGCGCATTCTCGCCTTCTCCCCCTCCGGGATAGCCGACGCCCCCGTCAACAGCAAGGTCGACTTCACCCGCGAGTTGGTCGATGAGTGGCGGGAGCACTCCCTCGCGATGCTCGACCGCGCCCACGATTCGGTGCACGATGCCTTCCCTGAGCTGGACGTCGACTCGGAAATCGGCACGGGTTCCGGCTGGTCGGGAGCAATCGACGCCCTCAAGTGGAAGAAGGGCGACCTCCTCGTCCTCAGCTCGGACCCACCCGGCGCCTTCGAACGCGTCTTCTTGGGCTCCACGGCCACGGAGTTCCTCCGCCACGTCGAGGTTCCCGTGGTTATCCGCCCGGCACCCACCCATTAGTGAGCGTCTACAGTGAGGAGCATGAATCAGGAGCGACCCGGTGACCACGATCCCGACGGCAATCGTCGGTGGGGTTGGCGCGGCTTCCTCGAGCATCCCGAAAATGACCTGACGGCGGACGCGGACTTCGCCAACCTCCGCCCCCCGGACCCGCAATCGCCCGAGGAATTGGCGTCCTCGCTGGACCCCGTGATTCAGGCTGAACGCAATCGGCAGTCGACCCGCCAGGCCCTGCAATTCCTCGTTGCCATTCCGGCGATTACCTTCGCCCTTGGCTTGGGCCTGCTCCTGGTTTTCCGCCTGCTCGGCGGTCCGGCCTGCGTAGCGGGAGAGGCCGAGTGGCTGTGCACCCGGACGGCGCAGATCGTGTGGCCGTCGGTGACCAGCATCGTCCCCATCGTCGGCGTTTTGGGCTGCGCCATCATCATGACCCGCAAACTCAACAGTTACACCCGCTGGCGCCCGTGGATGGGCGTGTTTTGGGTGATGGTGCCCTTCTGCATGGTCTGGCTCATCACCGCTGGCCAGATCCTTATCCCAGCCCTAGGGTACTAACGCATTCGGCGCGGCCGCAGTGGTCCGTGGCGGGCGAGGCGGCGCACGACTCGCACACGAGGGCTTGCTGGCGGCACGTGTCTTCGTTGCGGCAGTTGATGAAGTTGTTCGTCGCCGCCCCACAGTGGATGCAGTGGCCGAGTTCCCGGTAATCCTCGCCGAATTCGACGTGCATGCGCTTGTCAAAGACGTACAGCGAGCCCTCCCACAGGCCCTGGTTGCCAAACTTCTCGCCGTAACGGACGATGCCGCCGTCGATTTGGTAGACCTCTTCGAAACCACGGTTTTTCATCAGCGAGGAGAGGATCTCGCAGCGTACGCCGCCGGTGCAGTAGGTAACCACGGGGCGGTTTTTCATCCAGTCGTACTTGCCCGACTCGATCTCCGCGAGGAAGTCGTGGGTAGTGCGCACGTCGGGCACCACGGCCCCCTTGAATTTGCCGATCTCCGCTTCCATCGCATTGCGGCCATCGAAGAAGACGACGTCGTCCCCGCGGGCGTCGACAAGCTCGTTGACCTCCTCGGGCTTGAGGTGAACGCCTCCCCCGATGACCCCACCCTCATCGACCTTCAGTTCCCCGACGGCGCCGAAGGCGACGATCTCCTCGCGGACCTTGACGCTGAGCTTGGGAAAATCCTCCGCCCCACCCTCGGACCACTTGAACTCCATGTCCTTGAAGCCAGGGTAATCGCGCGTTTTGCGGATGTATTTCTTGCACGCGGCGATGTCGCCGCCGACGGTGCCGTTGATGCCGTGTTCGGAGATGAGGATGCGGCCGCGCAGACCTAGGGATTCGCAGAGATCGCGCTGCCACAGCATCACCGCCTTCGGGTCGGCGATGGGGGTAAAGCGGTAGTACAGGAGGATTTTGCTGAGGGACACAGCAGTTAGCTTACTTCTTCCGATACAGCGACTTGCGCCAGTACTCCGGCTCGGAGGTGACCAGCACACCGAGGTTACGGAAGATCCCCTCGTCGACGGAACCCAGGATCGTCGTGGTGTGCGCCTCGCAGCCGCTGAGGTTCTTCAGCTCGGCCAAGGCCCGGCGAGCCTCGTCGCTGCCCGCAGCGGAGACGGACAAGGCGATGAGCACCTCGTCGGTGTGCAGGCGCGGGTTGCGCGAGCCCAGGTGGGTGGTTTTGAGCGTCTGGATTGGCTCGATGGATTCCGGGGAGAGCAAGTGGGTTTCCCGGTCGATTCCCGCGAGGTGTTTGAGGGCGTTGAGCAGCATGCCGGCGGAGCAACCCAGCAGTTCGGTCGTCTTGCCGGTGATGATGGTGCCGTCGGCCAACTCCATGGCCGCACCCGGCAGCCCGGTGTGCTCGGCGACCGCCAGCGCGGGGGCGACGACGACGCGGTCCTCGACGTGGCAGCCGGCCTTGCTCATCACCATCGCGACGCGCGAGGACAACGTGTCATCGAGTTCTTCCCTGCGCTCATCCACCAGCGCCTTGAAGTAGCGGCGGATGATTTCTTGGCGCGAGGCTTCGCGGCACACGGCGTCGTCGGAGATGCAGTAGCCCGCCATGTTCACGCCCATGTCCGTCGGCGACTGGTAGGGGCTGGTCCCCGCGAGTGTTTCCAGCAGGGTCTTGAGCAGCGGGAAGACCTCCACGTCGCGGTTATAGCTGGTGACCTGCTCACCGTAGGCTGCGAGGTGGAAAGGATCGATGACGTTAATGTCGTCCAGGTCGACGGTAGCCGCCTCGTAGGCGAGGTTGACGGGGTGCTCGAGCGGTAGGTTCCAGATGGGGAAGGTCTCAAACTTGGCGTAGCCGGCGCGCACTCCGCGCTGGTACTCGTGGTAAACCTGCGACAAACAGGTGGCGAGCTTGCCAGATCCTGGGCCGGGGGCAGTGACCACGATGACATCGCGAGTTGTGTCCACGTACTCGTTGACACCGAAGCCCTCCTCCGACACGATCCGCCGGGTATCGGCCGGGTAGCCGGGGATAACGCGGTGCCGAGACACCTTCATCCCGAGTCGCTCGAGGCGATCGATGAAGGTCTGCGCCATGGGGTTGTCGTCGGTGAGCTGAGTGATCACGACGTTGTCCACGAGGAAGCCACGCTCGCGGAACACGTCGATGAGGCGTAGTGCATCCTCCTCATAGGGGATGCCAAGGTCGGCGCGCACCTTTTGCCGCTCGAGGTCCTTGGCGTTGAGGCAGACGACGATCTCGATGTCTTCCTTGATCCGCTCCAACATCGCGATCTTGTTGTCCGGCGTGAAGCCGGGCAGCACGCGGGAGGCGTGCATGTCGTCGAAAAGCTTGCCACCCATCTCGAGGTAGAGTTTGCCGCCGATCTCGCGGCGGCGAGCATTGATGTGCTCCGACTGCATCTCGATGTAACGGTCGCGGTCGAATCCGATGGCATGTGGCATGCGAACAGTCTAACGCCGACCCTACCGCGTCGGCATTACACTGTGCGCATGCCCGAAGGTCACGTCATCCACCGCCTAGCCAATGAGCTCAACGAACGTTACGCTGGCCGCGACCTGCGCATCACCTCCCCCCAGGGGAGGTTCGCCGCCGAGGCATCGCTTATCGACGGCGCGCGGATCGCCCAGGCAGAAGCCATCGGTAAGCACTTGTTCATCGACGTCGATGCCCCTCACTCCGAGCACATTCTCTACATCCACTTGGGCCTCATCGGGGAGATGCGTTTCGAGCCTTCCGCGGACGTGTGGGGACAGATCCGCCTGCGCATCGACAACGGCGACGAGGCCGCCAACCTGCGGGGGCCGCAATGGTGCCGGCTGATTACAGACGCCGAGTACGACATCGCCGCAGCCAAGTTGGGCGAGGACCCGATTCGCGATGACGCCTCCCCGGATCGCCTCTGGCCCCGCATTTCCCGCTCGAAGCGCAGCATCGGTTCGCAGCTCATGGACCAGAAACTCTTCGCCGGGGTGGGCAACATCTACCGAGCAGAAACCCTCTTCCGCCTCGGCATCTCGCCCTTTAGGCCCGGCAATCAGCTCGAACGTAATGAGTTCGATAGCGTCTGGTTTGACCTCGTCGGTCTCATGAACGACGGAGTTCGGGCCGGACGCATTGACACCGTCCGGCCCGAACACACCCCGGAGGCCATGGGCCGCGAGCCCCGCAAGGACGACCACGGCGGAGAGGTTTATGTGTACCGCCGGGCCGGCCAAGCCTGCTTCGTGTGTGGGACCACCATTACCGAGAAGGTCATGGAGGGCCGGAACCTCTTCTGGTGTCCCGGCTGCCAACCCGACTAGTTCAGGGGCTTGCCCTGGATGCCCTTCGGCACCTTGAGCACCGCGATGAGTGAGATGAGCGAGACCACCGCGATGTAGATACCGATGGAGATGGAGGTGCCTGTGGCGTCGAGAAGCAGTGCGGCGATCATCGGGGCGAAGGCACCGCCGATGATGGAGCCGATGGCGTAGCCGATGGAGACGCCGGAGAGGCGGACCTCTGGCGGGAACATTTCGGCGTACAGCGCGGACTGCGGGCCATACGTCGCCCCGAGCAGGATGCCCAGCACCACCATCGAGAGGATGAAGAGCGCGACATTGCCCGAGTCAACGAGCAACCACATCGGCACCGCCCACAGGATTGCACCGATGTAGCCGAGGGCGAACGTTTGCTTGCGGCCGATCGTGTCAGAAAGCCCGCCGAAAACCAGCGTCGAGATGATCCAGGCGATAGCCGTCGCCGAGGTGACCGCCAAGGTAGTGGTGCGGTCGTAGCCGACGTTCTTCGTGCCATAAGAGACGATGAAGGCGATGGCCATGTAACCGGCCGCGTTAACGCCTGCGAAGATGAGGGCGGCGAGGACAACCTTGCTGGTGTGGTTGCGGAAGAGCTCCGACAGCGGCGCCGAGGACTTCTTCTTCAAATCCTCCAGCTCGGCGAAGACGGGGGATTCCTCCACGAGGCGGCGGATGAGGTACCCGACGACGATGAGCACTAGTGAGGAAACGAACGGGATGCGCCAGCCCCACGCCTCGAACTGCTCGGTGGTCAGCGTGGCGGAGAGCACCAGCATGAACAGGGTAGCCAGGAGCATGCCTGCAGGGACGCCAACCTGGGGGAATGATCCGAAGTATCCGCGGCGCTGAACCGGGGCGTGCTCGACGGCCAAGAGGGCGGCGCCGCCCCATTCGCCACCTGCGGACAGGCCCTGCATGATGCGCAGCAACACGAGGATGATCGGCGCGGCAATGCCGATGGCTGCGTAGTTGGGAAGCAGACCCATGGCGACGGTCGCGCCACCCATGCCCAGCAACGTGACCACAAGAACAGGTTTGCGGCCCAGGCGGTCACCCAAGTGACCGGCGATCACCGCGCCGAGCGGGCGGAAGAGGAAGGAGATACCCAGCGACGCCCAGGATACGATCTGCGCCATGGTCGCATTGTCGTTGGAGGCCGGATTGAAGTACTGGGTAGCGAAGATCAGGGCTGCTGCCTGCGCATAGATGAAGAAATCGAACCACTCGATGGTGGTGCCGACCATGGCGCCGGCGAGGACACGGCGGTGCTCATTAGTAATCGGTTCCGGAGTGGGCGGGGCGGTGACGGGTGAGGAAGCGGTAGTCATCTCAGCTACTTTCTGGTAGCCCGAGCAGGCCGGCAGCCACAGCTGCCGCCGGCCTGGCGGGTGCGCTAAAGAGAAGAAGGGGGTTAGCTCTGGGGACGGTTATCGACAATGCGCTTGGCTTTGCCTTCGCCAGAGTCGACCGTGTCGCGGATTTCGACATCGACAGAGACACCGATGCGGTCCTTGATGAGCTTGCGCAGGTGCAGTTGAGAGTTGGTGATCTCGTCTGCCGTGCGACCGGGGGCGTGTTCAACCACGAGGGTGAGGTGGTCCATACGCCCGCGTTTACTAAGAATGCACTGGTAGCGGGGGCGGAGATTCTTGTCCTCCACGATGAGTTCTTCGAACTGGGAAGGGAAGCAGTTCACTCCCCGGAGGATGATCATGTCGTCGTTGCGGGCGCTGATGCGTCCGAGGCGGCGCATGGAACGGGCGGTTCCGGGCAGCAGGCGGGTGAGATCGTGCGTGCGATAGCGGATGACCGGGAAAGCCTCTTTGGTGAGCGGAGTGATCACCAATTCACCGAGCTCGCCGTCTGGCACCGGCTCTTGAGTTTCGGGGTGAAGGATCTCAGGATAGAAGTGGTCTTCCCACAAGGTCAGGCCGTCTTTGGTCTCAATGCACTCCTGCGCCACGCCCGGACCCATAACCTCCGACAGCCCATAAATATCGGTGGCGTCGATTCCGAAACCGGTCTCTAGATCTTGGCGCATTCCTTCGGTCCAGGGCTCGGCACCGAAGATACCCACTCGCATTGGGCTGTTTTCCGGGTCCAGGCCCTCCGCCCGCATTCGGTCGAGGACGTTGAGCATGTAGGAAGGCGTGCCGACGATCGCGTCCGGCTGGAAATCACGCATGATCTGCAGCTGGCGGTCGGTCTGCCCGCCCGAGGTTGGGATGGCAGTGGCTCCGAGCTTTTCAACGCCGTAATGCAGACCCAGCCCGCCAGTGAACAGCCCGTAGCCGAAGGTCACCTGCACGCGGTCACCGGGGCGGACCCCACCGGCACTGAGGGAACGGGCGACGAGCTCGGCCCAGGTCTCGATGTCCTTGCGGGTGTATCCCACCACGGTGGGCAGGCCGGTGGTACCGGATGAGGCGTGGATTCGGGCGATCTGGTGTTTCTGCACGGCAAACATGCCGAAGGGGTACTCAGAACGCAGGATGGCCTTGTCCGTGAAGGGGAATAGACCGATGTCCTTGAGTTCCTTGAAGTCATCCGGGTGGACACCCCGGGCATCGAAGTCTCGCTTGTAATGCGGAACGTTGTAGTACGCGTGGCGCAGGGTGTTTTTCATGCGCTCGGTCTGCAACGCAGTGATTTCATCGCGCGAGGCGTACTCGATGCTGGTTTGGGGCCCATGGATGGTGGAAGTGATGTCGGTGGAGGAAGCCACTGCGTAGTCCTTTCTATGCCCGCCAAGTGAGTCGGGTACAGGCGATTGGCAAACTTGATTACCAATTACTTACCGACCAATCGGTCAGCGAGCATGTGGCACAGGTTACAACCGCACGCGTGTAACGTGCAACACATTTGCGCTAAATGGTCCTAAAGATTCTCAGCTTCCACCCGGATATTACCCCCGAATCAGAACATCGGCGCAGCATAGCGCGCCGATACCCTCCTCACCCCCTGGGGTTAGCCCTTGCGAAGCAGGATCCCGTCGAAGACCAGACGTGGCGTAATGGCTGCCATTTCCTCGGGCGTACATTTTCCACCAGGGCGATACCACTCAACAATCGAGTTGATCATGCCGAAAATGAGGCGACCAATCACCCCCGCCTCCAACTCGTCGGTGACCAGGCCTTCGCCCTGCGCATCGCGGACGACGTCGATAAGCTCCTGCGTCAACCGACGCCGACGCTCAAGGATCTGCATCTCGACGTCCGTGTTTCCCCGCAGGCGAAGCAGCAACCGGACATAGGCCGGGTACTCGCACAGCACGCGGGTAGAGCCAGCCACCAGCAACTCCAGCTTCTCGACCGTGCTCCCCGCCTCATGCGTGGCGGACTCGATCACGGTGGTCAGTTCGGCGAGAGCCTTGTCGGTGGCCTCGACCAGGATCTCCTCCTTAGAGGTGATGTGGTGATAGATCGCTGATTTGCTCAGCCCTAGGCGTCCCGCCAGGGTCCCCATCGACGTTGCCTCGTAACCATGCTGGTTGAATACCTCGACGGCAATGCGAATGACGTCCTCGCGGCCGTAACCGGGACGACCCCGGCCGCCCGAATTTCCTGACAGCGGCATGCCATTCTCCTCACATGGGATTTCACTCGATCTCCCCCATTTAAGCAGCCGCACCCCGGTTGGCAGTCGCCTGGATGACGTAGACTCTCCGCTCAATACTGACCAACTGGTCAGTATCGGACCGTCTTAGGAGCCTCCCCATGACCCCTATTCTCGCCCCCGGCGTCGCCACCGGACCCCAGTTTGAGCATGTGCGCACCATGTTTGAGACCGACCGTGCCTCGCAAGGCATTGGCATGATCATCACTCACCTCGGCCCGGGCGAAGCCCGTGGCACTTTCACCATCCGCCCCGACATGTGCAACGGCCACCACACCGCCCAAGGCGGCTACCTGTTCACGTTCGCCGACTCCCTATTCGCCGGCGCCTGCAACTCCCACGGCGAGGTGGCGGTCGCCGCCCAGGTTGGCATCCACTACATCGCACCCGCCTTCGAGGGGGACGTGGTCGAGGGTCACGCCGTCGAACGTCGCACCTGGGGACGCAACGGCATTACGGATGTCACCCTCACCGTCAACGGCAAGGTGATCACGGAGTTCCGGGGAACCTCCCGCACGATCCCCCGCCGGTAAATCAGCGCCAGAAAGCCGCCCCAAAAAAATTGACATAGATCACACTCGTCCATATACTGACCGAACGATCGGTTAATCGACCTCTCCAGCAAAGGACGTAACCAAGTGACTACCAGCACCCTCCCCGAAGCAGATACTGCAGGCCAAGAGGCCTTCGACCGCATCATCGCCGAGGATTCGCGCATCGAGCCCACCGACTGGATGCCCGCCGCCTACCGCAAGACCCTCACCCGCCAAATCTCCCAGCACGCCCACTCCGAGATCATCGGCATGCAACCGGAGGCCAACTGGATCTCCCGCGCACCCTCCCTCAAGCGCAAGGCCATCCTCATCGCCAAGGTCCAGGACGAAGCCGGCCACGGCCTCTACCTCTACTCCGGCGCCGAGACCCTGGGCACCGGCCGCGACGAGCTCGTTGATCAACTGCTCACCGGCCGCGCGAAATATTCTTCCATCTTCAACTACCCGGCCCGTACCTGGGCGGATATCGGAGCGATCGGCTGGCTGGTCGACGGCGCCGCCATCTGCAACCAAGTCCCCCTCTGCCGCGCCTCCTACGCCCCCTACGGGCGCGCCATGGTCCGCATCTGCAAGGAGGAGTCCTTCCACCAGCGCCAGGGCTGGGAGATTCTCTACGAACTCGCCCATGGCACCGAGGCGCAGAAGCGCATGGCGCAGGAATCCATCAACCGCTTCTACGGCCCCGCCCTGCAGATGTTCGGCCCACCCGACGAGGATTCACCCAACTCGCAGCAATCCATGGAGTGGAAGATTAAGCGCTTCTCCAATGACCAGTTGCGCCAACGCTTCGTCGACATGATCGTCCCCCAGGTCGAAGCCCTAGGCCTCACCTTCGATGACCCCGACCTCAAATGGAACGAGGAACGCGGCCACTACGACTACGGCCCGCTGGACTGGAGCGAGTTCAAAGCCGTCATCCACGGCGAAGGACCGTGCAACGTGCAGCGGATGCAGCGGCGTCGACAAGCATTCGACGACGGCGCCTGGGTGCTGGAGGCAGCCGCGGCCTACGCCGAGAAAACCGCCCGCGCCGCCGACTCCCACCTCATCGCCTAGCACTTACATAAAAGGAGCATTGCCCTCATGTCCGATCAGCAGTCTTGGCCGATGTGGGAGGTCTTCGTCCGATCCTCCCGTGGCCTGTCTCACGTCCACGCCGGTTCCTTGCACGCGCCCGACGCCACCATGGCCCTACGCAACGCCCGCGACCTCTACACCCGTCGCAACGAAGGCACCTCCGTCTGGGTTGTGCCCTCCGAGGCCGTGACCTCCTCCGATCCCGACTCCAAGGGCGGCTACTTCGAGTCCGCCTCCGGCAAGAACTACCGCCACGCCACCTACTATGACAAGTCCGAAGGGGTGCCGCACCTGTGAATAACTTCGCCTCCGTCGACTCCGCCACCCGCCAGACTCAAGGCGAATCGCTCACTGCGGAAGACGTTCAGCACTCCGGTGCCGTAGCCACCCCGGATGTCGCGGCTTACGCCGCCATGCTTGCCGACGACGCCCTCATCCTCGGCCAACGCCTGACCTGGTGGATCTCCCGTGCCCCGGAAATGGAGGAGGACATCGCCCTGGCCAACATTGCGCTCGACCTCATCGGCCACGCTCGTTTCCTTTACTCCTACGCCGGCACAGCCACGAACCAGACCGAAGACGACCTCGCTTACTTCCGCGACGAAGAGGAGTTCCGTTCCGCCCGCCTCATGGAGCAGGAAAACGGCGACTTTGGCCAGACCATCGCCCGCCAGCTCCTCGCCTCCTACTACATGTACGGCCTGTACTCAGCCCTGCTCGAATCCACTGATCCGACCATCGCCGCCATCGCTGCGAAGGCCATCAAGGAGGTCGAGTACCACGTCGACCACGCCAACCAGTGGGTTCTGCGCCTGGGTCTGGGCACCGACTACTCCAAGCAGCGGATCGAGGAGGGCCTGTACTACATGTGGCCCTACCTCGCCGAGCTCTTCGAAGACCTGCCCATCCACACCACCCTCGCCGAGAAAGGCATCGCGGTTGCGTCCTCCAGCCTGCGCGAACAATTCGACGAGCGCATCGCCCACGTCCTACAGACTGCCGGGCTAGAGGTCCCCACCACCCCGCAGGCCATGTCCGGACACCGCACCGGCTGCTTCTCCGAGCAGCGTGGCTACATCCTCCTCGAGATGCAGTCCTTCGCCCGCCAGCATCCCGGCGCAACCTGGTGATCATCATGTCTGCCCACCCCCTGCGCCCCACCGACCCGGCGGATGCCCGGGTCTGGGACATCGCCGCGTCAGTTCCGGACCCGGAAATTCCGGTCATCTCCATCGCTGACCTGGGCATCCTGCGCCGCGCGGCCATCATCGACGGCCACGCCGTGGTCACCATCACCCCGACCTATTCGGGGTGTCCGGCCATGGACCACATCAGCCGGGAAGTAGCACAAGTCCTCGCCGCCGCCGGCTACGAGGATGCTGTGGTGGACCTTGTGCTTCAGCCCGCCTGGAGCACCGACTGGATTACCGAGCAGGGGCGTGAACAGCTACGCGAGTACGGCATCGCCCCTCCCCAGCATTCCTCCTCGCCTACTCCCCAGGGCCCGATCCCCTTAACGTTGGCTCCCCCAACTCCGGTCCCCTGCCCCCGTTGCAGTTCCACCCGGACCAAGAAACTCGCCCAATTCGGCTCGACCTCCTGCAAAGCGCTCTACAGCTGCGAGGCCTGTTTCGAGCCCTTCGACTACTTCAAGGTGCACTGATGTCAGCTCCCGAATCCACCAAGCAGAGGGCGAAGTTCCAGCCCCTCAAGGTCTCTGAAGTCCGTCGGTTGACCGACAACGCCGTGGAGGTTAGCTTCGCGGTCCCCGAGGAACTGCGCGCGGACTACGACTACGTCCCCGGCCAGTACGTTGCCCTCCGCGCCACCATCGACGGCCAAGAAGTGCGTCGCTCCTACTCCATCTGCGACATTCCCCAATCCGGGATCATCCGGGTCGCCATCAAGCGCGACCTCGGTGGAGTCTTTTCCACCTGGGCTAACGATGAGCTGCAGCCGGGCACCGTCATCGAGGTCATGAACCCCCAGGGGGCCTTTACTTCCCGCGTCCGCGTGACCTCCCTCAACGATGCGCAGGCCCTGCTCAAAGATGAGCTTGCCGACGTCGGCGGTGCCCCCCATCTCGTGGCCATCGCCGCCGGTTCCGGCATCACCCCCATCATGTCCATCGCCCAGGCGCTCCTCTCCGGCTCCCCCACCGCGACGTTTGAGCTGGTCTACGCCAACAAGGGTGGCAGCGACGTGATGTTCGCCGAAGAGATCGGCGACCTCAAGGACAAGTACCCCACCCGCTTCGCCGTCCACCACGTCCTCTCCCGCGAGCAACGTGTCAACCCACTGTTTTCGGGACGTATCGACGACGAAAAGCTGAAGATCTTGCTGGACAAGGTCATCCTCACGGAAGAAGCCCGCGAGTGGTTCCTCTGCGGCCCCTTCGAGATGGTCCAGTTGGTCCGCGACGAGCTGGCCGCACGCGACGTCGATAGTGACAACATCCGCTTCGAACTCTTCTCCACCGGTAAGCCCTCCGACGGCCCCCAGCAGGGTAATACCGGCCGCCCCGTCATCATTGATCCGGCGGGAAGGAACATCACCATTTCCTTCCAGCTTGATGGACTGTCGGGCAGCATCGAGTCCCCCGCTTCGGCCCACGAAACGGTCCTCAACGCCGCCCTGCGTGCCCGCCCCGACGTGCCTTTCGCCTGCGCCGGCGGCGTCTGCGGTACCTGCCGGGCAAAAGTCATCGAGGGTGAGTTCACGATGGATGAGAATTACGCCCTGGAACCGGACGAGGTGGAACGCGGCTATGTCCTCACCTGTCAGACCCGACCGACCGGTGATTCCATCACCGTCGACTACGACGCCTAACCGGGAGCCACAATGATCGATCTCCTCATCGACGGCCGCACCGCCGAAATAGTGCTCAACAACCCGCGGGCTTTGAACTCCCTCACGGAATCTGACCTGCAGGAGCTCTCCCAGGCCTACGCAGAAGCCGCCGAGCGCGACGTTCGCTCCCTCCTGCTGCGCGGCGAGGGAAAGGCGTTTAGCGCCGGCCGCAACATCCGTGGCCTCGACCCGGCTGAAGATGACGCGACCGACTACCTCGCCAACAAGGTCACCCCCGTGTTGCAGCAGATGAGCACCTTCCCCGCCCCGACATTCGCGGCAGTCCACGGGGTCTGCCTCGGGGTCGGTCTGGGACTGGTCATCGCCAGTGACATTGCCTATGTCGCCGAGGATGCCACGTTCGGTTCCCCCTTCGCCAACCTCGGCGCGACTCTCGACTCAGGCGGGCACGCCCTATTCGTGGAGCGCCTGGGAGCCCACCGCGCCATGGACCTTATTGTCACCGGTGACATGATCTCTGGTCGCGAGGCGGTGGACGCTGGGTTATTCTCCCGGGCAATCCCCGCCGATCAGCTCCTCGACTTCGCCCGCGAGAAGGCTGCCCGCGCAGCCGAGGGCGCCACCTTAGCCTTCTTGGCCAGCCGCACACTCGTCCACGACATTCGCGATCAACGCCGTGGCCTGTGGGAATCGGTCAACGAAGAAAACCTCGCGCAGGGTCGGCTGTGTTCCTCCGCCGACTATGCGGAGGGATTCGCCGCCTTCAACGAAAAGCGCCGTCCCACCTTTCACGGCCACTAAACCACCGCCTCGAAACCTCCAAGGAGCAGCCCCCAGTGAGCACTGACGCCTATCTCGTCTCCGGCCGCCGGACCCCCGTCGGCCGCTACGGCGGAGCCCTCTCCTCCGTCCGCCCGGATGACCTCGCCGCCCTCACCATCCGCGCCGTCATCGAAGATGCGGGCATCGACCCGTCGGCTGTCGACGAGGTGATCCTCGGCAACGCCAACGGTGCCGGTGAGGAGAATCGTAACGTCGCCCGCATGGCTTGGTTGCTGGCTGGGTACCCGGATTCCGTCCCCGGCATCACCGTCAATCGCCTCTGCGCCTCCGGGATGTCGGCGATTGCCCTGGCCACGGCGATGGTGAACTCAGGGCAGGCGGATGTCGTTGTCGCCGGCGGAGTGGAGTCGATGTCGCGGGCTCCGTGGGTCGTCGAAAAGCCGCGCAGCGGTTTTGCGAAGCCTGGCGAGACCTTCGATACCTCCATCGGCTGGCGCTTCGTCAACCCGAAGTTCGCAAGCCAAGAAAAGACGACGTTTTCCATGCCGGAGACGGCCGAGGAGGTCGCGCGGGTGTGCAATATTTCGCGCGAGGATGCCGACACCTTCGCCGCCCAGTCCCAGGCTCGCGCCCTCGCCGCCATTGAGGCCGGGCGATTTGCCCCCGAGATCGTCCCGGTTGAGATCGTTGATCGCAAGGGCAACATCACTCTCGTCGATACCGATGAGGGGCCGCGCCCCGGCACGACGACGGAGGTCCTGGCCAGGCTGCGCCCAGTGGTCGAGGGCGGCGAGGTCGTCACCGCGGGCAACTCCTCGTCGCTTAACGACGGCGCCTCCGCCATCCTCGTCGTCAGCGAGCGCGCCATCGAGCGTTTTGGTCTCACCCCCCGCGCCCGGGTCGTCGCGAATGCGAACGCGGGCCTAGCACCGGAAGTCATGGGACTGGGGCCGATCCCTGCAACGCGCAGCGTCCTAGAAAAGGCCGGGTGGAACATTGGCAGCGTTGATGCCATCGAACTCAACGAGGCCTTTGCCTCCCAGTCCCTGGCATGCATCCGTGAGCTAGAGCTCGATCAGAACAAGGTCAACGCCTGGGGCGGGGCCATCGCGCTGGGCCATCCGCTGGGTTCTTCGGGATCTCGCATCGCCATCACCCTGCTCAACCGCCTCGAGCAGGAGGGCGGCCAGCGCGGCATCGCCACGATGTGCATCGGCGTCGGCCAGGGTGCCGCCATCGCAATTGAGAAGGTCTAAGCCCATGTCATTTTCTGAATTTAGTGCCCTGACCGTCAGCGAATCGGATGATCGGCTCCTGGTTCAGCTCACCCGCCCGGAGGTGCGCAACGCCATCGATGAGCAGATGGTCAGCGAGCTCCACACCGTCTGCTCCTACCTCGAGCACAACCCCAAGATCCTCCTCATCACGGGCTGTGAGGCCAAGGGCAAGGGCATCTTCGCCTCGGGAGCGGACATCGGTCAGCTGCGCGAACGCCGGCGCGACGATGCTCTCCGCGGCATCAACAACGCCATCTTCCAGCGCATCGCGCAGTTGCCTTCGCCAGTGATCGCGGCCGTCGACGGATATGCGTTGGGCGGTGGCCTCGAACTAGCCCTGGCCGCCGACTTCCGGATTTCCACCCCGGACGCCACCTTCGGTCAGCCCGAGGCCAATCTTGGGATCATCGCTGCGGCCGGTGGGCTCTGGCGGCTCAAGGAGCTCGTCGGCGTAGCAGTGGCCAAGGAGATCCTCCTGGCTGGTCGCCTGCTGTCCGGCCGCGAGGCATTGGAACTCCACCTGGTCACGGAGCTGCACTCCCCCGCCGACCTCCTCGACGCCGCGCAGCGCCTAGCCGATCGCATCGCCGCCCTCGATCCGCTCGCCGTGCGCCTGAGCAAGCAGGTGATGGCGATGCCGGCGGCCGCTCACCCGGTGGTGGACAACATTGCCCAGGCCATCCTCTTCGAATCGGACGCGAAGTTCGACCGTATGCAGGCATTCCTCGACCGAAAGAAGAAGTAGCATGAGTATCCCCAAACAAGTCGGCGTCCTCGGTGGCGGCCGCATGGGCGCGGGAATCGCCCATTCTTTCCTCGCCGCCGGTGCTTCCGTGACGGTCGTTGATGTCAATGACGCCGCCGTCACCGCCGCCCGCGAGCGCATTGCTCAGGACGTCGCCGGTTCCTTTGCCCGTGGCGCGGAGGGGTCCCCGGAGGAGTGGATGGATCGACTCACCGTGACCACCGACCCCGCAGCTTTCGCCTTCCATCCCCTGGTCATCGAAGCGGTGCCCGAGTCCATCGAGCTGAAGATTAGTTCTTTCCGGACGATCGCCGAACACACCCCTGCTGCAGTCATTGCCACGAATACCTCGTCGCTTTCCGTCACCGACCTGGCGGGGATAGTAGACAATGACGTCATCGGCCTGCATTTTTTCAACCCGGTGCCCGCCTCGAAGCTCGTGGAAATCGTCGTCGCCGACTCCACGCCCCCCTCCCTGGTCTCCGATGCGAAATCCTGGGTGGAGGGCCTGGGCAAGACACCGATCGTGGTCAAGGACTCCCCCGGTTTCGCTTCATCCCGCCTCGGTGTTGCCATCGCCATTGAGGCAATCCGCATGGTCGAGGAGGGCGTGGCCAGCGCGGAAGACATCGACAAGGCCATGGTTCTCGGCTACAAGTTCCCGGTCGGTCCGCTCGCGCTCACCGATATCGTCGGCCTCGACGTGCGTTTGGGCATCGCGGAATACCTCGAGTCTTCCTTGGGCGCCCGCTTCGCTCCGCCGCAGCTCATGCGCGATATGGTCGCCCGCGGTGAACTCGGTCGCAAGTCCGGCAAGGGTTTCTACGAATATCGCTAATGCTTATCGACGATCGCGTTGGTGATCCGTGCCGTACACAGCCGCCGCCCTGCGTCGTCTGTGATGGTCACCTCGTGGCTGGTCAGCGTCCTACCCAGGCGGATGGCGGTGGCGGTGGCGGTGACCATCCCCTCCCGGCCGGAAGCGTGGTGGGTGGCGTTGATATCCACCCCGACGGCCACCTTGCCCATGGTCGAAGCGTGGATGACCGCGGCCCAGGATCCGACGGCCTCCGCGATCGCGACCATCGCCCCTCCGTGGAGTAGTCCCAGTGACTGGCGGTTTCCGTCGATAGGCATGGTGGCCACCACCTTCTCGGGGGACTGCTCGATGACAGTGACACCCATCTTCTTGTCGAGTTCTCCCAGTTCAATGGTCCACGGTTCCATGCTGCTCCATTCTTTTGTGATCTAGATTATACTAACCCGCAATCCCTACCGTACGGTCGGTCACTAATTAGTTTAGGAAGGACAACCATGTCTCACCTCGTCCCCAGCTACCTTTCCGGATCGTGGGTCACCCCGACCCAACCATCCCGCGTCACGGACGTCCTTGACGCCACTACGGGTGAGCTCGTGGCCACCGTCTCCACCGAGGGCCTCGACCTCGCCGGCGCCATCGATTACGCCCGCGACGTCGGCCAACGGCACCTCCGCGAGCTCACTATCCATGAACGCGCCCTCAAACTCAAGGAGCTCGCCCTCTACCTCGACGAGCACAAGGACGAGCTTTACCAACTGGCTGCGAAGACGGGCGCCACCCCTCGCGACAACGCCATTGACATCGACGGCGGCATTTCCACGCTGTTCACCTACTCCTCGAAAGGCCGTCGCGAGCTGCCCAACGGGCACGTCATCATCGATGGCCCCACCGAGGTGCTTTCCCGCGATAATTCCTTTGTGGCCAGCCACATCTACACCACCCTCCCCGGCGTCGCCGTGCAGATCAATGCCTTCAACTTCCCCGTTTGGGGCATGTTGGAGAAGTTCGCTCCCGCCTTCATCGCCGGGATGCCCACGCTGGTGAAGCCCGCCACTCCGACCGGGTACGTCACCGCCGCCTGCGTGCGCCTCATGGCCGAGTCCGGCATCCTCCCCGAGGGATCCTTGCAACTCATTTCCGGCTCCGCCCGCGACCTCCTCGATCACCTCGACTACCGCGATCACGTCGCCTTCACCGGCTCCGCCGCCACCGCCGCCACGCTGCGCTCCCACGACAACGTCTTGCACAACGGCGTCCGCTTCACCGCCGAGGCCGACTCGCTCAACGCCGCCATCCTCGGCGAGGACGTCACCGTCGACTCCCCCGAGTTCGACGCGTTTATCAAGACCCTCTACGTGGAGATGACCGCCAAGGCGGGGCAAAAGTGCACCGCCGTGCGTCGCGCCATCGTCCCCACCGCCCTCGTCGACACCGTTGCCCAAGCCCTCCGCGAGCGGGTGGAAGCGAAAACTCTGGGACCGCTGGTGTCGGTGGAACAGCGCAACGACGTGGGGGCGGCCGTCGATAAGCTTATTTCGGCTGGCGGCACGGTGGTGACCGGCGGCAGCAACCTGCGGGAGGGCGCGTTCTTCGCCCCGACCATCCTCTCCTTCACCGACCCGGACGTGGACGCCGTACACGAAGTGGAAGCCTTCGGGCCCCTCGTCTCCATCCTTGGCTACACCGACACCGACGACGCCATCCGGCTGGCCGCCCGTGGCTGCGGCTCGCTCGTGGCCTCCGTGATCACTCACTCCCCCGCGCTGGCCGCCCGATTCGCGCACGGCATTGGTGCCCACCACGGTCGTCTACACTTCCTCGACCGCGACGATGCTGCCTCCTCCACGGGTCACGGCTCTCCCCTTCCCCACCTCGTCCACGGCGGCCCCGGTCGCGCAGGCGGTGGGGAGGAACTCGGCGGCATTCGCGGAGTGAAGCACTACATGCAGCGCACGGCCATCCAAGGCTCCCCCGATCACCTGACGGCAATCACTGGCGAGTGGGTGCGGGGGGCGGCCGTGAACAAGGTCACCCGTGCAGATGTTGCCAACGGCACCGCCATCCATCCCTTCCGCAAGGACTTGGCTACGTTGCAGCTTGGGGATCAATTCGCCTCTGACCTGCGCACTGTCACCCTGGATGAGATCCTCGAGTTTGCCCAGACCACCGGAGATACCTTCTACGCACACGTTGATGAGGAGGCAGCGACCGCCAATCCCTTCTTCCCCCGGCGCGTGGCACATGGCTACCTGCTCGTGTCCTGGGCGGCTGGCCTGTTCGTCGAGCCGACCCCGGGGCCCGTGTTGGCGAACTATGGGCTGGAAAATCTGCGCTTCATTACCCCGGTCACCTATGGCGATTCCGTGCGGGTGGAGCTAACCGCAAAGCGCATCACCCCGCGTGTCACCGATGAGTACGGCGAGGTCTGCTGGGATGCCCAATTGTTCAACCAGGATGATGAGCTGGTCGCGTCCTATGACGTGCTTACCCTCGTGGAGAAGGTGAACACTACCTACGCGAATTGGCGCTGAGCTGAGCCAGCCCGACGCTCGAAAGGCCACGTCATCACTCCAGCCCAGACAGTGCCGAGCAGTCCCAGCCCGACAGCGAGGTACCAGGGCCACGGACCCATGTAGTCCAGTGCGGATGGAACGGGCGGGCGGCCGTTGAGGTAACCGTAGTTGCTGTTAGTGACAGCGTTGAAGGCCATCGTCGCGCCCATCCACCCGGCTGACCACCAGGCGGTGGCCCGCAACCAGCGCCACCTCGGGCGATGCCCCAGGCCAAAGACCATAACCAGGGGCACCGTGAACACGGCTATGTGCAGCACCCAATACATGATGTATTCCGAAAGTGGGTGAAACGCGTAGCTGAGGTCGGGGGTGATTATCGACTGCGTATTTAGCGTCAGCCCCCAGTAATACGTCGGGGCGAGGAACCACCAGTGGCGCGTAATCAGCGCCAGTGACGCGAGAACGCGGGTCAGGTCGGAGAGGTGAAAAGGCAGGGAACGGTGAACATCGAAAAGCGCGGGCTGCATATCCCAGCAGGACCACGCCACCGACACGATCAACAGCACCCATCCGGTAATGGTGACGTAATTTCCGTCTCCATTGCGCCGCGCGTAACTCAGGAGCACAACAGTAACCACCACCGTGGCGGCCAACGCTGACCAGTGCTCCGCACTGTAGGGCTGCATCATGGTGACACACGTTACCGCTAACTACACTCGCCCACATGACCTACGTCTACACGGTTGCCCAGGTCCGCGCGGCGGAACAACAGCTTATCGACGCCCAGTCAGCCCCCGATCAGCTCATGCGCCAGGCGGCGCACATCGTTGCGGTTGCGGCTCGCACGATGTGCGAGCCGTCAGATGACGGCCGAGTTCTACTGCTCGTCGGCGCGGGTGGCAATGGGGGCGACGCACTCTACGCCGGGGCCGAGCTCTGCAACACCCATCGAGTCGACGCGGTTCTTCTTGGTCGATTCGGGCGTGTGCATGAGCGCGCACTCGAGGCATTCACCTCCGCCGGCGGCACCGTGCTGGATGCCCTCCCAAGCGATCTCAGGCCTTTCCGCCTGGTAATCGATGGCATCGTCGGGATCGGCGGTTCCGGTGGACTCGGAGAGAACTTGGCACACTGGCTCTCGGATGCTGAGGAATTTTCGCTCCCCATTTTATCCGTCGATGTGCCATCCGGCGTGGATACCGATTATGGGTCTGTCCCAGCATCGGCGGTGCCCTTGAATTTCACCCACGGCAAAACCCTCGGACGGCCGATTCCTCAACACGTCCGCGCCGACGTCACTGTCACGTTCGGGGGCTTGCGGCGCGCCCACGCTGTTTCTCCCGCGTGCGGCGAGGTTATCTACGCGGACCTCCGTTGCGAGGGTCGGTCCTTGGCGCAAGCCCTGTGGACGACCGCTAGGCAAGAAGAACAACAACCTCTGCTCGCGTGGCGAGCCGCTCCGGCTGACCAGTTCAACTGGCCCGAGCCCCTGCGCACGTTGATGCCCTCTCACCTCCGATCCCTCGAACCACGCCCCGACGATGACAAGTATTCCGGCGGGGTCGTCGGAATTTGTGCGGGAAGCGCCGCTTACCCGGGGGCGGGCTACCTGGCCACCTCCGCCGCAGTTCGCTCCACGCCGTCGATGGTGCGGTATGTAGGTCCGCTAAAAGACGACATCGTGCGAGCTCTACCGGAGGTAGTGATTTCCGAATCAGTGAGCAAAACCGGCCACGTACAGGCCTGGGTCGTCGGCCCCGGGCGAGGTACCGATGCCGTGGCAGAAGCCGAACTAGCAGAACTCCTCGGGTGCCCCGAGCCTGTGGTTATCGACGCAGATGCCCTCACTCTCCTCTCCAAAAGTGCGCAGCTGCGCACACTTTTGCGGTCCCGACCTGCGAATACTCTATTAACTCCCCACCTCGGAGAATTCCGCCGCCTCGCCGATTCCCTAGAGGCTGACATCCCGGATCCGGAAGTAGATCGAATCGGCGCGGTTCTCGCTCTGGCACGGAACCTAGAGTGCGATGTACTTCTCAAAGGCCGACACACCGTAATCGCATCCCCACTTGGCCACGTAAATTCGGTGGATGCTGGTTCGTCGTGGGGAGCCACCGCCGGCTCAGGTGACGTACTCGCGGGCATTCTCGGCGCGCTAATGGCATCGTCCCATGCGCAGGCAATGGCCTCCGTTGGGGCAAGTATTCACAGCATCGCGGCCTGGCTATCCGCCCAAACCCCCTACGGTCCGGCGCCCACGTCGGCGTCGCGGATTGCCGAAGCAATCCCCCACGCGACCGCCTACCTCACCAACCCATAAGCTGCCTTGCAATAGTCCTCGGGTAATATGGAAGAAACATTCCCCTTAGAAAGGAGAAGGACATGCGCGGAAGCGGACTCATTTGGACCATCGTCGGCATTTTGCTGATCATCGCTCTCCTGATTTACATCTTCTAGGCTTGCGCGGCCCGACCGGTGACGACCCCATTTGCCACTGTAAAGGGCCAGCTCAACCCATTTTTGGTGAGAACATTGGGCCGGTGCTCATCTGCCAAAATGAGCGACTTATCCCCATATCCAAGCAAGATTTCATCAAACGCTGGCAAGGTGTACTCGCGGTCAAGCGCTTCCGCGAGCTCCGCGGTGGTGACGTCCGCTTGCCAATCGGCCATGACATAATCCTCACCCCAGGCCATGACCCCACGCGCCGCAGCCAGCGCCGCCCGCGACTGCCGCACTGTCAGCCCGGACCACCACACCAGATCCTTCGCGGACACCGGCCCATGCGATCGTGCGTAACGGGTTCCCATCTCTTCCAACGGGTCCTCTACCTCCCGTTGCGCAACGGGAAGCTGGTCTACGTGCATAAACGTATCCTGCGCGCCCATTCGTGGCCCCTGCACCACATCGCCCTCACCGCCAAAAGCTCGCATCAAGTGAGGCCCCCGACCGTCGCCGGGATCAACTCCCGCCGCCGCCAGCACACCATAAGCCTCCAGGCGGGGGAGAGGATCGTGCGGACCCCTCTGCTTCAGCTCGGCATGGAAGGCCGCCCGCGCCTCATCCACGGCCGTGGGGGACAACCCCATCTGTTCCGACCAGCGCGCCAAACCACGCGCGATCCGGACGCTGCACAGGCCCATCATCCACCGCACGTCCTCCGCCGGCATGAAGTGCAGGGTGCCGCGTTGCGGCCACCCCCGCACTACCCGATGCTTATCGACGGCCGCGAGCACCGCGGCGTCGTCAAGCGAACACCGCAGTGCGATGGCGCGGATCCCCGCGCGATAGTTTTGTCCCTGCAGCGCGAGGAGGTGCGTGGTGACCGCGGTGGCGGAGTCGAGCCGCGGGGCGGCGGCGGAGGGCGCAAGGCCCTGAGCGATCAGTCGGCGGGCGCGAAGTTCATCGAGTGGATCCATCCGTCGATTAGATACCCGTGACCGTGGTCAAGAGGAACACGGAATCCTCGAGAGCCGCGATGGCGTGGCGCTGGTGAATGAAGGTGACCAGCTGGCCCTCGCCAATCGTCGACTCCTCTTCACCCTGCACCGCAATAGTGCCGCTGAACATGAACAGGGAAGCGGCGGGAGGGGAATTGTGCTCCTGCAGGGTTGTTCCCTTTTTCAAGGCGATGACGGTTTGACGGAGGGGACCGTCGTTGACCAGCAGTTTCGCCGCGCGCCCGTTCTCGGCAGCGCAGGCCTCCTCCAGAAGCTGGCGGGCCTTCTCATTGACGATGGACATGGTAAATCTCCCTTGGTAGTCCGACTATTTCCGAGCCTACCCCGCCGGAAAGTGAGGCGAGTCACTATTCGACGTTGACTACCTTCGACGAATCGCCCAGCCGCTCCCCGAACCCCACGAGCACGACGAATACCAACCCCAAGATCAACGCCAGCCAGACCCACAGCAGGTGGAAACGAGGGCCCATGGCGCGCGCAACGACGGCACCGAGAAAGCCGCCGAGGGTATTCATAAGGAGATCGTCTACGTCCGAATAACCCAGCGAGAATATGTATTGCGCTACCTCGATGGTCAGGCTGGTTGCCAGGCCCGCGAGCACCGTGGTGACAACCGGGCGGGCCACCACTTGGTACACGAGGACATAAACGAGGATGCCGAAGGGAATGAAGAAGCCCAAATTGCCCACGTAGCCGAAGAGTGGGGCGAACCAACTCTTGGCGGTCATGATGTCCTCGAAGGGGATGAGGCGCAGGGTTCGCTGCCGCTGCCTCGCGGGATCCCACAGGTATCCGATCCGGTAGAACGCCTTGAGCATGGTCAAGGACACCATGACGGTGAGGTAGACCGCCAGGGCGATCACAACCAAGGAACGTGAGGGTCTAGGCATGCGGATAACAGTACGCCATTCGCGAAGGAAAAGGGTGCGCAGCTGCGCACACCTTAGGCCCCTGACCAGTCTAAACAGCTTCGGAAATCTCATGTCGGGACCCCATGTTATCGTGCAGTTGTTCGAGTAAATTGCTAACAACAACGAGCTCCCCAAGGATGCCCTGATGCTTTCCACCATCACCGCAATGAGCAACTCCGACCTCACCAAAGCCATCTCCTCCGCCCACCGCACCCTCACCATCCACAAGGCTCAATTCATCCTCATGGTGGCCCAATTCCACCTTCGTGCACTGTCCAAGAAGCACGGTGCCCCAAACACCGCCACCTGGCTCATGCGCACCCAGGACCTATCCCGCCGAACTGCCCTCGAGTACATCAACGTGGGCAACCGTCTGGGGGAGTACCCCCTGCTCAGTGCCGGATTTCTCAGCGGAGACATCTCCTATTCCAAAGTCCGCCTCTTACTGCGTTACCTCACCAGCGAGAACGAAGAGGAACTCGTCGCGCTGGCCAAACTACACGCCTACCCCGAGCTCGAACAGGCACTCAGCGGCCGCGAACGCACGTCCAAGCGGAAAGCGCGCAACACTCTGCGCGTGGTCATAGATGAGGAGACCGGTTCTCTGCGCTACTGGGGCGAGCTGGATCCCGACAACGCGGCCCGGTTTCTGGCCTCCATGAAGATCGGGGAGCTGGCAAACCTCCGCGGGCTCAACGGGATCACGCCACAAGACTTAGAAGGCGAAGGCGTGGACAAGCTCTTGGACGCAGCGAAACCTGACACTCCCGAGCAGCCTTCGACGACACGCTTCGGGGTACCCATGTTGGACAGCATGCTGCACGCCTTCCTCGGCATGATCAACGTGGTGCGCTGCCAGCCCCGCAGCAGCGTGCGCGCGCCCGGTGCGCAGGTCAACGTGCTCACAACGCTTGACGGCCGCGCCACCCTCCCCGGGCAACCTGCCGCCCAGTCCTCTGACTTGATCCGAAGCATTGTCAATGGATCGCAGCGCTACCACCTGCTGGATAAAGATGGCCTCCACCTCAAGCTCACCCGCAGCGCGCGAACAGTCAGCTCCGCTCAGGAGGTCGCACTCCTCACCCTCTGGGGGCACCAATGCGCCACACCGGGCTGCAATCACACTCACTTCCTGGAGTTTCACCACATCCACGAGTGGTCTAAAGGCGGGCTCACCAACCTCGATAACCTCGTTCCCCTCTGCTCCGGATGCCATGCGCTGGTAACCTCCGGCGCCATGACCATCGTCGCAGATGATCAGGCGCCCAGCATCCTCCGCTTCCGGCTCCCCGGCGGGGAATCATTCACCTCAGCAAGCCGCCAGCTGCCCATCCGCGACGGGGCAATGGGGCAGTGGAAGGACCCCTACACGTACGGAAAAGTCCCGGTCGGAGACGAGGACCTCATCCCGGTGTGGGACCACCCTGAATCCTTCGACGAGTTCGATGAGCCCGATCCCTTGGCCGAGGAAAATCCTTACCAACCTGCAGGGAAGCCGACGTGAGTGCGCGTGCGCAGCTGCGCACAGCCCGCGAGGTGTCGCTAGGCTGGTCGCATGACTAGCCCACATCGCTGCGTTGTTGTCGAAGAACACGAAGGCTCCACCCGAGCCAGACTGGTAGTCGGGACCGAAGAACTGCTTGGGGAGGGGGATGTCCTCATTGACGTCACCCACTCCAGCCTGAACTACAAGGACGCCATGGCCTTGGCGGGGGATCGCGGGGTCGTGCGCACCCTTCCGCTCATCCCCGGCATCGACGTGGTCGGCGTCGTCGTCAATTCCGATTCGCCCCGCTTCCATCCCGGGGATCGCGTGGTCGTTAATGGGGCCGGTCTCGGCGAGTTTCGGCACGGAGGCTACACCACCCGTTTGCGTATCGACGCCGCGGCGGCAATCGTCCTGCCCGAGTCCATGAGTTCACATCATGCGGCGGCCATCGGCACGGCCGGCTTTACCGCCGCGCTCTCCGTCCATGCTCTGCAGAAGTTCGGCATTCACCCCGGGGAGAACGTGCTGGTCACCGGCGCAACCGGGGGAGTGGGATCCATTGCGGTACACATGCTGGCCAATGCGGGCTATCGGGTGACGGCTTCGACAGGGCGGGTCGCGGAGTTCGAAAGCCATTTGCGTGGTCTTGGCGCCTGGGAGGTCATCGACCGAGCGGAGCTATCCAGTCCAGGGCGCCCGCTGCAGAAGGCGCGCTTTGACGGGGTGGTGGACTCGCTCGGTTCTCACACCCTGGTGAACGCTTTAGCAATGACGCGCCGCAATGGCGTGGTCACCGCGTGTGGCCTGGCGCAGGGCCCCGACCTGCCGGCGACAGTGCTTCCCTTCATCCTGCGTGCGGTCAACCTCATTGGCATTAATTCCGTTGACGCCGACTTGTCCGAGCGCATCGACCGATGGAGCGACCTGGACCAGCAGATTGATCGCTCCGTCCTCGACCGCCTGACCACTACCGTCAGCCTGGATGAACTGATCGAGGCGGGCCAGGATCAGCTGGCGGGCAAGCGGAGCGGTCGGACGGTCGTGGAAATTAGCTAGTTGATCACCAGGTTGATCATGCGGCCCGGGATGATGATCTGCTTGCGCAGGTTCTTGCCTTCCAGGTGAGCGGCGACGTTGGGCTCGGCCAGGACCCGCTCCATGATGGCCTCCTCGGAGGCATCGGCCGGGACGACGACGCGGGCGCGGACCTTGCCGTTGATTTGGACCGGTAGCTCGATCTCGTCGTCGACAAGCCACTTTTCGTCGAAGGTGGGGAAGTCGACGAAGGCAACCGTGTCGGTGTGCCCAAGGCGCTTCCACAGTTCCTCGGCGATGTGAGGGGCGACGGGGGCGACCATGATGACCAGTGGTTCGACCGCAGCGAGCGGGACCTCTTGCGGGTAGGTCTTGGTCAGGTAGTTCACGTACTCGATGAGTTTGGCCACGACGGTGTTGACGCGGAGGTTGGCGTAATCATCACGCACACCCTCAATGGTGCGGTGCAGGTACTTGTTGTCCTCGTCGGTGAGGGCGGCGTCGGTGGTCAGGATGTCACCGGTCGACTCGTCGATGATGAGGCGCCACATGCGCTGCAGGAAACGCTGCGCGCCGACGACATCCTTCGTGGCCCACGGGCGGGAGGTATCCAGGGGACCCATGGACATCTCATACACGCGTAGGGTGTCGGCGCCGTAGTTGTTGCAGATGTCATCGGGGGCGACGGCGTTCTTGAGGGACTTGCCCATCTTGCCGTATTCCTGGGTGACCTCTTCGCCCTGGTAGAAGAATTTTCCGTCCTTCTCGGAGACCTCTTCGGCGGGAACGTAGACTCCGCGGGCGTCGGTGTAGGCGAAGGCCTGGATGTAGCCCTGGTTGTACAGGCGGCGGTAGGGCTCGACGGAGGTGACGTGGCCAAGATCGAAAAGCACCTTGTGCCAGAAACGCGAGTACAGCAGGTGCAATACAGCGTGCTCGACGCCGCCGACATAGAGGTCGACGCCGCCGCTGTCGCCGGGGAACTGAGGCCCAGTCCAGTAGCGCTCGTTGTCGATGTCGACGAACGCCTCATTGTTGGTGGGGTCGATGTAGCGCAGCTGGTACCAGGAGGAACCTGCCCATTGCGGCATGACGTTGGTGTCGCGGGTGTACATCTGCGGGCCGTCGCCCAGGTCGAGTTCAACCTCGACCCACTCGCGGGCCTTCGCCAGCGGGGGTTGCGGCTCGGAGTCAGCGTCATTCGGGTCGAAGGAGACGGGCTTGTAATCGGCCACTTCGGGGAGCTCAACGGGCAGCATGGAATCCGGCAACGCGTGCGCGAGACCGTCCTGGCTGTAGACAACCGGGAAGGGCTCGCCCCAGTAACGCTGGCGGGCGAAGAGCCAATCGCGCAGTTTGTACTGGATCTTCTCCACGCCCAGGCCAGCAGAACTAAGCCACTCAATGGTCTTCTCGATCGCGTCGGCCTTGCTCAGGCCGTTGATGTCCAGGCCGGTGTCGCTGGCAGAGTTGAATACGATCCCGTCCTCGGAGACGACCTCGATGATCGGCAGGCCGAAGACGGTGGCAAATTCGTGGTCGCGGGCGTCATGGGCGGGGACGGCCATGATCGCGCCCGTGCCGTAGCCGGTGAGGACGTAATCGGCGATGAAGATGGGGATCTCCGTACCGTTGACGGGATTGACCGCGTGGGCACCGAGGAACACGCCGGACTTTTCTTTGTTCTCCTGGCGCTCCAGATCGGACTTCGCGGCGATGGAGGCGCGATAAGCGGCGACGGCTTCAGCCGGAGTCGCCTGCCCCGCGGTCCACCGCGGGTCGACGCCATCGAAGGATCCGGTGCCGCCTGCTACGAGGGCGTCGACAAGCTCATGTTCCGGCGCCAGCACCATGTAGGTTGCGCCGAACAGGGTGTCGGGGCGAGTGGTGAAGACGGTGAGCGGGTGTCCCTGCGCGTTGAAGTCAACCTCGGCACCGCGCGAACGGCCGATCCAGTTGCGCTGCATGGACTTGACCTTTTCGGGCCAGTCGAGGAGTTCCAAGTCATCGATGAGGCGATCGGAGTAGGCGGTGATGCGCATCATCCACTGCGAGAGTTGCTTCCGGAACACGGGGAAGTTGCCGCGCTCGGAACGGCCATCGGCGGTGACCTCCTCGTTGGCCAGGACCGTGCCCAGGCCCGGACACCAGTTGACCATGGAGTTCGAGCGGTAGACCAGGCGGTATTCGTCGACGGCCTGCTGCTTTTCGACGGCCGTCAGCTCACCGTAGGCTCGCCCGTCCGGCGTCGGCAGCTCGCCTGCCTCCAGCAGGGGGATCAGTTCGGAGATGGGGCGCGCCTTCTGCTGCTCCTTGTCGAACCAAGAGTTGTAAATCTGCAGGAAGATCCACTGCGTCCACCGGTAGAACTCCGGGTCAGTCGTAGCGACGGAACGCCGCTGGTCATGGCCCAGGCCGAGCGCCCCGAGCTGGCGGCGCATGTTCTCAATATTGGCCATCGTGGTCGTGCGCGGGTGGGTGCCCGTCTGGATGGCGTACTGCTCGGCGGGCAGGCCGAAGGAGTCATAGCCCAAGGTGTGCAGCACATTCTTGCCCAGCATGCGGTTGAAGCGCGCATACACATCCGTGGCGATGTAGCCCAGCGGGTGACCGACGTGCAGCCCGGCGCCGGAGGGGTAGGGGAACATGTCCTGGACGAAGAGCTTGTTCTCGGGGAGCGAGCTGCCATCCGCCGGCGCGAGGTCACCGACGGGGTTCGGCGCGTTGAAGGTGCCGTTGTCGGTCCAGTACTGCTGCCAGGCCTGCTCAATCTGGTTCGCGAGCTGCGGCGTGTAGCGGAAAGCGGGAGTAGATTCGCTCGGGTTTGTCATGGTTAAGCAGTCTAGTAGGCGGGGAACCATTCCAACGGCACGTGGGTGAAGTAGAGGCCCTGGGTCTCGCGTTCCCACAGCAGGCCGAGGGTCCCATCGGGAAGTTCGGTCATGCATTGGTAGACGTAATGCTTGGGGTTGAAAGTCCGGGCGATGGGCCAAGTGGTGCCGTCGTCGCTGCTCAGTCGCAACACTCCGCGCCCGCGGTAGGGGAGAAGCTGGGAGGCGTTGGCGAAGACGAGTTTGTCGCCGAGGCGGATCGCATTGGGCTGGGAGAAGATCTCCGGCACATCGGCTAGGAACGTGATCTCCCCGAAGGTTTCGCCGCCGTCCTCGCTGATGGCCGCGGCGACACGGCCAACCTCCGCCTGGTTGCGCATGAGCATGAGCACCGAACCGTCGGAGCGCTCGACGATGGTGGATTCGTAAGCAGCGGTTTCTCCCAGTGGGGCCGAGCCCAACGTCCACGAGTCCCCGCCATCATCGGAATAGGCTACTGCGCACTGGAAATGCCCGCGATCGGCGGTGGTGTTGAAGTACATCGGGATGAGCAGCCGGCCGGTCCCCAGCTGAATGCCACACCCGGGCGCCACGCCGAGGAAGATCATCGATTCGTCCTTGAGCTGCTGGTTGAGGTTCACCGGCTGGGACCACGTGGCACCGTCGTCCTCGGACACCACCATCTGCACGTAGGAGGTCCGCGCGGTCAGCGCCTGGCCCTCCGGCGCGATGTCAGCGGCCAGAAATGCCTCCCGCGGCGGTTCGGCGTCCACGGTGCCGTCAGACAGGAGATAGCGGCCCTGCTTATCGACGCCCACCCCCGCCGCAGCGTTCGGCTGCCCAATTCCGCCCGGGAAGTGGTCAAGGAGAGCAATGACGCGCCCGGAGGCGCGGTCCTGCACGAGGCAGGAATCGGTCGCCGATGCGCCGAGCAGCCCCTCGCCCGGCCAGGACACGACGGTGTGCATTGGCCCCCAGGTGTCACCGCCGTCGAGGGAGCGACGCACGACGAAGTTGACGGCGTTGGGGGCGTCGTTGGGAATCGTTTCCCGCTGGTCAGCGCCCGCAATAACGACGCCGGAGGCAGTGGTGAGCAGGGAGGGGATGCGGTAGCTGATGGAGCCCTCGTAGCCAGAGTCGAAGAGGCAGCGGGTGTGGATCGGGGCGACCCCGCTCATCCGCTTGAGCTGGGCGCCGTTGAGGGGGACCGGGTAGATCGCGGCGTCACGGACCTCGCCCCACAGGCGCTCGCCCTGGGTGTCTTGCCCGACGATGATTCGATCCAGGCCGGCCGTGTCGGCGAAGAATGCCCTGCCCGGTAGGTGGGCGTTGAGGTAGCCGGAATGATAGATGTCGACAGCCCCGCTGGTGACGGTGATCCCAAGATCGATCCATTTGCCATCGTCGAAGCGACCCGGCAGGGTGAATTCCCGCCAGGTGCCGCGGCGGGTGAGGACGCGGTAGTGGATGCCGGCGGCGTCGATAAGCACGGTGAGGCGCTCCTCGCCCTGACCGGCGGCCGCCAGCACGGTGCCAAATTGGCCCGGGCCGCGGACGCGGAAACGCAAGAAGATGGTGCCGGAGCTCAAGCCGACGACCTCGGCGACGTCGAAAGGATCAAGTTCCGCGGCCGCAAACTCGATGAGCGGGACG
Source organism: Corynebacterium atrinae (assembly GCF_030408455.1). Classification (NCBI taxonomy): domain Bacteria; kingdom Bacillati; phylum Actinomycetota; class Actinomycetes; order Mycobacteriales; family Corynebacteriaceae; genus Corynebacterium; species Corynebacterium atrinae. Next base: position 2,683,258 of record NZ_CP046977.1, read on the forward strand.
GGGCGGACGGCGCGGGCGAGGATCTCGGCCTCGGGAAGTTCGCCGTCGATTGTCTCGAGTCCGCGGACGGCTGTGGCGGGCTGGAGGTCACGGAAAGCACTAAGGTCGGCGGTGGCGGAGAAGCACTGGTAGCCGTCGACGAAGATGCGGGTACCCGACCCACCGGTGATGATGCCCAGGCTGTGCCAAGTGCCGTCGGCGAGATTGGCGGTGTCCTCCATGTCAAGATCGATGCCCGGCGCGGTGAGGTAGAGGGCGCCGCGACGGAGTTCCAGGGTGAGGGAGGGGGAGTGGAGGAGGAGAGTGTCATCGACGGTACTGCGGAAATCACAGAGGATCGTGCGGGTCATCTACTTAGGGTAGGTTGGCCGCGCGCGTTAAGGTAGGTCTCATGTTAAAGCCGCTGTTCATCGCCATTGGCTGCCTCAGCCTGGCGTTGGGAACGGTGGGAATCGTCCTGCCACTCTTGCCGACGACCCCGTTTCTCCTGCTCAGCGCTTTCTGCTTCGCCCGCGGATCCGATCGCCTGCACTCCTACCTGCTCAATCATCGAATCTTTGGCCGTTACATCTCCAACTACTATCAGCACGCGATGTCGCCCCGCGATAAGGTGCGTACGTTGATGCTGCTGTGGATCGGCATCGGGCTGTCCGTGTGGCTCATGGGAATGTTCTGGCCGGGTGTGATGACGGTGTTCATCGCCACGGGAGTGACTGTGCATATCCTGCGGCTGAGCCCGCAACCCGAGAAGGCCATAGCCAGTGCTAGCTAGAATTCCCCTTCATGAGCAAGAGCAGCCCTTCTGAGCGGCGTCGCGTCGTCGCGGCCACCACCATCGGCACCGCGATCGAGTGGTACGACTTCTTCCTGTACGCCTCCGTCGCCGGACTGGTGTTCAACCACATCATGTTCGGCGGTCTGGAACCAGGCTTGGCGACGATCGTCAGTTTCCTCAGCGTTGGCCTTTCCTTCCTCTTCCGCCCCCTCGGCGCCGTCTTGGCCGGGCATTTCGCGGACCGCTACGGACGTAAATTCGTCCTCATGGTCACGCTGTTAGCCATGGGCGGGGCGACGACCCTCATCGGCCTCGTGCCCACCTTCGACACCATCGGTGTGTGGGCCCCGCTCCTGCTCATCCTCTTCCGCATCATCCAGGGGATCTCAGCGGGTGGCGAATGGGGCTCGGCGGTGTTGCTCTCAGTGGAACATGCCCCGGCGGACAAGCGCGGCATCTTTGGCGCCGGCCCCCAAGCAGGCGCCCCGGCCGGGCTGCTGTTGTCGTCTGGCATGCTCGCGCTGATGAACATCATCGCTCCGGGGGAGGCCTTCTTCGAATGGGGCTGGCGAATTCCCTTCCTATTGTCGATCGTGCTGGTCGGCCTCGGTTATTGGATTCGCCGCGGGGTCGACGAGTCCCCCGTATTTGAGGAGATCTCCGAACGCCGGCAAACCAGCTCCCCCAACCCGCTCGCCGATCTGTTCCGCCGCTTCTTCCCCGTCGTGTTCGTCGGCGCCCTAGTCTTCGCCGGCAATGGTGTGGTGGGGTACATGATCGCCGGTGGCTACGTGCAAAGTTACGCCGTCGGCCAATTGGAGATGGAGCGCGGAACGGTCCTTTGGGCTGTCGCCGGTGCCGCCGTAGCGTGGCTCATGTCCACGGTATTTACCGGATGGGTCTCCGATCGCGTGGGCCGCAAGCGGGCATACCTGGTGGGGTTCGGTATCCAGGCCGTCGCTGCGGCAGTACTATTTCCCCTGGTGAATACCGGGGAGGCGCGTGGGCTGTGGCTAGCGATGGTCCTGCTCGGCCTAGCGCTCGGGGCCACCTACGGCCAACAGGCCGCCATGTACGCGGAGCTCTTCCCCGCCTCGGTCCGGGGCTCAGGCGCCTCAATTACCTACGCGCTGGGCTCCATCCTGGGTGGTGCTTTCGCGCCCACCATCGCCGCCTCGGTGGTGCGAGCCACCGGCTCAACGTCTGGGGTAACCATCTACCTGCTCGTGGCCACGGTAGTGGGGTTCTTGGCGGTGTTATCCCTGCGGGATCGCACGGGCATCCCGCTCGGCCCCGAGCATGAGGAAGAACAATCCACGGCGCATTTTATTCACCACAGATAGACAACTTGGTCTAGTCGGTGTTAGCCTGGGCGCCACCATAGTCAAACGCGCCCCAGGAGGTTTGTCCCCGCTATGACCCCCATCGACGTGCTGGCCCACGACGGCAACTGGCTTACCTTCGCACTTCATGACCGCCTCATGTCGATCTGGAACCAGGACCCCGAGGCCGTGCGCCGCTTCCACCACCTGGCCCTGGGCCTCGATGGAGATTTCACCGGGTGCGGCCGGGCCTACCTCGACCCCGCGACCAACCAACTGCGGGTGTACGCGCCGGGTTGTGCGCCGGGAGAAGCGAGCGTCGTAGAGCTCGACTTTTCCTGGCGCCAGCCGGCTACTTCGCCTCAGCGTCGCCGCTGATCGCCTTAGCTAGCTCATCCGCGCCGTCGTCCTCGGAGACGGTGGGAGGGATCTTGCCCTTGGCGAACTTGTTCACGATCATGGCGATCGCGCCGTCGCCAGTAACGTTGGCGGCGGTGCCGAAGGAATCGACCGCGATGTAGGCGGCGATCATGAGGGCGACCTGGGCATCATCGAAGCCGAGCATGGAGCCCAGCAAGCCGACGGCGGCCATGATGGCGCCACCCGGCACACCCGGCGCGGCGATCATGGTGATGCCGAGCAGAAGGATGAATCCAATCGCCAGTCCCGGGGAAACGTCGAGGCCGGACATGTAGACGATGGCGAAGGCGTAGAGGGTGATCTTCATCATCGAACCGGCCAGGTGGATCGTCGCGCAGAGCGGAACGACGAAGCCAGCGACATTGACCTCGACCTTGTTCTTCAAGGTGGAGGCGTAGGTGACGGGAATGGTCGCCGCAGAGGACGAGGTGCCCAGCGCGGTGGCGTAAGCCGGCAGCATGTTCTTAAAGGCCACGAACGGGTTGCGCCCAGCGATCGCCCCGGCCACGCCGTACTGCACGGAGAGGAATACGAAGGTCATGAAGACCGAAAGCGCGAGGACCTTACCAAAGGCCACCATCGTGTCCACGAGGTTGCCATTCATTCCCAGGGACAAGAACATGCCAAAGATGAAGACCGGCAGCAGCGGGATGATGAAGCTGGAGATGACCTTCATGACGACGCGCTCGAGGTCACGCGAACCCTTGTACAGCGTGTCCGACTTCACCGAGGTCATAGCCAGGCCCACGGCGAAAGCCAGGAGCAGGGCGGTCATGACCGCAAACGGAGGGTCCATCACGATGCTGAAGTAGGGGGCGAGATCACCCTCGCTAACGTCGACAGCCTCGACCTGGCCCTGGTTAGCCAGCAGCCACGGATAGACCAGCTGAGCGGTGGCGTAGGCGGTGATTCCGGAGAGGATGGTCGAGAGATACGCGATTCCGGTGGTGATGCCGAGCCACTTGCCGGCACCGCGACCCAAACCAGCAATGGCCGGAGTAATCAGGGCAAAAATAAGAACCGGCACGAAGAAGCTGAGGAATCCGCCAAACAGGCTGTTAAAGGTGGCGAACACCCGGGCAAGCCAATCGGGGAAGAAGAAGCTGCAAATGATGCCCAGGATGATCGCGATGACCACCCTAAACAGCAGCGAAGAGGAGATGCGCTTGAGGTCCATACGTGGCCTCTTTCTCTTGGGCTGAACTAGTGTCGCACTTCAGGTTACTACCCGGCTCTTAAGAAACATCGATTCTCTAGGCTCTCAGCAGGAGGGATAGACTGACCCCATGTTTGTAGTCGGCCTCATCTTCTTTGCCCTCAGTGCTGTATTGCTTGTCGTCGGAGCGCTGGCTACCGTCCGACGGCTGCCGGGTAACTCTGTCATTGGGTTGCGGGTGCCGGAGGTGCGGAAGTCACAGGAGGTGTGGGACGGTGCCCACGCCGTCGCGGGTCCCTTCTGGCTGCTCGCCGCGCTCATCCTGCTGTTCGGCGGGTTCATCTCTTGGGTGGTGAGCGGCTGGTGGTCCCTTGTCCCGCTGTTCTTCCTCATTGCCGCCTTCATGGCCGTGAGCGTGGGAGCCAACTCCGGGGCGCGCATGGCGGTGCTCATGGATGAACAAGCTGGCCAGTCCAGCGGCGGCGGATGTGGCACTGATTGCAACTGCGGCGAGTCGGCGCCCGAGAAAGCCCCCGCGAACGTGGATCTTCAGGCGCTGCGCCGCGCGGCGGCCGCCTCGGATGAATAGTGGTGCCAAAGAAGTTGCGCTTCCCGCGCAGTGAGATTATCGTTTTACATTGTGAATAACACTCCTTCTTCCCGAAGCACCAACTGGTGGTGGCGCGCTTAATCGGCGTGCCACGTTTGTTACACATTCCGGCCCGCCAGCTTCCATCGAAGCGTCGCGGGCCATTTCTCTCCCGGCCCACTCAACCCGGGAGAATCCTGGAATCCGGCGCAGAAGATGTGAGTTGGCAGACCTTCGTCCCAACCCCGCCCCCGTACTCCAGGAAGGCCAGATGAGCCCTTCGTCTCCGCAGCTGATCACCCGGAACGTCCGCTATCACGCCGACGCATCCGGCCTGTTCGCCCACATCGGCGGCACCCACGCCCAGGATTCCGTCTTGCTGGAATCAGCTGACATTACTACCCGGTCGGGAATTTCTTCCGTGGCCGTCATTGCCGCGTCCGTGCGTTTGACCTGCGAGGGTTCCACCGTGACGGCGACGCCGTTGACGGCGTCGGGGACGCGAATCGTCGATAAGCTCAATGAACAGCTGGCCGCCTATGGGCGCGACAGCTTCTCTTTCCCACCGTCGGCGGCCGTCGATGAGCGCGAGCGGCTGACTGCGATCAGCGCGATCGAGCCGCTGCGCGCGCTGACCCGGGAGGCGGGCTACGAGGATCCTTCCCACACGTTGCCCATGCTGGCCGGGGGGATCGCCTTCGACTTCCTGGAGACTTTCGAGCAGCTTCCAGCGGTGGGGGATGGCCCCAATACCTACCCGGATTATCAGTTCATCCTGGCGGAGATTGTCCTCACCATTAATCATCAGTCGCAGACTGCAACGTTGACCGCTGTGAGCTTCGGTGATCCGGGAGTTGAGGAACGGGTGGACGAGCTCGTTTCGCTTATCGACGCCGCCGAGCCCTCCGCCGAGCACGCCTATCAGGTCACGGAACATCCAGAGGATGTTCTTCGCGTCGAGGCGGACATCGCCGATGACAAGTTCTGCTCCTGGGTCGGCGACCTCAAGGGCAACATTCACAACGGCGACATCTACCAAGTCGTCCCCGCCCGCACCTTCTCCGCTCCCTGCCCGGATGCGTTCGCCGCCTACCGCAAGCTGCGCGAAACGAACCCCAGCCCGTACATGTTCTACCAACGCGGACTCGACGCCAGCGGCGAGACCTATGAGCTGTTTGGGGCGTCCCCGGAGTCCAACCTCAAGTTCGATTCCGCCACCCGCGAAGTGCAGTTGTACCCGATCGCTGGGACGCGCCCGCGCGGGATGAACCCGGATGGCACGGTCAACGACGAGTTGGACATCCGCATGGAGTTGGAGCTGCGCACCGATGCCAAGGAGATCGCCGAGCACACCATGCTTGTCGACTTAGCCCGCAATGACCTGGCCCGGGTTGCGGTGCCGGCGACCCGGCGCGTAGCGGACCTGCTGCAGGTGGACCGCTATTCCCGGGTCATGCACTTGGTCTCCCGGGTGACCGCCACCCTCGATCCCTCCCTCGACGCGCTCGACGCCTACCGGGCCTGTATGAACATGGGGACGCTGTCGGGGGCGCCGAAAATTCGGGCGATGGAGTTGCTGCGGGGTGTGGAGAAGCAACGCCGCGGCTCTTACGGCGGGGCGATCGGCTACCTGCGCGGCAACGGAGACATGGACAATTGCATCGTCATTCGTTCCGCCTTCGTGCGTGGGGGAGTGGCTCACGTGCAGGCCGGAGCCGGTGTGGTCCGCGATTCCCATCCCCAGTCGGAAGCCGATGAGACTCTGCACAAGGCATACGCCGTGCTCAACGCCATTGCGCTGGCATCCGGCTCAACTTTGGAGGTAATCCGATGACCCACATCGTGCTGCTGGATAACCAGGACAGCTTTGTGTACAACCTCGTCGACGCTTTCGTCGAAGCCGGGTTCCGCTGCACAGTCTTCCGCAACACCGTCTCGGTCGAGGATGTCCTCGCCGCCGAGCCGGACCTCATCTGCCTTTCCCCCGGCCCGGGCCACCCCCGCGACGCCGGCATCATGATGCCGCTGATTTCCGCGGTGCTGGGAAAGGTGCCGCTGCTGGGGATTTGCCTCGGCTTTCAAGCGCTTCTCGACGCCCACCAGGGCACCGTCGAGCCCTGCGGCCCCGTCCACGGCGTGTCCGTACCCATGCGGTTGACCGATGCCGGGGTGGGGCACCCCGTCTTCGCCGGGATGACTATCGACGCCGGACCGGACCTGCCCGGCGTCATCGGCCGACTGGTGCCGGTGGCTCGCTATCACTCGCTGGGCTGCGCGGCAACTCCCCCCGGGATGGTGTCGTTGGCGACGACGACGACCGATGTGGGCGATGTCGTCATGGCCGCCGAAACCACCGACGGGAAGGCAATAGGACTGCAGTTTCACCCCGAGAGCATCCTGAGTCCGCAGGGTCCCATCATGCTTAGCCGGTGTGTCGAACAATTATTGAACAATGCTATCAAGGAAGGGCCCCACTAAATGACCAGCGAGAATACACTCCTAACACTGATTAGCTATTTGGATAATCGCGATCCGTCCGTAGAGGAAGCCGTCGCCGCCTTCACCCCCTTGACCGTCGGTGACTACGACGACGTCCACATTGCCGCCCTCCTGGCCACCATCCGCACCCGCGGCGAAACCTTCGCCGACATCGCCGGAGCGGCGAAGGCTTTCCTCAATGCCGGGCGCCCCTTCCCAGTGAGCGGCCGGGGAGTGCTGGATACTGCGGGAACTGGCGGCGACGGCGCCAACACCATCAACATCACCACCGGAGCCTCGCTGGTCGCCGCCGCCGGCGGGCTCAAGGTGGTCAAGCACGGCAACCGCTCGGTTTCCTCCAAGTCCGGCTCCGCCGATGTGCTCGAGGCGCTGAACATTCCGCTCGACCTCGATCCCGATCGCGCGGTCCGCCAGTTCGAGTCCTCGGGCTTTACCTTCCTTTTCGCCCCCGCCTACAACCCAGCCATCGCGCACGTTCAGCCGGTACGCAAGGCGCTCAAGGTACCGACGCTGTTCAACGTCCTCGGGCCGCTGCTCTCGCCGGTGCGCCCAGAGTTCCAGATCATGGGCGTGGCCAACCCCGCGCAAGGGCAGATGATCCTCGAAGTGTTCCGGGAACTCGGCCGGTCCCGCGCGCTCGTCGCCCACGGCTCCGGCACCGATGAAATCGCCGTGCACGGGCCGACCACCATCTGGGAGTTGGCCGCAGATGGCTCGGTGTCAAACTACACCGTCACCCCTGCTGACCTGGGCGTCAAGGAGTGGTCCTTGGGTGACTTGGTCGGCGGTGATGGCATCGAGAATGCCGCCCACATGCGCGCCATCTTCGATGGGACTGGCCCCCAGGCTCACCGGGATGCCCTCGCTGTCAATGCGGCCGGCATGTTCTACCTCAACTCCCGGGTGGACAGCCTGCGGGAAGGCACCGAACTTGCCCTGCAGCTGATTGAAGAGGGAACCGTCAAGGAGTGGCTCGCCCGCCACGAAGGGACTAATTACAGTGTCTAAGCTACCCACCGTGTTGGAAGGTATCGTCGCCGGTCGTCGCGGGCACTTGCCGGAAATCCGCGCCCGGCTGGCGCATGTCTCGGTTGAATCCCTGCCGCGGTCAACCCGCTCGCTCTACCAGGCCTTGCAGGGGCGGGGGAGGGGAGAGGCGGCACCGGCCTTCATCATGGAGTGCAAGTCCTCCTCGCCTTCGTTGGGTCTCATCCGTTCGCATTACGAGCCCGGCGCGATCGCCCGCGTCTACTCACGCTACGCCTCCGGCATTTCCGTCCTCTGCGAGCCCGATCGGTTTGGCGGCGACTACGACCACTTGGCCACCGTCGCCGCATCCACGCATCTTCCGGTGCTGTGCAAAGACTTCATCATCGATGAGGTCCAGATCCACGCCGCCCGCTACTTCGGTGCCGACGCCATCCTGCTCATGCTCTCCATCCTTTCGGATGCGGAGTACCGGGCCCTCGCCGCGGTGGCGGAACGCTATGACCTCGATATTCTCACCGAGGTCATCGATGAGTCCGAGGTTGCTCGCGCAGTGGACCTTGGGGCAAATATCATCGGTATTAACCACCGGAACTTGCATGACCTCAGCATTGATCTCAGCCGCTCCGCCCGGCTAGCGGCGCTGCTTCCTGCGGACGCCGTGGTGGTGTCTGAGTCGGGCATCCGCGACAACGAGACCGTTCGCTCCCTGGCGGCGCACTCCAATGCGTTCCTCGTCGGCTCGCAGCTGACCAGCCAACCCGACATCGATCTAGCGGCCCGCAGACTCGTCTTCGGAGAGAACAAGGTGTGCGGCCTCACGTCCACGACCGCCGCCCAGACTGCCCGCGCGGTCGGCGCCGTCTACGGTGGATTGATCTTTGAGGAATCCTCCCCGCGCAATGTTTCACGTGAAACAGCTCGCGAGATCATCTCTCATGAGCCCGGTCTGGTCTATGTCGCGGTCTCCCGTCGCACCAGCGGCTACGCCGAGCTCATCCAGGACGGCATCGGGGTAGTGCAGGTCCACGCCCCCTACCAGGGATCGACGGAAGCAGAGATCACGCTTATCGACGCCGTCACCGCTGAGGTCCCCGACACCGTCCAGGTGTGGCGCGCCGTCAGCATGACGGGCGAACACGACGGGGCCGCCCTGGCGGCTGCCCTTATCCACGGCGATGCCGTGGACGGCATCGTCCTGGACGCCGGGGACGGTGGGACCGGGACGAGTTTTGATTGGGGGGAGATCCCAGACGTCGTCAGGCAGCACAGCTTCCTCGCCGGAGGACTAACCCTGGACAACCTGGAAAGTGCCCTCGCCGTCGACTGCTACGGCCTCGACCTCAACTCCGGCCTCGAATACCCCGGTCAACCCGGACGCAAGGACGCCGGCGCCCTGCAACGCGCCTTCAACATCATCCGCCGCTACGCACCAGCCAAGGAAACACCATGACCGATCACACTTCCCACGCCACCTTGCTTCCGGCCTACTTTGGCGAGTTCGGCGGCCAGTTCGTCCCCGAATCCCTCATTCCCGCTCTTGACCAGCTGGAACAGGCCTTCGTCGATGCCCAAAATGACCCCTCTTTCCGAGAGGAACTCGCCGCATACCTGCGCGACTACCTCGGTCGCCCCACCCCACTGACCGAATGTTCTAACCTGCCGCTGGCGGGCCGGGGCCAGGGATATGCGCGGATCTTCCTCAAGCGGGAGGACCTCGTGCACGGCGGCGCCCACAAAACCAACCAGGTGATCGGCCAGGCCCTGCTGGCTAAGCGAATGGGCAAGACTCGCATCATCGCCGAGACCGGCGCGGGCCAACACGGTACCGCGACCGCCCTGGCCTGCTCCCTGCTCGGCCTCGACTGCGTGATTTACATGGGCGCCAAGGACGTCGAGCGCCAGCAGCCCAACGTCTTCCGCATGAAGCTCATGGGCGCGCAGGTCATTCCCGTTGACGCCGGCTCCGGCACCCTCAAAGATGCCGTCAACGAGGCGCTGCGCGATTGGACCGCGACATTCCACGAATCCCACTACCTACTGGGAACCGCCGCCGGGCCCCACCCCTTCCCGACGATCGTGCGTGACTTCCACCGCATCATCTCCGAGGAGGCCAAGGCCCAAATGATCGAGCGCGTCGGCGGTTTGCCCGATGTCGTCGTCGCCTGCGTCGGTGGCGGCTCCAATGCCATCGGCATGTTCGCGGACTTCATCGACGAAGATGGCGTCGAGCTCGTCGGGGCCGAGCCCGGCGGCCTCGGCCTGGATTCCGGTAAGCACGGCGCTACCATCGCCAACGGGCAGATTGGTATCTTGCACGGCGCACGCAGCTACCTCATGCGCAACTCCGACGGTCAGGTGGAGGAGTCCTACTCCATTTCCGCTGGGCTGGACTACCCCGGCGTCGGACCGCAACATGCACACCTGCACGACACCGGCCGAGCAACCTACGTCGGAATTACCGACGCCGAAGCAGTCGAAGCCTTCCAACTGCTCTCCCTGCATGAGGGCATCATCCCCGCGCTCGAGTCATCCCACGCCCTGGCCTACGCGCTCAAGCGCGCCGCCTTGGCAGAAGAAAGAGGCGAGCACCTCAACATCCTCGTGTCCCTGTCGGGCCGTGGCGACAAAGACGTCGACCATGTGCGCCGCACCCTCGAAGAGAACCCCGAGCTCGTGCTCAAGGAGGACAAGTAATCATGGCTAGCCGTTACGATCAGCTCTTCGCCGACCTCGACGCCCGAGGGGAGGGAGCCTTTGTCCCCTTCATCATGCTCGGTGACCCCACCCCGGCCGATGCGCTCGAGATCATCCGCACCGTCGTGGACGCGGGTGCCGACGCCCTCGAACTCGGCGTCCCCTTCTCCGATCCGGTCGCCGACGGCCCGACGATCCAAAAATCTCACATCCGTGCCCTCGACGGGGGAGTGACCGTCAATGACGCCCTCGCCCAGATCCGAGCGATCCGCGCCGAATTCCCCGACCTGCCGCTTGGCATGCTCGTGTATGGCAACGTGCCTTTCACCCGCGGAATCGACACCTTCTACCGCGAGTTCGCCGATGTCGGCGCCGATTCCATCTTGCTTCCCGACGTCCCCGTCCGCGAAGGTGAGCCCTTCGCTGCGGCCGCGATGGACGCCGGAATTGACCCCATCTTCATCGCCCCAGCCCAAGCCGCCGAGAAGACCCTGGAGGGGGTGGCTGCCCACTCGCGCGGCTACATTTACGCCGTCTCCCGCGACGGCGTCACCGGCACCGAACGCGAGTCCTCCGTAACGGGCCTGGAAGAGGTGGTGGGCAACGTCAAGAAGCACGGTGGAGCACCGATCCTGCTGGGGTTTGGCATTTCGAGCCCCTCCCACGTGCGCGATGCCATTGCCGCCGGGGCGGCGGGGGCAATCTCCGGCTCCGCGATCACGAAGATCATCGACCGCTACGTCGCCGGGGAGCACCCCTCGCCGGGGAGGGTGACGGATATGGCAGCCCTGAAAGAAGAGCTAGAGACGTTTGTGGCGGGTATGAAGGCCGCCACCGTGCGTTAGCTACTCCACGCGGGTGTTCAAGCCCGTGCGCATCGTACTGGGGTCTGCCTCCGGGGTGGGTTCAGTGAGGTAGACCTCCCAGCACGGCATGTCGGGGCGGTAGCCTTCCTCCGCCAGGGCGTCCGTGAAGGATTCCCACGCCCCCTTCAGGCCGTCGTAGGCACCTTCGTACACCGTCGAGGCTACTTTGCCTCCGGGGAGCTCCGAGGGTTCAATGACGACGGTCTTCCCGTCTGCCCCGGCGATCTCGATAGCCTGAGTGAGGGCGACCTCGACCGGCACGCCTACTTCGATGTCACAGTGCTGCCAATCATCGGAGAAACGTGAGTACATTGCGAACGGCGCTCCCATCGGCGAGATGCCGGCCGTTTCAATGAGCGGGCCGAGGGCTGCGAAGGTCGCATCAAACAGCGGCTCAAGGGCATTCATGGGGGCATTTTCCGCCCGGACGATAGCGGTGGAGACAGCGCGGGCTTCATCGACACTGAAGTCAGTCATGATGATAGGGCCTTCCTCGAGGGTAGTTCGTCGGGCAGGGGAGTATGTGGACGAGAATACCTCTATCCGCAGCTAGCAACGTGGGTTGACAAAAGTGGGTTTAGCAAGTTAGGTTGCTAATTGTGGACAACATGAATCTTTCCCAAGCCGCCAACGACACCACCAACCCCCGCGAGGGACTACAGGCCGTCGCGTCGCTGCGTCTGCTCGTCGAATCACTGGAGTTCCACCAGGTAGAAGCCGGGTTGAGGGCGGGAATGAGCTGGAGCGAGGTCGCCGAGAACCTCGGCGTGACACGACAGGCCGTCCACAAGAAGTACAGCAAGAGGATCGATCCAACCATCGACGTGCCCAGGAGGCGACGAGGATGAATAACCTGTACAAAGCAATGAAGAACTTCCGGGAGCTAGCAGTCCTGGCCGAGGAAGAGCAACGCCGGTCCCGGCACCCGGAGATCGATGTTGAGCACCTGTTCCTCGCGCTTCTGGGAATAGGGGGACCGGTGACGGAGGCTCTAGCGCAACGAGGAGTCACAATCCCCACCGCCCGAAGCGCAATCGAGAAGGTGCATGCAGATAGGATCGCCTCCTTAGGACTCTCGTTGCCGATATCCCCAGAGCAACATCGAATTCCGCCTAACGTTCCCGGGCGCCCGTGGGCATTCCGAGCGGGTGTGCGCGACATGCTCCTGGACGCCCAGGATCATCCGCAGCCAGACGTTGCTCTCTTCTCCTCGCTGGTATCGGAGCCCACCGGAGTAGTTTCTGTGGCGCTGCAATCGATGGGAATTCAGCCGGGTGAGTTGAGCTTTCCAGCCAAGTCCGGTGAGCCAACCGACGGTATAGGCGGTCGCGCCGATACGTATCGGAGGTTTGTTCCCGCCAGTCCCGAGGACGTCTGGTCGCTCCTGGCTAACGCTGACCGGTGGCTGGAATGGAATGACGTCGAGTTTGAGCGAATTGAGAAGGCCGACTTCGGCGCTCTTCGAGCCTTCCCGCGAGCGAAAGCTCTGGGTCGGGCGGTGACTGCGGAAGTCATCGTGAGAAGGTACGAACCACCTCGCCTAATCGAGTGGGAGCGCACTTTTCCGGAGGTGGCGGCGTCGGGAATCTACATCCTTCGCATTTCATTGACGCCTGCGGGTGTGAGCGGAACGGACATGACTTTGTCCTACTTCACGCAAGCCGGGTCGCGTGGACAAAAGGGGATAGGGCATCTCGTCATGCGACCGTTCCTGCAGCTTCTCCGCCCGTTCGCACTTCGGAATCATCTCAGAAACACTGCCGACAACATCTCCCAGGCTCTTCGCTCCTAGCCCGGAAAGTAGCGGCAACTTCAGCGTAAAATGGGCCGTACCCAGAGCCGTCGAGTGCGTGCGCTGGTCGATTGTGATCCCCGAGCGTGAAAGGTGCAAGCTTCTGGCGAGGGCGGTGGCTGGGTTTCCGCCTCCGAGCATCGGGCGTCCAGGGCCTTGAAATTGTTTCACGTGAAACATTAGGAGCTGAACCTGCATGAGCCCCGTAATCAATGCTGAGAACCTCACCAAGCGCTTTGGCACGTTCCGAGCCCTGGATGGATTCAACCTGGCTGTGGAGGAGGGCAGTATTCACGGCTTCCTTGGCCCCAACGGCTCGGGAAAGTCCACCACGATCCGCATCCTCCTCGGTGTCCTACATCCAAGCGCAGGCTCAGCAACTGTATTGGGCGAAGACCCGCGCCGATATCCAGAAGTCTTGAAAATGGTGGGGTATGTTCCTGGCGATGTCGCTCTCTGGCCGGCGCTCACCGGGCGGGAAGTCTTCCGTGCCCTGGAGTCCCTCCGCGGAACTCGCGTCGACCCACGGCGCGAAGAGGAGCTCATTGACGCCTTCAAACTAGACCCCGACAAGAAGACTCGCGACTATTCCACGGGTAACCGCCGCAAAGTTGGCCTAATCGCAGCGCTATCCTTCGGCGCCGAGGTACTCATCCTTGATGAACCCACCGCCGGCCTCGACCCACTCATGGAACAAGTCTTCATCCACGAGGTCCGCAAGGAACGAGACCGCGGGGCCACCGTCCTGCTCTCGAGCCACATCATGAGCGAAGTAGAGAAGCTTTGCGACGCCGTCACAGTCATCAAGGACGGCCGCACCGTCGAATCCGGAACCATCGAGCAGCTCCGACATCTCTCCGCACACGAGATCACTGCGGTAGTCACCAACCCTACAAGCGAGCTGCAACACCTGCCGGACTCTCACATCGAAGGTAATCACTTCCACGTCACCGTAGCCAAGGATGACGTATCCAGAATCCTCCAGCTCATCTTGGACAGTGGGGGAGTGGACATCACTGCCACCCCGGCGAGCCTGGAGTCCCTCTTCCTCAGCCACTACGGGGAGGCCGTCTCGTGATTGCGCTCAACCTCCGCGTCCGCCGCGTCTTCATCCTCGTGTGGAGCGTCTGCCTGTGGGTATTCCTTTCCACCTTCCCGCCCGCCTATGAATCCTATTACCCAACTCTGGAGTCTCGGGCCGCCTTTGCGACCGGGATGCAGTCCAACCTCGGGATGGTGGCCATCTACGGCCCTTTACATTCACCCGTGTCACTCGGCCAGATTGTCATGTGGGAGGCAGGCTCCCAGATTTTGTTGCTGGGCTCGATCATGTCCGTGCTCCTTGTCATCGGTTTGGCTAGACGATCCGAGCATCTAGGGTTCACCGAGCTGGAACTGTCTACAGGCATTAGGCGTCGTGCGCCATTGGTAGCCGCGATGGGGACAACCTGTGTAGCTTCTGCTTTCGTCGGTTTTGGGGCCTTCCTCGTACTGGGAGCAAGCTCCCTCTATATCGACGAGTTGCCAGTGGTTGGTGCCTTGGCCTTCGGAGTCAATCTCACTCTGACGATGTGTGGCTCGGCGCTTCTAGCCTTAGCGGTCCTTCTCTTGGTCAACAGCCCCGCTAGCTTGACCCGGGTTGGTCTACTTAGCGTCGCAGCATCTTTCGTACTGCGCTCGCTAGCCGACAGCGAGGAGATAGGATGGCTCAACTGGTTGAGCCCACTCGGCTGGAAGCAAGTCATTGCACCGTATGGCGACAACAGCTTTACTAACGCCGTGCTGCTGGCGATCCTGTGTCTTGCACTGGCTGGGGGCCTCTATCTTGCTGAGGGGCACCGCGAGTATGGACGCGGCCTGGTTCAGCTCCGTGAGCGAACGAGCAAACGATCACGCAAGACTCGGAGCATTGTTCACCTTCAGTGGTTGCTCCATCGGGGGAGCGCGATCACCTGGGCACTGGTGATAGCTGGCATCACTGCCATGTTCTTGGCGCTGACGGGATCCCTTTCAGAATGGATGTCGGGGGATCCGGCGGTAGGGAAAGTCTTTGAGGACCTTTTCAATGAAGGGGACCTGAAGACGGAGTTCATTAGATACATCGCCAAACTTAGCGGAATTCTGGTGGCGGTCGCCGGGGTGCAGAGCATCATTGGCCAATATTCGGCGGAGCGAGACGGCACAGCAGAGTTGATGAGGTCGACCGGTATACGCCGCTGGGCGCCGCTCGGATCACTCGCTCTCATCGGCCTTGCCAGCGTATTGTTGAGCACCATCGCGTTGTATTCCGGTGGCGCAGCCGGCTTGGCTTCCCAACACAACACCTCCGCCTCGGACTACGAAGCTCTTCTTCCCAGCGCTTTGTCCCAGTTCGCCCCCGCGCTTCTGCTCGTGGCTTTCGCAGTGCTTATCGTTGGCCACACACCACGATTTTCCTACTTTTCCTGGGTGCCGGTCGCAATAGCTTCGATCCTCACCCTCTTCGGTCCGCTCTTCAAGCTACCGATGTGGCTCATTGATCTTTCTCCCTTCGAACATGAGGTAACCGCACTAGGGGATAGCTGGAGTATGCATTTCACGTTTGCCTTGGTCTCCCTCCTTCTCATAGTCTTAGGACTCTGGGGGGCGAACCGCCGCGAACTCGTATAGCGCGCAGTGTTTCACGTGAAACAATGGCTCAATGACCACCGACAAATTCTCCCGCTCTACCGGTCGAAGCGCCGCGGAATGGCAAACTCACATTGAGAACCGAGCCGCTGACCTGGGCCGCGGGATACAGGAACTCAGCCATCGAGACATGGTTGCAATCGCCCAGGCTGAAGATGTAACAGACTGGTGGGCTCAGGGCATCGCAGTGGAGATCGAGCGAAGGATCGGCAGACGGAAGGTCGGACAAACCGTCACTGGCTCCATCAGTGCGGGCGTCTCCAAAACCGTTCCGGGGCAGTGGGGGGACGTCTTCCAGAGTTTTAGCACTTTCATGGCAAACGGTGGCACAACTCTGCTTCCCTCCGCAGCAGCCGGAGAACCAGCCATCTCCGCAACTGAAAAATGGCGCTATTGGCGCTGTTCCTTCCAGGATGGCTCCAAGGCGAATCTGGATTGTTCTGCTGTCTCGGGCAGCAACCAGCCGAAGACCAGACTGAGCATGAAGCACGATGGACTAGCTTCCATGGAGGCCCGGGACGCAACAAGGTCCCATTGGAGAAAGGTGCTCAACGATTTCGCGGCAACCTTATCGTCACAGTGATTTTATTGCCTTGCCCTCCAATGCGCTCCCCGCTTTTCGTCACATTTCATCACTTACGTCCAACAGATGCGCACCGTACTAGAATTTTCACTATGAGCGAATCAACCGCACCCCGTCCCTCCAATTGCACTCGACGAATGTTCTTGCTTGGTACGGCGACCACCGTGGCGGGTGCGTTTCTCGCCGCCTGTGGTTCCGAAGCATCCGCAGAAGTTGCGGCCCAGGAAGTTCCGGTGGGGAGCGCGATCATCGTCGACAAGTACATCATCGCTCAACCAACGGCGGGCACCTTCGTGGCATACTCAACAACTTGCCCCCACCAGAACAACCCCATTACCGAAGTCGAGGGGGACACGGTCCGCTGCACCGTCCATAACTCGGTGTTCAAGATCTCCGACGGTTCAGTTGTCTCGGGCTTGGCCCGTGACCCACTGACCACCAAGACGGTTGAGCAAGAGGGTGACTCTTTGGTCGTCGGCTAGTCGACACTCGGTACTTGACAGAGCGATGTCATGGACACCGCAATAGTCACGCTGCATCGCTCAATCGCTCGGAAGCTACGAATCGTCGGCCCCAGGGACGTTAGGAATCTCGAACTCTATTCCAGAGCAGTTTCAATTCTCGACAACCTTCTCAAGGTCAGCCGAAATGATGTTCATGTCAACGGCATACGAAGGCTATTCATATCCCCAAGAAGTGCCCCAGGGGAGTACTAGACCAATTCTCGTGGAATAGTAGAGCTAGCCCCTCAAGCGGTCGACTTCTACCCCTTGGGCAGGTGTGGGACCTGCCCATAAGTGTTTCGCTCATGGACCTGACCGTTACCCTGGCAATGCTTGATCACCTCGTTCTACATCACACGAAGTGTGAATATCTTCGGCCGCCATGGTTTCTCCTGGCTTGCCAGTAGTTATGAATGGCCGATGTTCTACTTGAACCTGTGCACGTACTTTCCCGGAGACCTACCGAGTTTTCCTTCAAATCGTCGGTTTCAACGCACGGAAACGCCGTGACGAGCGGGTGCAGACGCCTCAAGCCCTAGGTGAACCCCGCCGGGTCGTACACTCAAGGCATGATGTCCAGACTTCGGCGGGTCGATCCGCTCATCGTGCTCATCGTCCTAGCTGTAGTCGTCGCTCTCATCGCTCCGGCTCGCGGGGAGTTCGCGAGGTACTTCTCCGTTGCCACGAATCTGGCTATCGCGCTGCTGTTCTTTTTGTACGGCGCCCGTCTGTCCACGCGTGAGGCCCTCAAGGGTCTCATGCATTGGCGGCTGCACCTGTTGATCCTGGGGTTTACCTTCGTAGTGTTCCCGCTGCTGGGCTGGTCCTTGCAGCCGCTGACCAATGTCATCCCTGAGGGCCTTTACCTGGGCATCCTCTATCTCACCCTCGTGCCGTCGACGGTGCAGTCGTCGGTGGCTTTCACGTCAATCGCCAAGGGTAACGTCGCTGGCGCAATCGTCTCAGCCAGCGCCTCCAATCTGGCGGGCGTGTTTCTCACCCCGCTGCTGGTAATGGTGTTTATGTCCCAGGGCGACGGGATTCATATTGATGCCCAGGTATTCATCGACATCGCCATGCTCTTGCTGCTGCCGTTCATTCTGGGGCAACTCGCACGCCGGTGGGTCAAGGGCTTCGCGGCTAACAAGGCCACCAAATTGATCGACCGTGGTTCGATCACCATGGTCGTGTACTCCGCCTTCTCGGCCGGCGTGGTCAGCGGCGTATGGGGCGAGGTGACGGTGGGGGAGATCGCCTTCCTCATTGGGCTGTCGATCGCGATCGTGGCGTCTATGTTGTGGCTGACGCGATTTAGCGCTCAGCGCCTCGGCTTCAGTGACAAGGACATCAAGGCAGTTCAGTTCTGCGGCACGAAGAAGTCTTTGGCTACAGGGCTGCCCATGGCATCCGTTATCTTCGCCGGAGCAAACCTGGGGCTGTTGATCCTGCCCCTCATGATCTTCCATCAAGTCCAGCTCATGATGTGTTCCTGGCTGGCGGCACGCTACGCCCGAGAGGCCCGCGGCGGCGAGCCCACCAAGGTGCATTACTGATTGCTTATCGACGCCCACCGGGCTTGCACTTCGACCCAAAACAGCAGAAGATGTTTCACGTGAAACAGCACCTCTACGTCCGCATCGATATGAGCATCCCCGGCGCCGGGTCCGTCACCCACCTGGCGGAGCTGGAGGAGATCGACTCCGAGACCTGCACCATGCTCCGCATCATCGAGCTGGATCCGGCCGAGCGAATTCGCGGGGCCGCCACCCAAGACATGGCAGTGGGGATGGACAACCGCCCCCAAACGGTGGTTCCCCACCCCGACACCTACGCGGATTTCCCGGACATCGACGCCCGCAAGCTCACCGACGAGGAGTTTGAGGGACTGTGGGCGGAGGCCTCCGCCACCTTCCCCGAGCTCTAAAAGACCAGATTGACCAGCAGCATATAGGCCGCGGTTCCCCCGAGGATGGAGAGGCCGGAATCACGCCGCCACGCATGTAGCCCAAGGGTGAGGGCCAGAGCGATCAACGCCGCCCACACTCCGCCGGGTGCCCCGGACTGCCCGAAGAGCGTGTACACGACCAGGACCACCATGACGCCGACGGGCATCATGCGGCCGAGCAACCCGAAGAACTCATTGCCCTTGAGGACATTGACGAAGGCGAAGGGAAGCCAGCGCAGCGTCAGCGTCACTAAGGCAATCGGCAGCAGAACTGCCAGCGCACCGATGAGGGTCACTCCCTCGGGCAGTCCGTAGTTCATCGCTTCCGCCTCCATTCCAGCTTCTGATCAAGAGCGGGGGAGAGGTAGCGCGCCAGGAGGGTGAAAAAGTACAGCAGCAGCGCGATCATGAGCAGGTGCCTGGGGGAAACGAGGCCCACGAGGACACCCAGGACGAGTGCGATGATAGGCAACGACCAATCCGGGTTGTTGCGGAAGGTCTCCCAGGCCAGAACCGCGAACAAGGCAACTAGGGCGAACTCCATGCCCTGCAGTCCGGAAGGAATCACTCCACCCACGAGAGCACCGATGATGCCGGCACAAACCCAAGAGGCCTGGCAGAAGATCTGGATTGTCAGCACCCAAGCGCCGCTGACCTTGCCGGGCGGGCGAGCGGAGACGATCGCGTAGTTCTCATCCGTCAGGGCATAGGTGGAATAGGCGCGACCAGCTCGGCTGCCGATGGCATCCCGGGGGAACGTGAGGCCATAGAAAATATGGCGGAAGTTCACCATGAAGCCAGTGATGGCAGCTGAGACCGGACCCACGCCGGAGGTGATAAGGCTGATAGTGAGGAACTCTGTTGATCCAGCGTAGATGACCAACGAAAAGATCGGGGCCCACCACCAGGCAAATCCCACCTGGGTAATAAGAAGGCCGAAGGCTAGTCCCAAGGGAATGAGCCCGAGGGCAACGGGCCACGCTTCGCGTAAGCCCTTCTTTATTTCCTCAGTACCCATCCCTAGTTGTCCACCAGATCAGCGGGGAAGGTGGAGAACAGCGGCAGGGGCATCTGCTGGCGGCGCATAACATCACCCCACAAATCAGCGCGGCCGGGGGCCACTACGTCGGTGGGGAGGGCGGGGGCAACGAACCAGTCACCCCGTTCAATCTCCTCGTCCAATTGGCCCGGGGCCCACTCAGCGTATCCGGCGAATAGGCGCACGCCTTCGACGAGGTCGGCAATCTCCTCCGGGTCGGCACGCAGGTCGACGTGTGCCAGCCGGTTGGCCAGGCGGTTAAGTTGGGGGGCCTGCCCCGGATCGACGCCTGGTTTGGTCATGGCCAACCCGACGACAGATTGCTGGCTCAGCGGGCCGCCGATGTAAAGGGCTTGGGGCTTAGCCACGGCGGGTAGCCATTCGGGCATGACGTTGAACACGGCGACGTCGCTACGCGAGGCGAGATTCACTCCGAAGGTCAGGTGCTCGTTGTGCTCGATGATGAGCACGACCGTGCGGTTGAATTCCTCGGACAGCATGCCGGGGGCCGCGACGAGCAACATGCCGGGCTCGGGCGTGTTGCGCTCGAGGGCATTGAACAGCCGATCGGCGAAAAAGTCAGGCATTGACACGCTATTGTCCTTCCTCACGATGTGACTGTTCAGCTTCCCACCACTGGCGCAGTTCCGCAATCGCGTCCTCGCGCTCCAGGGGACCGCGTTCCAGGCGTAGTTCCTTCAAAAATGCCCACGCCTTGCCCACCTCCGGGCCCGGCGGCAGCTCGAGGACCTGCATGATCGCGTTACCGTCAAGATCGGGGCGCACGCGCGCTAGGTCTTCCTTCGCGGCAATATCGGCGATCCGCTCCTCCAGGTGGTCGTAGGTGCGCTGCAGGCGGGCCGCCTTCTTTTGGTTGCGGGTGGTGCAATCAGCGCGAACGAGCTTGTGCAGGCGAGGTAGGAGCTCGCCGGCGTCGGTGACGTAGCGGCGCACGGCGGAATCAGTCCACTGGCCCTCGCCGAAGCCGTGGAACCGCATGTGCAGGTAGACCAGCTGGCTGATGTCGGAGGTGACGTGCTTGGGGTACTTCAGGGTGCGCAGGCGTTTGCGCACCAGCTTGGACCCGACGACTTCGTGGTGGTGGAAGGAAACGCGGCCATCGTCAAAGGAGCGGGTGGCGGGCTTGCCGCAATCATGGAGCAAAGCCGCCCAGCGTAGCACCAGGTCGGGGCCGTCCTCTTCCTGATCAATGGCCTGGCGCAGGACCTGCATGGAATGGGCGTAGACGTCCTTGTGTTGGCGGTGTTCGTCCTGCATGGCCCGCATGGCGGGGATCTCCGGGAAAACAAAGGCTGCGATACCGGTACTCACCAGCAGGTTCATTCCGGCCCAAGGGGCATCACCGAGCATCAGCTTGTCCAACTCCACTTGAATGCGCTCGACGGTGATGCGTTCGATCTGACCAGCCATTTCGGTCATGGCGGAGCGGACCCGGTCAGTTACGCCGAACCCGAGTTGAGATACGAAGCGGGCGGCGCGGAGCATGCGCAGGGGATCATCGTTGAAGGAGATCTCGGGGGCGTCGGGGGTGTCCAGGCGGCGGCTGAGCACATCGTCGAGTCCACCGAGAGGATCGTGGAAGCGTCCCTCCAGCGAACCGTCGATAAGCGACAGCTCGACGGCCATCGCATTGCAGCGGAAGTCGCGGCGGATGAGATCGCCCTCGAGGGTGTCGCCGTACATGACGGCGGGGTTGCGGGACTGCCCATCATAGGTATCGGAGCGGAAGGTGGTGATCTCGATCTGCTGGCCGGCCTTGACGGCGGAAACGGTGCCGAAGTCAATGCCGGTATCCCACACTGTCTCGGCCCACTCGTTGAGGATCTCAAGGATGAGATCGGGCCGGGCGGGAGTGGTGAAGTCCAGGTCATGGCCCAGGCGGTCGAGGACCGCGTCGCGCACGGAGCCACCCACGAGATAGAGAGGAACACCACGGGCCGCGAAGGCCGCCACCAAATCAGAGAGCACTGGGGCGAGCCCGACAATGGTCTTCTCGGCCCGCGATAACAGGGCCAGGGGGGTCAGCGGAGCGTCCTCAAAAGTCACAGCCACCAATCTACCGGTGACACACGGGCGTCCGGGAATTTCGAAAGGTGCTCCCAGCGGATACGATGGCGGGGATGACTGACATTGAGCGGGGATCGGATTCCCACGATCCGAAACGCCGGCGCCGCCGCCGACGGTCGCGTCGCCGTGCCCAGGGCGCCCCGGAGGAGACTCAGAAGGCGCACAAAGCTCAAAAGCCCGAGTCAGCGGGCGAGGACGACAAGAATCGCGGGCGACGGAAGTCCGGCAACCGCGACGGATCCGGCAACCGCCGTCGCTCTTCGGCCCAGCGGACGAATCAGCGCTCCAATCAGCGGAACACGCAGCATAAACGCCGCACGTCAGCGAATAGTCGGATGGTCACCCGCGATGAGACGTCCGCTGGTGGGCTCGTCGTCTCCGGTCTGGCGGAGGCCGTCAACGACGCCGGAGAGGTGGATCTCAGCCGGGTTTATGTCGCGTTGATCGGCCGGCTTGATCGTCGCGGGCGTCTGTTGTGGTCGATGCCAAAGGGGCACGTCGAGCCGGGGGAGGACCGCCGCGCGACGGCCGAGCGCGAGGTGTGGGAGGAGACCGGAGTTCACGGCGAAACTTTCGCTGATCTCGGCGTGATCGATTATTGGTTTGTGTCGGAGGGCGTGCGCATCCACAAGACGGTGCACCATCACCTCCTGCGCTTTGTCGACGGTGGCCTCAACGACGAGGACCCGGAGGTCACGGAGGTATCCTGGATCCCCGTTTCGGAGCTCATTGAACACCTGGCTTATGCCGATGAGCGTAAGCTCGCCCGCACCGCGCACGACCTTCTGCCCGAGTTGGCGCGGGAGGAGAAGGCGGCCGGAAGGGCGACCCCACGGTGAGCCGCCCACAGCGCCTCCTGGTTGCCGGGGTATTGCTGTGCTTATCTACGCCCGCCTGGGTCACCCCCGCACACGCCCTCCCGACTCCAGTCAGCCCCAGCGACCCTTCGGTCGCGGAACAATGGGTCAACCCGGCCGCCCGCAGCGAACCAGATGACGGCATCAACCTCGACCTGCGCGAGGCTCCCGATCTCGGGGCCTCCCAACTCCAACCCGGCCAACCGCTGACGGTCACGCTGACGGTATCGAACTCAGCTGACTCCACGGCTCGCGACCTCACACTGCGCCCGCAGCGGGGCTACCCCACGCCGACGGCGGGGCAGGCCCGGCAGGCTCTGAGCCTGGAGGATTCGGCCTACCCGTTGAGGGGGGCGTCGATAAGCATCTCCGATGTGGAACCGGGGGAGCGGCGCGATGTCACCATCACGGTGAGCGCCGATGACCTTTCCCTCGAACCCGGCGCGGTGTACCCGGTGATGTTTTCGCTGAGTGGCACGCTGGACGACGGAGGCGAACAGTCGCTGAGCAGCGAGCGGATGCTCGTGTCGGTGGCGGCCGAGGCGACTGAGGGCGAGACGACCCCGCCGCAGGCGCCGGGGCTCAACCTCGTGTATCCGCTCACCGCGGAGATTGATATCGTCCCCGGAGAGCTGGGAACCGCACCAGAGCAACCGGCACTGATCCTGAGCAGCGAACAGCTCGCGGGACAACTCGCGGAGGGTGGGCGGCTGGACCGGCTGCTGTCGACGTATCGCTACGCCATCACCGATGGTCCGCAGGCGAGAAATCTGCGGGAGGGTTCCTGCTTGGCCATTGATCCCGCGCTGGTGGACACGGTCGCGCGAATGGCAACTGATGGCTACGTCGTAGCAGGAACCCGCCCGTCCCCGGTACAAAAATCCCAACGGCTCCGCGATTCCTGGGGCAGCAGCAACGAGGCGGACCAGGGGGAGAAGGGCACCGGTGCGGAGCACGCGCAGCAGTGGCTGGATAGGCTCCGCGAGGTCGCTTCCCGGAGCTGTACCGTTGCCCTGCCCTGGAACAATGCCGACCTCAACGCCGTAGCCGCCACCCGCGATGAGTGGCTCTTCCGCGAGTCCGTGGAACGCGGACCCACCGTGCTCCAGGAGGAGCTGGGCGCGACCCCAGTGAACAATCTAGTTATCCCCAACAGCGGGTACGTCACCGAGCAAGCCGCTCCGGCGCTCGGGTGGGCCGACCATTCGACCTCAACGGTGTCCACCGGCGGCATGCAGCAGAAGTGGGAGAAGGAAGTCGCCGCCCTCGCGCCGCAGGAACCCACTACTGATGATGACACCGCCCTGGAATCCACCGACCTCACCCCGGCAATTCCGGCCGTCCCGCCCGCACCCGCGCAGTCGGTGAGCGTCCTCGTCGCCGACAATACAACCTGGGGCGTGCCCTCGACCGACTCCTCGGCGCTGCTCGCACCGGGCATTACAGCGTGGAAGTTCCCCGGCGCACTGGGAGCCATGCTCGCCTCCACCGGTCCCGCGCCGGCAACGACCGGCTACTCCAACCCGGAAGCCCGTTTCGACTATCTGGAGGATTCCACCGCCGCCCGCGCCATTTCGGCGGGCACGGCCCTGCGCCTGACGGTCGCGGAAAAGTCCCTGCCAGGTAACTGGGCACAAAAGCCCGACCCAATCTTCGCGGTCCCACCCGCCAACCTCGATCCCGACACCGCAGCAACGCTGCTGGACACCACTGCGGCGCTGTTCGCTGACTCCCGGGCGCTACCGCTCGCCCTGGGAACCGCCGTGACCACTCCGACGGGACTCGAAAGCCAGCCCATCGCCCCGCCGACCCCGGGCGTCGTGCGCTTCGGTAGCCCCTACGTGGACCCCTCCGTCATCAGCGACGCCGAGGTCCTCCGCGCGGGCCAGCAGGCCCGCTACATCGACGATCTCACCCGCATCACCCTCAACGATCCCGCGATCGCCCTCACCCGCTACGGGTTCACGTTGCCCCTGCGTCTCGACGTCGTCTCCTCGCTTACTGCGACCGATCGCAACAGCATCAGCACCTATGACACCGCCGTGCTGCGCACCGACGAACGCCTCGACGCCAACCGCCAAGCCCTCCAGGACCTGCGCGGATCGGTGGCTCTGATTCCGCCGGGCAATGTGTACACGCGTGTTTCGGAAAGCTCACCGTTGCTCATCGTCGCCGAAAACGGGCTGCCGTTGCCTGTCGACGCCGAGTTGGCATACTCCGGACCCACCGGTGCCCACGTCAACGTGCCCGAGCGGGTCCATATCCCCGCGCACGGCTCCATCACGGTGCAGATGACCGCGGATCTGCCCTCCGGCCCCTCCGGGCGAGATCAAACACAGCTGCAACTGTGGCTGGCCACCCGCGACGGCTCGCCAATCTCCACTCCGGTGGAAATTACCGTGCAAACCCGGGCCGGTATTGTCGGAACCTACGGAATCGCGTTGCTCCTCGTCATCGGGCTCACCCTGACGCTGGTGTTCCGGGTCGGGCGCCGACGCTCCTACCAGCGTCGTCAGAGTGAACACATCAAGAATGGTTAGGTCAAAGTGACTACCAATGAAACCAACCCCACTCCGCCCGTCGGACAGCGCTCGCGCTTTTCCACGCCGACGCCTCCGGCACCTGTGCCCGACCGACGAAGCGGCACCACTCAGCCAAGAGCAACGGGGCGTGACCACGATCGCTCGACGCTGACCTCCGCGCCGGGCATCATGCTGGGAGTTCCCGACGAGGCGCTCCCGGAGAAGGTAGCCACAGACTCGGAAGTCGTGCGGGCCGGTGGGTCGATGGCGGTGGCCACCCTCATCTCCCGCATCACCGGCTTCCTGCGCAACCTGCTCATCGGTGCGGCGCTGGGCCCGGCGGTAGCCTCGGCCTTCAACTCGGCGAACACTCTGCCCAACCTCATCACCGAGATCGTCCTCGGCGCGGTGCTCACCTCGCTCGTGGTGCCCGTGCTCGTCCGGGCTGAGAAGGAAGACCCCGATAGGGGAGCGGCCTTCTTCCGGCGCCTGTTCACCCTCTCGGCTTCGCTGCTCATCGTGGTGACGGTGCTGGCGGTGGTGGCCGCGCCGATTCTCACGCGGATCATGCTCGATGACGAGGGCAAGGTTAACGTCATCCAGGCGACATCCTTCGCCTACTTGTTGCTGCCACAGATCTTCTTCTACGGCATTTTTGCGCTGTTCATGGCGGTACTCAACACCAAATCCATCTTCAAACCGGGTGCCTGGGCACCGGTGGCAAACAATGTCGTCTCCATCGCCGTCCTCGTCCTCTACATGTCAGTCCCGGGGTTCCTTAACCCCCACGCCCCCTCCGGCATCCTCGACCCGCACGTCATGCTGTTGGGCGCGGGGACCACCCTGGGCGTGATCATCCAGGCGCTCATCATGCTGCCCTACCTGAAAAAGGCGGGCGTGGACCTGCGCCCCCTGTGGGGCATCGACCACCGGCTGCGGCAATTCGGCGGCATGGCCATGGCGATCATCGTGTACGTCGGGATCTCCCAGGTCGGCTACATCGTCACCATGCGCATCGCCTCTGAGGCGCATGCTTCTGCGCCGAACATCTACCAACAGGCGTGGCTGTTGCTCCAGGTCCCCTACGGCATCATCGGCGTCACCCTGCTCACCGCGATCATGCCGCGGCTGTCCCGCAATGCCGCAGATGGCGACGACAAGGCAGTCGTGGGTGACCTCAACCTGGCCTCCAAGCTGACGTTCATCGCGCTCATTCCCATCGTCGTGTTCCTCACGGCGTTTGGCCCCCAGATCGGCATGGGCCTGTTTGCCTACCGCAACTTCGATGGCGCCTCAGCCACCCTCATCGGCCTGACCTTGAGCTTCTCCGCGTTCACGCTCATCCCTTACGCCCTCGTGCTGCTCCACTTGCGTGTGTTTTACGCCCGCGAAGAGGCGTGGACGCCCACCTTCATCATCGCTGGCATCACGGTGACCAAGATCGTCTTGTCGCTACTGGCACCAACGGTGGCCACCGCCCCCGAGCGCGTCGTCGTGCTCCTCGGTGCCGCCAACGGCTTCGGTTTCATCACCGGTGCGGTCATTGGCGCGCTCCTGCTTCGCCGCAAACTCGGTCACTTGGGCACCCGCTCGCTGATGCGCACGACGATCTGGGCGGCGGCGGCCTCGCTCGTCGGCGTCGCCGTGGCGCTGCTAGCTGATTACTTGCTCCTGTTCTTCGCCGAGCCGCTCTTCCGTCCCCTGGGTTCCGTGGGCTTCCTGCTGCGGATGTCTATTGTCGGCCTCATCTTCCTCGTGGTCACGGGCTTCGCGCTGTCGTTCTCCCGCTTGCCCGAGGTCCAGAACTTGGGCCGCGTCCTGGGTCGGATCCCCGGGCTGTCCCGCATCATCCGCCCCGACACCTCCCGCGAGATCCAGGTGGAGGAGCCCAGCGTCGGCGAAATGTCCAGCCAGCTCATGGCGATGGACCCCTTCAACGCCTCCCCGGTACCGCCGCCCATGTCCGCCGGCGTGGTCCGCGGCCCGCGCCTAGTTCCCGGCGCGCCGGTCTCCGACGGCCGCTTCCGTCTCCTCGCCGATCACGGTTCCGTCCCCGGAGCGCGGTTCTGGCAGGCCAAGGAGCTGGCCACCGGCCGCGAAGTGGCACTGAGTTTTGTGGACACCACCGGTAGCGCCCCACTGGCCCCGACCTCTTCGGCCGCGGCCGCCGGCATCGCCTCCGAGGTCTCGCGCCGCACCCGCAAGGTCGCGGGGCCGGACGTCGAGGCGCTGGCCTATCGCTCCGGCTGCCTCATCGTCGCCGATTGGGTTCCCGGCTCATCCCTCAAGGCCGTCGCCGAGTCCGACGATCGCCTCGATCCACAGGCCATCGCCCTGGCGCTCGCCCCGCTTGTCGACGCCGCCGCTAACGCCCACCAGTCCAACTCACCGTTGGGCTTGGACAACCGTGCCCGCATCCGCATCTCCACCGACGGCACGGCGGTCCTGGCGTTCCCGGCGGTGCTGCCGGGTGCCTCCATCGACCGCGATCGACAGTCCATCGCCTCCGCGTTGGCGCTGCTCGCTTCCTCTAGCCACGGCCTCGAGCACCTCGTCGATGCGGCCCGCGCCGAAAACGCGGATATGCGCGATCTCGCCCGCCAGCTCCGCGCCTTCGCCGGGGTGGAAGACGCGGACGAGGGCGGCGAACGGGCCGAGGAGGTCCTGGTCGTCCCCGAAGACTCCACCCCGAAGCCCTCGGCCAAGCCGGGCTTCGGCTCCAAGGCCTACTCGGGGCGAATGACCACCCTCATCGCCCTGCTTGCCATCGGCGCGGTGGTGCTGGTCGCTGCGCTGACGACTTACGTGGCGTCGATCTTCGGTAAGGGCAATGTGGAGGCGCCCGTCACCAGCGACTCCTTGCAGCGCTCCAGCGAAGCCGCCCCGACGGAGCTGCCCATCATCCTCGCTCCCGTGGGCGCAAGCGCTCCCGAGGTCACCGATGATGATGCTGCTACCCGCTGGGTTCCCAGTACCTTCCCCTCCGGCGTAACCATCGACGCGGGGGAGCAGTTTCAGTTGCAAACCGTCCTCGTGCAGGCCACGAGCTCAGGTGCCTCCTTCGAAATCTATTCGGTCAGCGATGCCGGCAGCGTCAACCCCGGCGATGCGTCACGCCTAGCGCAGGGCACCTTGCACGCAGGAACCACGACCATCGCATTGCCGCAGTCAGTCGAGGTCTCGGCGGTGCTGCTGTGGATCACTCAGCCAGCCACTGACGGTGCCCCCACGGAGATCGCCGAGGTAGATCTGGTGGGCACCCGCTAGCAGGTGTTCCCACTGGAGTGGGCGCTTTGAGCTCCTCCGGTGGCGGGGTTGGCTCCCCTGGGGTGGACTGGGTTGGTCACCACAATTTCCGGGGGGAAATGATGAACCAGCCAGACGGAGCTCTCATAGCGGCCTACATCGGGGGAGACATGCGGGCCTTTAGCAGGATCGTGGAAAAGCACCGCGCGCGGCTGTTGTGGGTCGCCCGCAAGTACGGCCACAACGAGGAAGATGCCAATGACATTCTCCAAGAGGCCTTCCTGCGCGCCAGCCGCAAGTTACACACCTACCGCCACGAGGCGAGTCTGAGCACCTGGCTGCACCGCCTGGTCATGAACACCGGCTGGGACTTCCGTAACCATCGCAACCAAGTCGAGCTGGCCGTGTTGGACGGGGAGGCCATCCCGCACGAGATCAATCTCAAGCTCGCCGTCGATCCCATCCACCACAAAGAAACCCTCTTGCACCTGCAGGAGGGTTTAGCCAAGCTGCATCCCAACCAGCGCGAGGCACTGTGGCTTATCGACGTCGCCGGGTATTCGATCGCCCACGTCGCCCGGCAGGAGGGGGTCCAGCCTGGCACCATCAAGTCCCGCCGCGCTCGCGCGCGGCAGGCGCTGCGGGAGAACTTGGGGGAGAATTTGGAGCCGGAATGAACCACGGTGGCTGGGCGTTGTACCGGAGGCGGAGGATAGACTTAGGCCGCAGACGTACCCAACGAACTCAGGAGATCCCACACTATGACCGTTGTTGACACCATCCACGATGTGGCGATCATCGGCTCGGGGCCGGCGGGGTACACCGCAGCCTTGTATGCCGCCCGCGCGGAGCTCAAGCCCATCGTCTTCGAGGGCTACGAGTACGGCGGGTCGTTGATGAACACCACCGAGGTGGAGAACTACCCGGGCTTTGAAAAGGGCATCATGGGCCCGGACCTCATGGTGGAGATGCGTTCCCAGGCCGAGCGTTTCGGCGCCGACCTGCGCATGGAGCTGGTGGATTCGGTGGAGCTTAGCGGCGACATCAAGAAGATCCACGTTGGAGATGAGGTCTTCCAGGCCCGCACCGTCATCCTCGCGACGGGTGCCGCCCCGCGGTTGCTCGGCGTTCCCGGCGAGTCGGAGCTCATGGGTCGGGGAGTGTCCAGCTGTGCCACCTGTGATGGGTTCTTCTTCAAGGGCGCCGAGATCGCCGTCGTCGGCGGTGGTGACTCCGCGATGGAGGAGGCGACCTTCCTTACCAAATTCGCTGACAAGGTGACCATCATCCACCGCCGCGAGGGCTTCCGCGCCTCGCCGATCATGCTTGATCGCGCGAAGCAGAACGACAAGATTGAGTTCGCGCTGAACAAGGTGGTGGACCGCGTCATTGAGGGCACCGGCGAAAAGGCTGGCAAGGTTGCGGGCCTGGTCCTCCGGGACACGGTCACCGGGGAGGTCTCGGAGCTGCCCGTGTCCGCGATGTTCGTCGCCATCGGCCACGACCCGCGCTCCGGCTTCCTTGACGGCCAGGTGGACCTCAACGGCGGCGGCTACGTCCAGGTCGACGAGCCTTCCACCCGCACCAACCTCCCCGGCGTCTTCGCAGCCGGCGACTTGGTCGATGATCATTACCAGCAGGCGATTACCGCCGCGGGCTCCGGTTGCCGCGCGGCATTGGACGCCCAGCATTACCTCGAAAACCTTTAAGGACACTGATCGTGAGCAACGTCATTAACGTCACCCAGGCCACGTTCAAGGACGTGGTCATCGACTCCGACAAGACGGTCATCGTCGACTTTTGGGCCGACTGGTGTGGCCCCTGCAAGAAGCTCAGCCCCATCATCGAGGAAATCGCCGATGAGATGGGGGATAAGGTCACCGTCGCCAAGGTCGATGTTTCCGCCGAGCGCACCCTCGGGGCCATGTTCCAGGTCATGTCGATCCCCGCTGTCATGTTCTTCAAAAACGGCGAGAAGGTTGACGAGTTTGTTGGCTTGCAGCCCAAGTCGGCGATCGTGGCAAAGCTGGAATCTCATCTCTGACTGGTAGTCTGAGACTTCGAAAGTCTGGACTGGAAGGAGTGTCGTGACGAAGATACTACGTGTCGGGGATCGCAGCCCCCGCGTTGCGGAAGCTCGTTCGACGCTCGCTCGTCTCGGCCTGCTCCCCGGGTTTGAGGATGCCCTCACCGATTGGAAATCGCAGAAGTTCGACGAGGAAGACAAGCTTTTTGATGAGGAGCTCTCCGTCATCCTCAAGGCCTTCCAGCAGTCCCGTGGCATTATTCCCTCCGGCGCGATCGATGAGACGACGCTGCGCGAACTTCGCCAGGCCTCGTACCGGCTCGGTGCCCGCGTGCTCTCCTTCCAGCCCGGTAACGAGCTGGTGGGCGATGACGTATCCCAGCTGCAAAACCAGCTCCAAGAGTTAGGTTTCTACGCCCACCGCATCGACGGACACTTCGGCCGGGCCACCTATGAGGCACTGGTGAACTTCCAGCTCAACTCGGGCTTGCAAGACGATGGGGTGTGCGGTCCGGATACGATTCGCGCCCTGAAGTTGTTGGGTCGCCGCATCACCGGCGGTTCCCCGCAGGCGATTCGGGAGCGGGAGAGCGTCCGCAGCGCCGGCCCGAAACTGGCAGGCAAGCGCGTAGTCATTGACCCCGCGTTCGGCGGGTCTCACCAGGGTCGCAGCGTCATGGGTCTGTACGGCGAGATCACCGAGGAGGAAATCCTGTGGGACCTGGCCTCTCGCCTGGAGGGCCGGATGGTCGCCGCAGGCATGGAGACGATCATCTCCCGCCCGCGGATGGATAATCCCTCTTCTAAGACTCGGGCCGAGATCGCCAACGCCTTCGGCGCCGACCTCATGATTTGCCTGCAGTGCGATTCCTACCCCAATGAGAAGGCCTCCGGCGTGGCTACCTTCTACTTCGGTTCGGATCACGGCGATAGTTCCCTCACGGGTGAGACCCTGTCGGGTTACGTGCAGCGAGAAATCGTTGCCCGCACGGAGCTGCAGAATTGCGGCAGCCATGCCCGCACGTGGGAGCTGCTGCGTTTAACGCAGATGCCAACGGTGGAGCTAGTGGCGGGTTACCTGACGAACCCGGACGATGTCGCCAAGCTGACGAACCCGGCTGTGCGCGATTCCATCGCGGAGGCGATAGTCGTGGCCGTGAAACGGCTCTACCTGCTCGATCAGGATGATCAGCCGACCGGAACGTTCAAGTTTGCCGAGCTGCTTAAGGCGGAGAACCTCTAGCAGGAGCGCGCCCGGGCGAGGAGCAATTCCACGTCCGCGGCCGAAAGCAGATCCTGCTGGGGCGGCAGGTCGAGCCGCAGGCGGGGGAGTACGGGGTGATCCGCGATCACCTTAAATCCGGCTGCCTCCAGCACCGAGACGGAAATAAGCCCAATCTCCGGGGCGGAGCGCACGAGATCCCCAACGACCCCGCGCAGCAGATAATCCACATCCGGGCGGGCGAAGAAGTCACTGCGCCACCCAAAAGCCTCGATGGCGGGGACGTCCCTGCCGACCAGTTCCATGATGACGGCGTCGAGAAGCACGGCCTCCAGGCCGACACCGGCGAAGCCGGGGTCGATGAACAGTGACGTGAGCAGCTCGGCGTCCGCGGAGACCGGGGCGGTAGGCAGCTGGGCGGCCCCGGGGGCGTCGATACGCGAGCAGAACAGCACCGTGGCCACCGCATGGTTGAAGGTGCTGCGCGCGATGGAGAAGCCGCAGGAGCCGTAGTCGAACAGCGTCCTGGCCAGCCAGGCTTCCTTCTCAAAGGCCGGATCACTCGTCGCCAGGACCGTCGCGGCGGCCTCCGCGTCGAGCTCCCAGAAGATGGAACGCGCGGCCTGCGGGTGAATCTGGTCCAGCGTGTCCTGGCTCAAGGGGATCAGCGTCGCGTACACGCCTTGCTCTCCTGCGCTATCCCTGACCCTCGATGAGCGCGAGGATGCGTTCGAAGTCTTCCTGGTCGCCGAACTCGACGACCATCTTGCCCTTGCGGCGACCCATCGTGACCGTAACCTTGGTATCCCACTCGTCGGCGAGGCGGTCCGCCGCACGGATGAAGGCCTCCGGCTGAGCGACCGGGGTGGCCTGCTTTTTCTCCGCCGGGGCCCCGTTGCGGTTGAGCAGAGTCACGGCCTCTTCCGTGGCGCGCACGCTCAACCCCTCGGCGACGACCCGGTCGGCTAGATGGTCCTGCGCGGCAGACGTGTCATCACCCAACTTCACGCCGGCGATCGCCCGGGCATGGCCCGAGGACAACACTCCGGCCGCCACCCGACGTTGCACCGCCACCGGCAGGGTGAGCAGGCGCAGGGTGTTTGTGATTACGGGACGAGAACGGCCCAGGCGGTCCGCCAGCTCCGTCTGGGTGACGCCAAATTCCTCGAGCAACTGCTGGTAGGCCGAGGCTTCTTCCAACGGATTGAGCTGCACGCGGTGGATGTTCTCCAGGAGGGCATCGCGCAGCATGTCGCCGTCGTCGGTCTCCCGGACGATCGCCGGGATGGTGCGCAGACCCGCCTTCGAGGATGCCCGCCAGCGGCGCTCACCCATGATGATCTCGTAGCCCGAGTCATCGGCGGCGCGGCGCACGACGATCGGCTGCATGAGCCCGAACTCGCGAATCGAATGGACGAGCTCGGCCAGCGCCTCCTCATCGAAGACCTGGCGGGGCTGCTGCGGGTTGGGCACGATCTCCCCGAGGGGGATCTCGCGGTAGGTGGCACCGAAACCGTCGGCTGGCGTTACCGCCTGCTTATCGACGCCCCGGGGTTCAAGCTTTGACGGTTTCGCCGGTGGAGCCGTCGTTGAGCTGGCCTGGCGGGCACCCTTGGTGCCCCCCAAAATGACGTCGGCCGCACCGTCGCCGAGGCGGGGCGAGCCGGAGGTAGGGCCCGAAGGGATGAGCGCGGCAAGACCTCGACCCAGGCCACCCTTGCGGGGTTCCTGCACGATCTTAGGGGCGCCCTTGGGCAGCTTCTTAGCCTTATCGTCGGTCATTATTGCTCCTCCACGGTGTCCAAAGCGTTGAGCTCGGCGGCGGTTTCCGGGCTCACTCCGATGGCGCCAGTCGAAGCTACCGTCTGGTAGTCGCCCCGAGCTCCGAATTCCCACGCGGCGTCGAGGTACGCCATCGCTCCCTTCGAGGAACGGTCGAACTGAATGATTGTCTGGCCGAAACCGGGCGCCTCGGAGACCTTCACCGAGCGGGGAATGAGGTTGATCAACACCACATCGCCGAAGTGCTGGCGCACCTCGGTGGCCACCTGCTCGGAGAGCTTGGTGCGGCCGTCGTACATCGTTAACAGGATGGCCGAGATGTGCAGGTTAGTGTTCAGGTGCTCACGAATCATCGTGATGTTGTTGAGCAGCTGGCCCACACCTTCCAGGGCGTAATACTCGCACTGAATGGGGATGAGGACCTCGTCGACGGCCGTCATCGCGTTGATGGTGAGCAGCCCGAGCGAGGGCGGGCAGTCGATGAACACGTAATCGAAGCCCTGTTCCTGGATGAACCCGCGGCGCAGCGCGTCATGGAGCCGGTACTCGCGGCGCACCATGCTGACCATTTCAATTTCGGCGCCCGCTAGATCGATGGTGGCGGGGATGCAATAGAGGTTTTCGTGGGCAGTTGACTGCTGCATCGCCTCGAGGCCAGTGGCCTCACCGATGAGCATCTCATAGCTGGATGTGGTGCCGGAGGTATGCACGGCCCCCAACGCGGTCGAGGCGTTGCCCTGCGGGTCGAGGTCGATGACCAGCACCTTGTTACCGTGCTCCGCCAGGCTGGCAGCCAGGTTGACTGACGAGGTCGTCTTGCCCACCCCGCCCTTTTGGTTCGCGACGGTGATCAGGCGTGGGCGTTCCGGCTTGGGCAGCGTGGCCCGGGGGGAACGTACCCGTGTGTGGTCATCCATGGATGTGCGTGGACCTCTTCCTGCACTTGTCGACGTAGCTCTTACTACCTTAGTGGTTGCTCACCCGGTAGTGAGCACTTCCTCAACGCACCCGGGGGATACGGATGAGGGTCGTCGGCTCTGCCAGCAGTTTCCCACCCACGCTGATAATCTCCGCCTTGCCCCCTCCAGCACGCTTGATCTCTCGTGCGTCACGGGTCAGTTCTTCGGTCACCGAGGAGCCTTTCATGGCGATCATGGAGCCGCCCACGCCCACTAGTGGCAACGACCAGCCGGCCAGCTTGCCCAGGGGGGCGACGGCACGGGAGGTGACCACATCCACGGCCCCCAGCTGCGCGCGCACCGACTTCTCCTCGGCCCGGCCACGGATGACCGTGACGTTGGGCAGCGCGAGCATTTCCACCACCTCAGCGAGGTACACCGAGCGCTTGAGCAGCGGCTCGATGAGGATGATCTCTAGGTCGGGTCGTGCCAATGCAAGCGGAATACCCGGCAGGCCGGCCCCGGATCCGACGTCGGCGACCCTTATCCCATGCTCTAGGACCTCACCCACCACGGCGCAGTTGAGGATATGGCGTTCCCACAGGCGCGGCACCTCCCTGGGGCCAATAAATCCTCGCAGCGAGCCATCAGTGGCCAGGGAGTGGTGGTAGGCCTCCGCGAGGGGCAGGCGGTCGCCGAACACATCGGCCGCGGCGGCCGGGATGGGTTCCACAACGGGATCCGGGGTCTGACTCATGACCCTGAGACTACCTGGTGGTCATGAGCGTGAATCAACACAGCCACCGCGCTCGGGCGGTGGCTGTGGGGGCGAAGCGGGGAAGAAGCTATTTCTTCTTCTTTTTGTTCGTCTTGCGGGCTCCGGGGGCCGGCGCAGTGGTGCGCTTAAGGGCCTTGCGGGCCTCTTCCTCGGCGGCCTCTTCCGCGTCCATCTTGTTGAAGATGAAGCGCTGCTGGAAGAAGGTCCACACGTTGTTGGAGACCATGTAGAACAGCAGGCCGATGTGCCAGAGGAAGCCGGTGAACAGGATGGTCAGCGGCATGAACCACAGCATCATCTTGTTCATCATGGCCATTTGGGATTGCATCATTTCGGCGCGGTCACCGGAGGGGGCGGCCTGCTTGCCGGAGGCGATGCGGGCGGCCTGGCGGTCAATGGACATGCGGGCGTTGAAGTGCGTGGCCACGGCGATGATGAGCACCAGCGGCACGGCGACGAACATGATGTCGGTGCGGGTGAACTCGACGTTGGGGAACGCGGCGTACATCTCCTGCGGCATCGAAATAAACGCCGAGAGCGGTACGCCGAAGAGCGTGGCATCGAGGAAGGATTGCACGTCATCGACGCCGAAGATGTAGTTCGGGGTGTGGTAGTTCTGCTCGATCGACATCCCGAGCTGGCCAACGCCCTGGCCGGTGCGGTTGAAGGAGCGCAGCACGTGGAATAGGCCGATGAACACGGGGATCTGCACCAGCATGGGCAGACAGCCGGCGATGGGGTTGACGCCCATCTCCTTCTGGAGCTTGCGCGTCTCCTCCATCATCTTCGTCTGGTCATTTTTGTACTTGGCGCGAATCTCCTGCATCTTCGGCTGCATCTCCTGCATCTTGCGGCCGGAGCGGAGCTGGTTCATCGTCGGCTTGAACAGCAAAGCCTTGATGGTGAAGGTGAGGAAGATAATGGCGAGCACCCAGGAGATGCCGGAATCCGGGTTGAGGACAAAGCTAAATACCTTGTGCCAGAACCACAGGATGGCCGAAATAGGCCAGTAGATGAAGTTGAGCACCTGTGTCAGAACTCCTTGATATCAGTTGGTGTCGAGTTTCGCGTGGTTACGGGGTCATACCCGCCCGGATGCCATGGGCCACACTTGCTTAGCCGGGATAGCGTCATGACAACGCCGGTGGCGGCCCCGTGGCGTGAAACAGCCTCTAAAGCGTAGGCGCTGCACGTTGGTTCGAATCGGCAGGACGACCCCATCTTAAGGGGCGAAAGATAGTTTTGGTAGAAACGCACTGCTGCAGTGAGCCCGCGGGCGATCAATCCCCGCGGTACTGGCAGGTCCTCATCCATGTCCCACTCCCAGTTTCTTCAGCGCTTTGTTCAGGTCGCTGTCAAGCTCGCTTGACGACGCCGTCCCTGCCGCCGGCAGGGCACGAATCACCAGGTCAGTGGGCTTTGGGAGAGACCCAAAGCGTGAAACACAGATATGCCGAAGCCGCCGAGAAGTACGGTGACGGATCACCGCGTTCCCGACGGCCTTGGACACAATAAGCCCGACGCGGGGACCGCCCTGGAGGGCAATGTCCGCGTCGGGCATGCTGGAGCGATCCACCAGGTGGACCACAACGGTGCGGGTTCCTGCACGGCGTCCACGCTTGATCGTCCGGCTAAAGTCAGACGGCGACGTGAATTTTTGCTGTTGAGGAAGCACCGGAGTGTGCTCCTCTTAAGCGGTGAGCTTGGCGCGGCCCTTACGACGACGAGCCGAGACGATTGCACGACCGGCGCGGGTACGCATACGGGTACGGAAGCCGTGCACGCGTGCGCGACGACGGTTATTTGGTTGGAACGTCCGCTTGCCCTTTGCCACGGTTGTTCTCCTCTACTACGTAACGCGGAGGCCGACCGGGATCGGACCTCCGTACAAATGTGAAATGACGGTTTGGAGATGCCCAGGGTGGAAAACTCCACCTGGGGCGCGCAGTGTCCACACAGACGCGCGGCGGGGTAGTGCGTGCCGCGGCCCGAATTCAGTGCCGACTCTGCTCTCACACACACCTTCCGAATCCTTGTCCGGCGGTGTGACAGACCATGCCAGACTACGCGAATCCGCGGACCTCGAACAAATCGACACGCCCACTCATTCACCTGAGGTCTTCGGGGGCACCTGAAATAACACCGATGTCTTTCATCGCTGGTTACCGGGGTCTTTGCTCATTTTCCCTGGCAACCTTCTGACAATTTAGTCGCCCATGACCGGGCACTCACAGAAGTTCATGCCAAATCACTAGACAGCACTTCCGGAGAGCTAGTAACAATAGAGCAATCAGAAAGAATCACACCGTGTGAGTGAGCGGATCTGTGGATAACTGTAAATTAAAGGTTGAGAGTTTCCCACCTTCGACCCTTAATCCCAGGTCACAGCAGTATCACCACCCAAATAGGTTATCCACAACCTTTCGACTAAGCTGTGGATAACATGTTCGGGGGTCCGTTATCCACACCTGTGAATAATTTTGTGGATAGCGAGGTGGCAGGCACTTTTTCAGTGATACTGGCCTGTGAATGACACAGTGTACAACCTCCGTCAGCAACAGAATTTACGGCTGGGCAGCTCACTTCGGTGGTCTCGTGCGCCCAAATTGAGATGATCCAGGAACGAGGTACCG